>JAKPSH010000160.1 GCA_029555385.1 Pseudomonadota bacterium
CCAATGGCGACGAATCAATGCGGGCGACGCGCTGCGGTTGGCAAAGGGTTGTGCCGGGTTTTTGATCTGTTCTAAAAGACGTGCTGCGGCGAAAGGGCGGCTTGGACGCGTTTGCACTTTTTCTCGTAATTGAAGCAGCGCAGAACCTCCAGGTATTCAGACATATTAAGGACAACCAAGAGAGGCAGCGGCTTTCTCTGCACCGCCCATGCGCGACTTCAACGATCACCCGGGCGATGCCAAAAATATGCGCCATTCAACGACTCTCAGGGGAAATTCCCACTGCAGCCGATTTATTCGCTTATTTTGTGGCTAGAGCAACGCCCGGACGGCGTTGCCGAATTTCGAGCGCAGCGAAGAAATTCGCTGCGACACAGTATGGAGCAGCGCGAAAAGGCCCATCCTTGGGCCTTTTCGCGTAACTTACTGAGCCGCGATATCGCCTTGTGAGATATCGCGGCTAGCCAGGGCAAGAAGCGCACCCATCAAGAATAGAGCAAGCAGGCGAACTTCACCGTCGCCAAAATTGTATTCAACCAATCCGGCAACTTGCCAGCTTAGCAAAGAACAGCTTAGCCCAAGCAGCAAAATTCTAATTTGCCGCGACGCACTATCCTGTGAATTTGCCATTTTTCTGAATAAGGCAAAACCTAAGCCAATTGCGGCGACCATCCACCAAATATAAGCACCAAGGCCAATCAGTCCACTCTCAACCGCGACGTTCAATAAATTGTTGTGCATGTGCCGGTGCATATAAGGCAGTGAAGGATCCAGCTTGCGCATAAAATTTGCGTTGCCGAGTCCAAGTCCGAGCGGAAAACGCTCCACTATCTCCAAGCCCAGCAACCACATGCTCTTTCGGCCGCCGGAAATAACAAAATCCTGAAATAGTGCGAAGAGACGCGCACGTGCCGGTTCGAAAAAAAGCAGGGCAAAAACAACGGCACCCGCCGTACCGGCAAAGAGTCTTCGCGAAAAAAGAAGTCCAAACACAATAAACGAAACAACGATGCCCAGCCAGGGACCACGTTTAAGGTTGATAATTAGAACCGCAATCAGCAGCGCGCAGGCAAGCCGCAAGATATCATGCGGCAGTGCACTGCGAAGCTGCTTTGGCAGCTTAATATACTGCCAGAACGTAACAAAGACGCCCATCAATGCACCACACGCCGCTAAAGACCGAATCAACAAAGACCAGTGGGAGCCATTTCCGCGATGTATAACGCCAGGCCAGGCAAACACCATCACGAAAAAAAAGAACGCTATCGGCTTCATCCATCGCGCCCGATAGCCGTCTTTCTCGCAAAGGACATCCTGCGCCTGCTCCAACCGTTGTCTAGAAGCAACAAAACACAAAGACACGAGCAGCGGCAGAACGAGAGCGAGCTGCCCTGATTCTGTGACCGCACCTGGTATGCGCGGTTTTATTTCATAACCAGCCGCTGCGCTGAGCGCACTATGCAAGCCGGCGAGACAAAGACTCGCTGTTAGAGCAATGAAGTAGCGCGTAATTCGCGCCAATAATTTTCCAGCATCCACACCATCAGCGTGGTCTACGAGAAAAAAGCAGATACTGAAAGGAAAAAGCAGATAGACCGAGCTTCTCAACATTTCCAAAAGAGCTTTCGTTGTATTAATCCCCGTAAGAGAAGCAACCAGGGTTGCGGCGAACCACGAAATAAGTGGAACAGCAAAAATCAAGATATGAGGATCGACGGGAAGATTTTGGTTAACCTGCCCGTTTGTTTTTGCGCACCGCTGGTGTGCAATTTTGGAAAGCCAAAGAACGACAAATGAAACCGCGGCAATTTGTGAAACGGCAATAGACAAACCCGCCGCCAAGCAATAGGCGAGCAGGAGCCAATCAATCGCCCGGTTCATGCGTTGATCATCAAAAAACTTATCAACTCGCATACGCCAGGGCTTCGCGTCAGATTTGATTGCTGCCGAGAAAGTCAAAGTGAATTTCCAAAATAATCCGTAAACTGCAGCCGAATTAAGAACAGTTGCACAAATCTTAAGGGCAAAACAAGCACAATATTACGACACAGCGCCTGCGTGGTCCAGCCAGCTTAACCGTGATATCTGTCTTTAAGAAATCACCGTTAAGCTGGCGCAATTGATTCCCAAGCTAGAGTAAGCGAAAATCACCTTTCCATGGTATAGTTGCCAGCAACTAAATCCGTTGGGATATGTTTTATGTATTCTCTTTTGACAAATTTGTTGATGCGAATGACAAGGGCGGCTTTTGTGTTATTGGCGCTGCTGGCATTTTTTGGCGTAACCGCAGCTCAAGTTGCCGAAGTTGAGGTTCGGGAAGAAACTGTTCTGAAAGGCATGTCTGCTCAAGACGTCATTAAGCGCTTTGGCGAACCTGATGATAAGAAAAAATTCTCTGAAGGCCGTGAATCCTGGTTATACGGACGGTCTTTTGTCTTTATCAGCAAAGGACAAGTAAGTGCGTGGAGCGATGCCGGTGATTTCCTCGAGCGGCAGAACCTGGCTCAGGTTCAGGCCAACCCGCAAAAATCGGGCAGCAACACGGCAGAGTGGGTAAACGACTGGACACCAAACAGCAAAGAGCGCGCCGAACAAGACGCTATTAGTGAGATGGTAAGTGAATAACTTTGCTATGCCGCCTGCCGGGAAGCTCTTTGAGGACAAAATTCATCGGCAACAATACAATGTGCTTGTTCACTGCTCAGGCTTACACCGCGCATGTCTGCGTCAATCAACAACGCGTTATCCAAAATAGCATTCCGCAGGTCGGCACCGCATAACTGCGCCTCCCGCAGATAAGCTTCGCGCAGGTCCGCGCCGCGCAATATAGTTTGATTTAAAGTTGCACGGCAAAGATTAGCTTGCCGCAGGACCGCTCCGCTTAAATCAGCTTGGTCGAGAATGGCGCCGCGAAGATTCACCTGAGTCAGGTTTGCTCCGCTGAAATTCGTTTTACGCAAATCGGCCCCGCTTAGCTGCACTCCCCGCAGGTCGCAGTTGCTTAAATCGACCCATCGCAAATCCACAACCGGTGGTTTCTTCCGATTGAACTCCTGGACCCTTCCTTGCTTAAGCAGCGTCACATAATAGTTTTCGCGCATAACCAAATCTCCATTTCCGTTCTACTCAATGTTATGTTGCGCTGGACAAATTTGTATCGGAACTCTTCGCTCCGGCAGGCGCGCCACAGGCTCTTTGGGCAATGCACGTGTATAAAGATTGGCTTAATAGCTGAGTTAGAGACGGTCCGTAAGCACAACATCTCTAATCATTGCTTGCTGTTATATCGGCTGGGATTAGACCCGTCCCGGCCATGCCTCACACGGCCAGCGGAATACGGTTACATCTTGGCCAAGCGCTGCAATACGCCGATATCATCGTTAAGCTTGCGTTGAATCTCGCCAATGCCTCCTCGAATGGCGCCAACATCAGAAGCTGAAGACAACGAGCTGACTTGCTGCCGGAGCTGATCAAGCGAAATGCCTGTTCCTGTAGCAAGCGGCTGAATCTGTATCTTAACCCCGGTGTTCTTGCGGTTCACTTGATCCATTAGATCCTTGCGCTGCATAATTGTTTGCTGCAGCTTCGCCAGGCTGGTCTGCAATTCTTTCTTCAACTCCACAACCTCTTGCTGCGAAATCCTGGGTCCATGAACTGGCTCGAACACTTCATCTTTGGTATTTTTGCCTCTCTCGACCTGCGGCATGGATGCAAGTGATGCTCTGCGCAGTTCTTTGCGCTCTTCTTCCATCAGCCTGAGCTGGGCTTGCTGCTCTCCGTTGGTCTTCTGCAGGTTCGTCCGCTCTTTTTCCAGTTCAGCAATTTTTTCTTGCGCTGAGACAAGTTCCTGCTCGAGAGCCTGCTGTTCCCGGCCTGCCGAATTCGACTTTGAATCCTGCGCATCCGCCAGCCTGCGTTCTAGTTCGCTGACTCTTAAGTCGCCTGCCTCATTTTTAGCACGAATGCTCCTCTCTTCCTGGAGCAGCCGATCCAGCTCGCCAGCCTCCCGCTTCCAAGGATTCTCCGAACTGTTGTAATCACATCGAACGTGGGCTGACGGTGCATTATTCTCGTGACGCTCAAGTTGTGCGACTCGCCGGTAAAGATTACTGACCAGCTCATTGCAGTTGGGCACTTCCGTTGCTTTCGTCTTGCCCGGAGCAACTCCCCTCACATCTTGTTCAACACCGATAAGACTGCTCTCGATTACTTTCGCCGGATCCTCACCCCTTCCTTCGCGAAGGCGCGTCAACGCTTTCTCCTTGTCGGCGAGCTGATTTTCCAGCGCATCAACCTGGCGTTCCAGGTCATCGGCGGTTACTTCCAGCTCTGCCAGCCGATCGACAATACGGTAGCCTTCCGCATCAATTCGATAAGCACGCCCATCAGGCATCCGCCCGAACTTCCCTGGTTGCGCACCTGTCTGCGCAGCCGCCAGAGAGGTAAAAAGAACAATTTCAAGGAAATAAGAAAGGATAAAAAACAATCCAGCATTAATCCCAAACATAACAGACACCAGCTAATCTATATAAGCGTACTGATACATACCGGGCCTGCCGCAAAACTCAGCCCCTGCTGCGAATTAGAAATTTTGTCGCAGTGCCGACTATTCCACAAATCAAAGATTGATACTAGCGCTCCCGGAAATCCGGCTCAGCACAACTTTCTCTAAACCAAGGGTGAATTAGATACCCAAAACATACACTTGATCTACCACATAATCGCTGTTAAGCTTAACGATTATTCTATATACCCTAACGAAGTGCATTGTTATGAGTCAGCCTACAACAACTGACGTCTGGAAAGAATTCGGAGAAAATCAAGTAACACACAGTGCGGCACACCACTTGCTTGCCATACTCGAACTGGTTCAACTGCGCGGTTATGCCAGGGTCATCGATGTCGCCCGCTTTCTGAATATAACAACAGGGAGCGCCAGCACCAACCTTAAGACCATGAAACAAAAAGGGCTGGTCATAGAAGATGAAAACCGCTTTCTGTCGCTTTCGGACAATGGTCGAAAGATTGCCGAGGTAATCCTTAAGCGGCGTACAACGATTGAAAATTTCCTCGTAAAAGTTTTGCATGTAGCAAAGGACCAGGCGCACATTGATGCCTGCAAGACCGAGCATTTATTGAGTCCGGAAACGACGGCAAAAATGGAGTCGTTTATCGTAAAAGCCGGAGAGTAGAGCAGCACTCAGTAAATCAGAACCAGCACTTCCTTGCCATTAAGGCTCAACTTGATATCGCCAAAATCGGAATCGGTGAATCGAGCGGCATTCTTCTCTTGCTCCTTAACCTTCGCAAAACGCACCGTATAAGCTTTAAGCAGCACATCAAAAAATTCTGAGGCATCATCTTTCGAATCCCACAAAAGCTGCCATGCGAGAGCCCATTTACGCTCTCCCTCGCGCGGATACAGCACAACACGATCTCCGCCCCACCCGCTGGCAGCTTCACTGGCCTGCTGCGGGCTCACCCATGTAGCCAGAAGTGTCGAGACGAAAAACTCTCCGAGAGTGTCTCGAAAAACTGGTTTTTGCTCTTTCAGCCCAAGCTCTTCCGGCATTTGCGGATCAGCCGGCACAGTAAAATCGCGCTTCCCCCGCAAGTATATCTGCGGATGCAAAATTTCCTCGGTCGATTCAGGCGGCCGTGAAAAAGCTCGATCGATCGCCCGATAGCCGCCTTTGCGCAGCAGGGCATGGCAAAAGTTAAGACCACTGACATACGGGAACAGCAACGACGCTTGCAGCGCAGGCGGCGCCTCACGCAATGACTGAGAAAGCATGGCACCCGAAATATTCTGCAGCATGAACATTGAAACAGATTGTTCCTTCGCGATCGACGGCTGCCCGGCAAGCATGCGGGAATAATCCAGCATTACCGATGTGGCATCGCCCTCAATCAGTGCGGCTCTCGCCAGCACAACATCACTGGAAAGCTTTTCCTGATCAATCATCTCCGCCAGGCTAAAGTGCTGGTCCTGCAGCGCGTGCGTCAGCTCATGCACCGCAATAGGCATTTGAATAATCGCGGGCATCCAATCGGCCATCGCATAATACTTCTTTTCCGGGTCGTAGTAACCACCGAGCTGATCCGTATACAGGTTAATTACCTTGTCAAAATAGTCGAAGTCTTTCGGAATAAAACCAAGCATGCGGTAGGTCTGGCCTTCGTGCTCCACCCTCGTTTCCGACATTTTCTTCTTTATTGTCTCGCGCAAATATCGCTCAACTTCGGTCTTGTTCTGCAGCCGGCATGGAACTCGCCTCTTCGGCGATAAACCTCGCAGCTTGCCGGCGGTATCCAGTGCCGCTTCAGCCGTCTGACAATCGTTGCCCGCTCGCGCCGTATCCGCCCAAGCCAAGAGCAGCGGCAAAGCCGCAATCAATAGACAAAAGCTCTTCCGTATCAGCGCAAATATTCGCCGAATCAATTTGTTTATCTTCGGGTTCATAGACTACCTGGATCTTTAGCAGCAAACGGTTCTGCTGACGCCGGCTCTTTTTACTTTAAGACTTCGGTTTTACGCCGTAGCTCCAACACCAGCTCTTCGAGTCTGACGTTGCGCGATTGCAGTTCATGGAGCATTCGTTCGGTTTTCTGCGCACTTCGCTCAGCCGCCTCTGCCGAACGGCGTACTTTGACGACATCCCAGGTACTGACCTGCTTTTCGTAAGCACAAGCCGCAAGCAGGCATAATCCAAGTGCAAAGATGATTGGCTTCACGATATTCTGCTTTACGCAATAATTGCTAATCCGGATTTTCCGGGATAGCCTACGGCAAGTAGGCCTTAACCTTCTAACACACTTTACGCGTTTCTCCAATGAACAAGAACCGGGAAGTTCCCCCAGCAGACCACGAGGCAGGTCCGGCGGGTTTGCTCAGACTCAATATCCGCGGAATTCGCGAAAACAACTTAAAATCGCTCGATGT
This sequence comes from Pseudomonadota bacterium, assembly GCA_029555385.1. Classification (GTDB taxonomy): domain Bacteria; phylum Bdellovibrionota_C; class UBA2361; order SZUA-149; family SZUA-149; genus JAKPSH01. The sequence continues at coordinate 6,944 of JAKPSH010000160.1, forward strand.
GCAAATCGAACACAATAAAATAACGGTAATTACCGGGATTTCAGGTTCCGGTAAATCGTCACTTGCTTTCGACACGATTTACGCGGAAGGTGCGAGGCGCTATATCGAAACATTCAGTCCTTATACAAGGCAGTTTCTCGATCGCCTCCATCGTCCAGACTTCGATACGATCAGCGGCGTGCGTCCAGCTCTGGCACTCGAACAACGAAACCGCATGACTTCTTCCCGTTCCACGGTTGGTACAGTCACGGAGATCAACGATTACTTGAAGATCGTCTGGGCGCGCCTATCAACCATGTACTGTCCAAGTTGCCGCACGCCTATCCAACGAAACAGCCCGCAGCAAGTGGTAAAAGAACTTCTTTCCTCTCTGCGGCATTCTTGTCCGGTTGCTGTTTTGATCACCTTCCCGCTTGCCATATCCGGAGCTGCCAGTAAGGAAGCTTTAAGCGCTACGCTGCGTGCTCAGGGTTTTTTGCGCTACTTTAGCCGCCAATCAGGCTGCATAAAAAAAATAGAGGATCTTGAGCTGGAGGCGCCAGAGGATGATGCTCTGCCGGTTATTGTCGATCGTCTTCTTATCGAACTCACCGGAGACAATTCGCCCGGCTCAGCAGTGCTTCGCGAGAGAATTCACTCCAGCATTGCTCAGTCCTACACCTATGGACACGGGAAAGCATCCGTCTTTACCTCACCAACAGGTGAACCCGGCGTATTCGATGAATATCGTTACTCGGAACATATCTCTTGCTCTAGCTGCGGTGCGGTTTTTCCGGAGCCGAAACCTTTCCTCTTTTCCTTTAACAGCCCGCTGGGGGCATGCAAGGTCTGTCATGGCTTTGGCAAGATTCTTACGATAGATCCCGAACTTTGCGTTCCCAACCCGTCGAAATCGATCAATGATGACGCAATTGCGTGCTGGAGCACACGAGCAACAGCGCACGAAATGCGCAAGCTGAAGACTTTTTGCGGTGTTGCAGGCATCGCCTTGGATCAGCCTTGGCGGAATTTGAGTCATGAGCACCGGCAGTGGATTCTTTACGGACCGGCACAGAAGTCCCGCTTTAAAGGCGTAGAAAACTGGTTTAAGAAGCTTGAGCGAAAACGGCACAAAGTGCATGTGCGCGTCTTTATGTCGCGTTTTCGCGGCGAAATCACGTGTCCGAGCTGTGCGGGTTCGAGACTTCAGCCGTACGCGGCACACTTTCAAATTGAAGGCCAGACACTGCCGGAGATCTGGAAGCTTCCGTTAATCCGCCTGCTGCCTTTTTTCGAGGCTCTGGCCCGCCATAATCCAAATGATCAAATTACAGAAATTGCTTTGGAAGAAATAATCAGCCGCCTGCGATACTTGATTGATATCGGACTTGAATATCTGACCCTGGATCGGCAGTCGCGGACGCTTTCCGGAGGCGAATTTCAGCGGGTCAATCTCACTTCGGTTTTGGGCGCCCGGCTCGTAAATACGATTCTTGTTCTAGACGAACCCACAATCGGTCTTCACGCGCGCGATACACAGCGGCTGATCCAAACATTAAAAACATTAAAGGAGCGCGGCAACACAGTACTGGTGGTCGAACACGATTTGGACGTTATCCGCTCAGCGGATGAAATTATTGACTTGGGACCCCTGGCCGGCAATAACGGTGGTGAAATCGTATATCAAGGCCGGGTTAACGGCATCAATGATTGCACCCCCTCACTTACCGGACGGTATCTGGCGGCAAACGCGAAGTCACCTGTTATTGGCGCTGCGGCAGCCGCCAAAGACTTGCCAGCGGCTTCCCCGAAATTCCTGTGTATCGCCGGTGCGCGCGCACATAACCTGGCCAGCCTCGATGTTTCTTTCCCTCTGCAAAAGCTGGTGGTGATCACCGGTGTCAGCGGTTCCGGGAAATCAACGCTCGTTCGTCAATGCCTCTATGAGCCTTATCAAAAGGTTAAGCAGGGCCGCTCTCTGGCTGATATTGTGCGACAATCCAGCAGTCCGATAACGGGACTAAGCGGGTTCGACGCGATTGATGATATTGTCCTGATCGATCAAAGCCCGGCAGGCAAAACTCCTCGCTCGAATCCAGCGACATACACCAAAGCATGGGATCATATTCGTGAATGCTTTGCCGAAACCCCGCAGGCACAACGTCTCGGCTTAAGCAAATCTGCTTTTTCTTTCAACGTCGACGGCGGGCGCTGTCCCGCATGCAAAGGAGCAGGCCAAATTCGCATTGAAATGCAGTTCTTGGCTGATGTGTTTATACCCTGCGCCGCATGCGGCGGGTCGCGTTTCCAGGATAAGGTCTTGGAAGTCCTTTTTGCCGGCAAGAATGTGCTGGACTTTTTAAACCTTACGCTCGATGAAACAGCCTCGTGTTTTGCGGTGCTCGGAATGGATGAGCGAGCGCAGAAAATCAACTTGCTTCTGCAACCGCTACTGCGTCTAGGTCTTGGTTATCTCCGTCTTGGTCACCCATTAAACAACGTATCGGGCGGGGAGGCGCAGCGGATTAAGCTTGCAAGCTACTTAAGCACCACCGCAAAGGAAAAATGTCTTTTCATTCTCGACGAGCCCACGACAGGACTTCACCCTTATAATATTGCTGATTTGCTCGCTGTGTTTAACGAACTTAAGGCCTCGGGGCATTCGCTGCTCGTCATTGAACACAACCTCGATGTGATTTCACATGCCGACTGGGTTGTAGATCTCGGTCCCGAAGGCGGAGAAAAAGGGGGGAGAATAGTCGCGCAAGGGCCGCCCGCCGATTTAATCAAAAACTGTGCGAATTTTCCGGAATCTTCAACCGCGCTGCTTTTGCACAATCAGCGGGGAGGATGCCGTGTTTCTGCCGCGTCAGATGCCGCATTACCGTTCGCGCCCCCGCTTGTCCGGCCCGGAGAAGATCACGCTATTGAAATAATTGGCGCCCGTGAACACAATCTGCAGAATATTACGGCACGCATCCCGCACAATAAAATTACTGTGGTAACTGGCGTTTCTGGTTCGGGAAAATCAACTTTGGCATTTGATATAGTCTTTGCCGAAGGGCAGCGCCGATATATCGACTGCTTATCGCCCTACGCACGGCAGTATATCAAACAGCTCTCGCATGCCGATGTCGATCGGGTGAATTATATTCCGCCGACAATTGCCGTATCACAGAAGACGGCTCCCCCGCTCGGTGTCTCTACTGTGGCCACGACAACCGAGATATACCAATATCTGCGGCTGCTCTACGCTAAAGCCGGCACGCAGCACTGCGTTGTTCACGACCTGCCGATCACCAGTCTGACACTGGACTCTCTTTGCGCAACGATCGCTCACCGGTTCAAGGGGCAGCGAATATTTCTCTACGCACCGGTAGTCACGGGGAGAAAAGGCATCTACAATGACCTCTTCAACCGCGCCTTGAAAGCCGAAATCACTGAAGCCAGAATTGATGGACAAGTAGTTAAGCTTGAACCCGGACTGCGGCTTGAACGCCACAAACTGCACTCGATCTCTCTGGCCGTCGGATCAATAAGAAATCCATCGCCTGTGTCATCGCTTCTGCGAGAAGCCGTGGAGCAGTGTCTTTTGCTTGGCAACGGCAGCATCGAAGTTTTTGCTGGCGATGCCTGGGGAGAGCCGGAATTATTCAGTATCGCGCGAGTATGTCCCGACTGCGGGCGCGGCTATCGGGAGCTCGACCCTCAGGATTTTTCGTTTCGCAGCGCCCGCGGCGTCTGCGTAAGATGCAGCGGGTGGGGCCGGATAGCGAAGGGCCGGAGCGAAGTCCGTGACACGATATGTCCCGATTGCCACGGTGCGCGGATTGGTCCGGTCGGACGCCATGTATATGTCGAGAATCAGCGAATCTTTGAATTGACCTCGCGAAGCGCCGTGCATCTGCTGCATTTTATCCAACAGCTTAAGTTTCCGCCGCGGATGAATGCGATAGTACAACCAATTATCAGCGAGTTGCAGAGCCGGCTGCAAGTGATCATTGCCGTCGGCCTGGATTACTTAGAACTAGATCGTGATTCCTCTAGCATTTCCGGGGGCGAAGCGCAGCGGCTTCGTCTGGCTCGCGCGCTTGGCTCGCCACTTACGGGAGTTTGCTACGTCTTGGATGAACCAAGCATCGGTCTTCACCCGCAGGATCAAGAACAATTGATGGCTGCGCTGGCTGGATTGCGCGACAACGGCAACACAGTTCTCATTGTTGAACATGACGAAGAAACAATCCGCAGCGCAGACCATGTTATTGACGTCGGCCCCAAAGGCGGCGCAGAGGGGGGGGGGATTGTAATCTGCGGAACACCCCAGGATATCGAAAACTGCCAGGAATCGCTGACGGGAGCAGCTCTGCGCGAACGCAGTGCACGGATAAAACAAAAAATTCTAAACTTTCCGCCAAGCGGCGACTTGCGTGATCGTGATTGCTTAATCATTCGTGGCGTTACAACAAACAACCTGTGCCATATCTCGGCGCGGATCCCCCTGAAGCGTCTAACTGTAATTGCTGGTGTCTCCGGTGCGGGTAAAAGTTCTCTGGTTCATGGCGCATTGGTCCCTGCCGTAATTGAAAATCTCACAGGGAAAAAAGAGAAGAAAAAAAACTGCTCGCGGAATTGGGACAGCGTTGAAAATCTGGAGTCAATCGAGCGGCTGGTAGAAATCGATCAGTCGCCGCCCGGCAAGACATCAACCTCAACACCGGCTTCATTTCTCGGCATTTTCGATGATGTGCGCAAGATTTACGCCATGCTTTCCGAGGCAAGAGCGCGTGGCTGGAACGCAAGCCATTTCTCCTTCAATACCGGCAAAGGCCGGTGCGGCGAGTGTCAAGGAAAGGGGACAATCAAGGTACCCATGAGCTTTCTGCCGGATGCCGTAAATGTATGCGAAAGCTGCAACGGGCTGCGCTACAACGATTCGACACTGGAAGTTCTCTACCAAGGCATATCGATCGGCGATATGCTCCAAAAGACCATGCTCGAAGCACGAAGCATTCTCGCAAATCACAAGGCCATTTGCCGGTCGTTGGATTACGTTGTCGAGCTCGGTCTTGGATACTTAACTCTCGGACAACCAACGTATACTCTCTCCGGCGGCGAAATTCAGCGGCTGAAAATCGCGCGCGAATTCGGACTCCGTGAAGCAGTCAACACCATTTATATCCTTGATGAACCGACCATAGGCTTGCATATGAACGATGTCGATAAGCTGCGCAATGTCCTGCAAAAGCTTGTTGATCGAGAGAACACCGTTGTGGTTATCGAACACAATCTGGATCTGATTCGCAGCGCGGATCATCTGATTGAGCTTGGGCCTGGCGCAGCGGCGGCGGGGGGCCGGGTGCTTTTTGCGGGTCATCCCGAGGCGCTGCTACGCGCCTCTCTGACTACTCCCACAAGAACAAGCCTTCTTACCCTTAAGCGCAAAATAAAAGCGAAGAAAGGAGCAAACGGCCGTAATTCCGCCCGCGGACTTGCTTAGTCAGTGCTGACGGCGCAAAATTAGCTGGTGGATCAACACGGCAAGATACCGCTTTCGAATAATCGTTTTATTATGGCCCGCCACCGGTCATGGTTTTCATACTTCATTATGCTGCTCTTTCTGGGCGGCTGCGGGGCAGATGCCAAGAACTACGCGGCAGACAACGGTCAAGTTGCCGAAACGCCAATCAGCTCCGAGCCGCCCCCGGATGAGCCTGCGTTTGCTCTAGATACCGCCCCATGTTTAAGTTTTGTTGAAGGCATTCCCATTGGCCTGTCGTGCTTGCACTGCGGACACCCTAATGCCCGGGAACAAGCACGCAAGCTGGCAGAGATTATGGCGCAAAGCTGCCGCAGGAATCTTGCCACGATTATGCTTGTCGACGGAACATTCAGCGACGATCGCCATAATCTTGAAGAATTCATCCGCATCACAACCGCACGTGGTTCAACGCTGCACTTGTTTCTTTACTTTGCCAACGGCCCGTGGCAGCGGGATCCAATTAACCCCAATAAGGGAATCGGCCCGCAGTATACGCCCGAAGAATTCCGCGAAAGAATCACTTCGGATCCTGCTTTGCAAGGATTATTTCAAGATCGGCTTCGCTGGGCACTGCCGATGATCTCCAATGCCGTCTCGCTTGACGCCAAGATCTACATTATTCCGATGCTGGAGGACAACCTCAACGCTGCGGGCGCACGAGCCATGGAAGAATTGACGCTGGCCGCGGTTCCAGCAGCAGTCCCTTTTTCTTTAGGCAGAGATCCTTGCCCCAACTGTTATCCGGGCAATGACAATAGCGTAACTCCCGGGTTATTCCTTCAGCAGCATATGCGTTCCGCATTTCAGGGAATACAAGTAAGCAGCAGCATCGTCACAAATGACGGCGTTACTTTTACGTTCCCCGCCGAGCCGCCAACGCAGGCAGAGAGCATCCCCTACGAAGAGCTTCTGCTGCTCCTGCAGCAGGCCGCCGCGACAAACAATGCTTTTGTCATTTGGCGCGCCGATTATCAGGGGTGGGAGCCTTGGAATGTTCGTCCCGAACCTGATTTTCGCCGCTACCATATGCCTTCTGATGCCGAGGCTTTAGCCCTTGTTGCGCTGCTGCAAGGAACATATTAGCCTACGATCTGCACACCATCCAGGAAGTGAGTAAATGGAAACAAATCCAGTCTTAGAGGCAATACGCAGGCGCCGTACGATACGTGAGTTTTCAAGCAAAAAGATCCCCGAACAATTGCTTTACGAATTGCTCGATGCGGCCAACACTGCTCCCAGCGGCTTCAATTTGCAGCCATGGCATTTTATCATCGTGCGTGATCAAGATCTGAAAGAAATACTCAAACACGTTGCCTTGGGACAAAAGCAGGTAGTGCATGCGCCGTGCGTTGTTGTCTTTGCCGCCGATCCCGATGCCTGGAAGACCCAGTACGACAAGGTTCTTGCGCAAAGTGTTGAGCATGGAGCACTGGCCCGGGATCAAGCGTTGTTCAACCGTAAAATGGTTAATCGCCTTTTCAGCACCGACCCCTGTGGACTCTTTGGGCTTTTGAAGCGGGTTATCATACCTTTTCAGCGGCTGCGCAAACCGGTGCCGAACGTAGTCACATCTTTTGCTGAAGCGAAATCTTACGTCCAAACGCAAACAGCATTTGCGGCAGCGACGTTTCTGATTGCTGCATCAGGCGCCGGTCTCGGCGCCTGTCCGATGGAAGGGTTTGATGAAGAACGGTTAAAGAAGCTTCTTGCCGTTCCCACGCGAATGACGATTCCATTGATCATCGCTCTGGGTTACCCATTGGAGGGCGAAGAAATTAAACCACAGCTGCGCTTGCCGCTACGGGAAAAGTTAAGCGTCGACTTATTTCCTAATAAGCTTTCCCGGGCGGTTAAACCGCCGGCTGCTGCTGGGTAAGGCAATGGATCGTTCCGAAACCAAGCACCAAATCAACACTGTGAATACCGACTATCCGGCGTCCCGGAAATAAGTCTGCGATTATTTGCAGCGCCTGCCGATCTTTTTCATCGTTAAAAGTTGGGACAAGAACCGTGCGGTTGGCGATATAAAAATTAAGGTAGCTTGCCGGGAGCACTTGCGAATCAAAAACGATTTTCCTCGGCAGCGGAAGCTTAACAACCTCTAAAGGCCTCCCAGCAGCGTCCGAAGCATGAATAAGGCGCTGATAATTATCCTGCGATGCTGCGTATCCTTGCTCAGTCTCGGCGTCTTCGTAGGCAAGCAAAACTTTGCCGGGTGCAGCAAATCTTGCCACGTCATCAATATGACCGTGCGTGTCATCACCTTCGATACCGGAGGCCAGCCAGATAGTTTTCGACACACCTAAATACTTAAAAAACGCTTCTTCATAACCCGCACGAGTCAGACCAGGATTCCGTTCCTGAACGGCAGAAAGGAGACATTCTTCCGTAGCCAACAAGGTGCCTTCGCCATCAACATCAATCGCCCCGCCTTCCAGCACAAGCGGCCTGCTGCTGTCATCCGGCCTTACGGCACGAATCAAATTGGCACCGCTTGTCTGCGCGATAGCTGACGGTACTCGTTGATCGCTTTGATAATTCGCGTATCTGGCCCAAGCGTTGAAATTCCACTGCATCCAGGTCAGCGCACCGGTCTTGTCATACACCGCCGTGGGCCCGGAATCGCGAAGCCAGCTGCGATCGGTAGGGACAACATGCAAACGGCATTGCTCCAGCAGGACTTCATTTTTCTTCAAACAATCGGAAACGAAGCCCCGCTGATCTTCATCACGCACAATTATTTCAACTCGTTCGCTTAGGGCGAGTTCCCGGACAATTTCAGCATAGACCCAGTGAATCGTGTCTATCTTTCCTGGCCAGTCAGACGTTTCATGCGGCCATGCTACCCACGTGGCGTCGTGCGCAGACCATTCGGCCGGCATTCGATAGTTAAGACTTTTCAATTCCGCGTAAGGCATCAATAATCCCCAGCAAGCCAGCGCCGTGCAATCGGCATATAAGAATCAATCCGGCGATCACGGAAAAAAGGCCAGTTCTGCCGGATACCCTCCATTTTCCGGCGGCTGCATTCGACAATAACAATCTCTGGTTTCTCCCCCGACGCTTCGGCAACGATCTGACCGAACGGATCTGACACAAATGAGCGGCCAAAAAACTCTATGCCGTCAGTTCCTAAAGCAGGTTCATAACCTATGCGATTCGCCGCAGCAATATAAATACCATTCGCTATGGCATGTCCGCGCTGAATTGTCTGCCAAGCCGACCACTGGTTAAGCCCATGTTCCTTTTTTTCCGCGGGATGCCAGCCGATGGCCGTCGGATAAAAGATGATTTCTGCGCCAAGCAAGCTCGTAATTCGCGCAGCTTCCGGATACCATTGGTCCCAGCAAATCAACACGCCAAGTTTGGCAAAGCGCGTTTCGAATACCCGGTAGCCGGAAGATTCCCCGTCACTGTCTCCCGGCGTAAAATAAAATTTCTCGTAATAAAGCGGATCGTCGGGAATGTGCATTTTGCGGTACATACCGAGCAGCTCTCCGTCGGCATCAATGATTGCCGCCGAATTGTGATAAACTCCAGCACCTCGCCTTTCGAAAAATGGGAAAACAACAACAACACTTAACTCGGCAGCCAAGCGCTGTATCCTGCTCACCAAAGGACCATCAGCAGGTTCCGCTAATGAAAAAAAAGAAGCATCTTCTGCGCTGCAAAAATAACGATTCAGGCAAAGCTCTTGCAGACAAATGACCTGCGCTCCGCGCGCAGCGGCCTCACGAACGGCCTTTTCAACAGCCGCAAGATTATCGGCCAAAGCGTCTGAACACGCATGCTGAATCAGCGCAATAGCAAATGTATCCGTCATGCCTACCTCCGAAATCTGAATACACGACCGAGAGCCGCAAACTATACCGGCGGGAATAATATGCAAATAACAATATCAGGTTGTTAGGGAACGGTGATTAACGAAAAGCATCACTCGATAAGCTAACATATTGTATTTATACGAGAAAAAAGTTATAAACGGGGCCTTGTCCGATTTGTGATTTTTGAGTATATTGTTGAGGGATTTGGGCGGGAGTTATCAGCAACATATGCTTACCATTACTAATTTAAGACTTAAGATCGGCGAGATGCGGATCTTGAACGGAGTGAATTTTTCCGTCGCCCCTGGTGAAAAGTTGGGCATTATCGGGCCCAACGGCAGCGGAAAGACAACTCTTTTTAACTGCATCAGTGGTTTCAATATTGCCCAAACAGGGAAAATTGTTTTTCGCAACCGCGACATAACCCATCTTGCTCCCTCAAAAAGAGCGGGACTCGGCATCGGGCGGGTGTTCCAGAATTTCGGCATTTTTCGTGAAATGACGGTCATGGAGAACATTCAGCTCGCACTGGAGGCAAATCATCGTTCCGTTATATTTCCGTGGAGCAAGCGCAACCGGCAGAACAAGGAAAAATCTTTGGAGTTTCTGGCCACCGTCGGTTTGGACAACCGTGCTGACGAAAAAGCAGGAAGTCTTTCCGGCGGACAGATGCGCCTTCTGGAAATTACCCGGGCGATAGCGTTCGGCGCGGAGCTTTTCCTTCTCGATGAACCTACAGCAGGCGTGTCGCCAAAAATGAAGGTCCAAATTGAGCATTCATTGAAAAAACTGCACGACCTCAACAAGACGGTCTTAATCATCGAGCATGACATTAACTTCATTCAGCAGCTTTGTGACAGGATTATTGTGCTCGATTTGGGCCGGGTTATGCTTGACGGAAGCTCAGAAGAAGTACGTAATGATCCTCGCTTGCAGGAAATATATTTTGGCACGAACGGACACGGCGCGCCGGAGCACAGCGAAGGTCAACCGCGGATCGCGGCTGCCGTCTAATCATTAATGGAAATCCTCCCTCAGCTATTAGTCAACGCCATTATCGCGGGCAGCATTTATGCACTGGCCAGCTCCGGACTGTCTCTGACTTACGGCCTGCTGCGCATTCTCAATTTTGCCCATGGACATCTGATGATGGTCGGCGTTTACTTTTTTTATCTTCTCTCAGTGGAGTATCAATGGAGTTTGGCTGCTTCCGGATTGGGAACAATTGTTTTTTCGATCCTGCTTGCTGCGGTCACGCTGCGTATTTTTGTACTGCCTTTTTCCAAATACAGTTTTATTCTCACGCTGGTGACAACTCTGGCGCTTTCCAACATCATCGAGGCGCTTGTTTCTATTTGCTTCGGTGTTAATGTCAAATCCCTCTCTCCCGGAACCGCCGCAAAAAGTATAGAGATCGGCAGCGTCTATATCACCCCGATTCAAATCATCATTATCGTCAGCGCGCTTACACTTCTGTCAGCAACCGCATTCATCATTCATCAAAGCTCTCTTGGACGAAAAATCCGTGCGCTCTCTGCGGATGCTTTTGCGGCGCAAAGCGTGGGAATTCACGAATCACGTGTCTGTTTTCTGGTTTATACCTTGGCTGTAATTTATGCAGCATTTGCCGGCATTCTCGTCGGATACGAAACAAATATGCAGCCGACAATGGGAACAACTTACACAATCAAAGCATTTGCCGCGATGGTCCTTGGAGGTTTGGGAAACCTCTGGGGCACAATTATCGGCAGCTATATTTTGGGGTTAGTGGAAAATCTGAGTATCGGTCTGGATTTCGGCGGTTACAGCATTCCGGCAGGATACAAAGACGCCTTCTCTTTCATGATTATCCTGCTCGTCCTGCTGTTCAGACCCCAGGGGCTCTTTACCAAGAAAAAAAGGGCGGCCTAGATATGGACTATTTGATCCATTTGGCGATCCTAGTCGGCATCTATCTCATACTCGCCCAGAGTTTTAACATTGTTTTCGGCTTAGGGCGGATGTTTAATCTCGCGCACATTGCCGTATACGCCATCGGCGCATACACGACAGCACTGCTTTCGACCAATTTGCAGATGAGCTTCTGGATCTGTATACCCGCCAGCATGATCATCTCCGCCCTTTTTGCCCTGCTTATTGGAGCAATTTCCTTCAAGCTCGATCATGACTATTTCGCAATCGGCTCGCTGGCCTTCAGTTCCGTTGTCACAGCCGTACTGATTAACTGGAAGAGCCTAACTCGCGGAGTATTGGGCATTACCGGCATTCCTCGCCCGGAAGTTCTTGGCATCGACTTCTCCGACAACACCAATTTCTTGTTTCTGCTTTCAATCTTTGTTGCGGCGGTGCTGATTTCGGTGGGTATTATCTTTAAAATTACATTCGCCCGCTGTCTTCGCGCGCAGGCTGAGCATAGTCATGCCGCAAGATCGCTTGGTGTGAATCTCGTCCGTCTGCGCACTAACGCTTTCATTATTTCTTCGGCTTATGCCGGGTTGGCCGGGGCCTTTTTCTCATATTACATAAATTACATCGATCCCTCATCCTTCGGCCTCCACGAAATGGTCTTCGTGCTTAGTATTGTAATTATCGGCAAGCCAGGCTCATTTTGGGGTGTTACTGCGGCAACTTTTTTCCTGGTCCTTCTTCCCGAACCGCTTCGCTTTTTGTCGATCAGTCCCTCGATTCTCGGCCCGATGCGCCAGTTGCTGTATTCGCTGATTCTGTTCGGCGTTGTTTTTTGGAAAAGAAAGACCCTCTTTCCGGTAGAACGAAGCGTTTAATTAACGCACGTCTTTGAAACCATCCTCCGTCACCATGCGCACCCCAGCCGGCAGCGTAAACCGGTTGTCACCGGAAGCGGAGTAAGTTCCAGCGGCTCCCGGAAAATTCTTTACTGACGAAAGGAAACGGGCAATCTGATCAGCCTCCGCACTGTTGTTTTTCTTAAACGCTTCAACCAAGAGACTGACAGCATCGTAACCGTTTGCCGCGGCAAAAGCGGAATTTTCCTGATACTCGGCAAAATAGCGCTTTTCAAAGGCGGGAGCAGAGGCCGCCGTAACATACCACTGTCCGTTCAGCGCCCCTTCGGCTGCTCTTACTTCGTTATCATCCTCAAAAAGTTCAATGCCGATTAAGTCTGCGCCAAATCCGCTCTGGCGCGCTTGTTTTGCGAACGAAGCAATTGAACCTGGAAGAAGAAACAACACGGCTCCATCAACCATGCGGGAGCGAGCTTTGACGATAAATGTCCGATAGTCTGTCTCATTGGCCATGAAACGCTCGTCCAAGTGTATTTTATCTTGCATGCCGGCTTTCTTTATCTCTTCGAGCACGGCGTTATAGATTGAGATCATCCCTTCCTGTTCCGCCCCAACAAGAGCCAGTTTCTGATATTTCCGCCGGGCGATTTCCTGCACCAGCTTCTCAGCTTCCGCTTCGGGAGTAACCCAGTTTAGAAAACAATACTTGCGTCCTTTTACGACGTTTATATTCGAGGCGCCGATCGCCATCAAAATAATTCCCTTCTGCTCCGCAAGCGGCGCCACAGCCATGCCCGAGCCTGAACCGAGCACCGTAATGGCATGCGCCTGGTCGACATTCACGAGTTTCTGGAATGCTGATACAGTCCCTTTAGCAGCCCAGGCATCATCTTCAAAAATCACGCGCACTTTGCCTCGTATTTCAGGAGCCAGGTCTTTGTGCGCCAATTCCATCGCCCGTTTCACGCGCTGACCAAACGTGGCTCCCGCTCCGCTTAACGGCAGGATAGCGCCGATGCGGAGTTCGGCATCTTCATTAGTTTGCGCGGCCACTTTGGCGATGTCCGGACGAAACAACACGGCCAACAACACAAAGAAAAGAATGACAGCGCGGCAAGTTATTGTGCTCATGATTTTCTCGCTGCAAAAACACTCTGACGGGAGTGTCTATCGGAAACTGATTTGACTTAAGACACTTAATCAGTTACATTAAGATCTACCTACCATAGCATCCATAATCGCGCACCTTTTTGTATGGGCGCGGATACCGAAGAAAATAGTTAGCAGACAGAACGGCTGAAAATTCCGTTTGTCTTATTTTATTCAATTTATCGACCCTTGGTTAGCCAAGACAGAGGAGATCTGTACTATGAATGAAGCCGCAGCCGTCTCAGCAGGAGATACCGCGTGGGTACTAATATCGACAGCGCTGGTCATGATGATGACTCCCGCACTCGCCTTCTTCTACGGCGGGATGGTGCGCAAGAAAAACGTATTATCGACTTTGAATTTGAGCTTTATCACGATTGGTCTAATCAGCATCCAGTGGGTGCTGATCGGATACACTCTGGCTTTTGGACCAAGCATCCATGGCATTATTGGCGGTTTTTCGTTTCTCGGGCTGAATAACGTCAGCGGTGACCCAAACGCTGATTACGCAGCAACGATCCCCCATCTCGCTTTTGCAGCCTATCAAATGATGTTCGCCGTAATTACCCCGGCGTTAATTACCGGAACATTTGTGGAGAGAATCCGTTTCAGTGCATTCCTTATCTTTACACTGCTCTGGGCAACTATTGTTTATGATCCGGTTGCGCACTGGGTGTGGGGAGTCGGCGGTTTGCTGCGCAGCATGGGAGCACTTGATTTCGCTGGGGGGACCGTGGTGCATATCACGGCAGGATTCTCTGCTCTGGCCTTTGCGCTGGTAATCAGCAAGAGACGGGGTTTTGGCAGCGCACCAATGGAACCATCAAATATCCCTTTCACCGTGCTTGGCGCCGGGCTGCTATGGATGGGCTGGTTCGGTTTTAACGGCGGCAGTGCACTTGCAGCTAACGCACTTGCCGTTAACGCACTGGTGGCAACCAATACCGCAGCAGCCGCAACAGCAGTCGTATGGATGTTCCTTAGCTGGTACGAAGATCACCGCCCCAGCATTCTGGGTATTGTTACAGGTGCTGTGGTAGGACTGGTTGCAATAACACCTGCTGCCGGATTTGTCACGCCTCTTGCTGCTCTGCTCATTGGCGTAATCGCTGCACCAATCAGCTTTTACGCAATCCGGCTCCGCCAGAAGCTGAATCTCGACGAGTCGCTTGACGTTTGGGCCTGTCACGGTATGGGCGGAACTTGGGGGGCTTTGGCTACAGGGCTTTTTGCAACAAAGACTGTAAATGCAGCCGGAGCAGACGGACTTTTTTACGGAAATCCCGGTCAGTTCTTGGTGCAACTCGCCGCCGTGGCGATTGCCGTCGTATTCTCCTTTGTCGTTACGTTCATCATCGCAAAAATTTTGCAGGCCACTATCGGACTGAGTGTCGGCGACAACGCAGAGGAAGTCGGACTTGATATCAGCGAGCATGGAGAAAGAGCCTACGCCTGAGAAATATCATCAACTGAGAGATTCCGATGAGGAGACGCAAGATGACGAAAAAAATTGAAGCAATTATTCGAGAAGAAAGAATCAACGATGTCAAAGACGCATTGCGCGAAATTGGCATTGTCGGCATGAACGTCACAGAATGCCGGGGCCATGGCCGTCAGGGAGGAATAACGCTGGCTGGAAGAAGCGGCACTTATCAGATAGATATGCTGCCGCGCCTGCAGGTTAATATCATTCTCAGTGATCATAATGTGGAGAAAACAGTGGAGACTATCTGTCGCGCGGCAAAAAGCGGCGCCCCGGGGGATGGCATGATCTTTATCTACCCCGTCGAAGATGTAATCCGCATCAGGACTGGAGAGCACGGGCGTGAAGCGCTGATGTACGAAAACGACATCGACGCACGGCGATCGGGAAGCAAGAAATAAAAATGACGGTGCAGCG
Organism: Pseudomonadota bacterium; assembly: GCA_029555385.1. Lineage (GTDB taxonomy): Bacteria > Bdellovibrionota_C > UBA2361 > SZUA-149 > SZUA-149 > JAKPSH01. Next base: position 22,100 of record JAKPSH010000160.1, read on the forward strand.
ATGAAAGGCAGCAGCACGCCGGCTCTGGTTCGACTCCGGTATAGAGGCCGCCAGCCCGGTGCAAGGATGCACCGGCAGTTTTCAAGCACATTAAGTGCTTGAAAACTGGAGCGTCGCGAAGTCGAAGATTTCGCTTGACGCAACTGAAAAAGTCCCTCCGTGGACTTTTTCAGCAACCTTCCTGAAATGAGCGAATAAATATTGCCTTGGCTGTGCGCTCCATAGGCTTCGCCCAGAGCGATGCTGCCGGGTGCTGAAGGCGTGTGTTTTTTATACCCGGCACAACCCCTTGCCTCCCTTCGCTGTCGCCCCGCCCAGTGGCCCAGACCAATGGCTGCGAGTCAACGCGCAGGCGATGATGCGCAGCGGTCATCTTTTCTCCTCATCCCGAGCGCAGAGGTTTAGCGCTATTGCATCGTCTGTATTTTAACCGTCATCCCGAGCCCACCGGTTGTTCCTCAAGGCAGCAGTTACCGCGCGAGGGATCTCAAAGTTCCTCAGTGCAGGGTCAATCCTGGGTGGAGACGCAATTGATGGCACAGCAGCGATAAGAATCAGTTAATTATTAATTTCGCCTGGCTCTGCCTTCGTGTTCGTCCGCAGCGGAGGCACACCTTGCTCTGTTCAGGCATGAGATCCCTCGCGCAATAAACCCTGCCTTTAGGCATGGCTCCTGCGCTCGGAATGACCGTTTTATTTTAACCCGGCTTTCACCCGGAGAATGCCAAAAAGATGCACCATTCAACGGCTTTCAGGCGGAATTCCGGCTGCGGTTAATATATTCGCTAATTTTAGAGCTAATAAACCAGCTTGGCGTCAAAATGCAGATAAGGATAAACATCACGCAGGACAAACCATCCGAGCACGGCAACCGCACCGTATGCGGCAATAGTCTTGCCCCACGTCGCTCCGAACAACTTTAGTGCCGGCGGCTGCTTCTTTGTCTGCCCCGATGCTTTGCCGATCAGGTCGAAGTTGGAGTAGGCATCAAGGAGAAGGTGAGAGAGAAATCCGAGCAGTGCGGCAAAGAATAAATATGCCCGCTGCCCCTTGGGCAGGTCATAAAAGACAAGGTAAACAATTTCTGCCGTGATAATTGCAGCCGGGATACTATGCACGATCCCCCGGCGCACAGTGCATGTTTGCAAGAAACGCACAACAAAAACGCGTGAAATAAGGTACGCACAGACTACAACAAGAGCCATCCGGGCGACTCCGCCTGATTGCAGCGAAGGGAAACTCTGCAGGATTAAAAGAGGCAGAACGGCCGCTAAAAGTCCAGCGAACTCTTTCGCCGCCCCATCCTGTCCGCCATCGACGTTAGGCAGCAGGCCGGCAATAACGACTACCACGGAAGCGAGCAGTAAAGCTTCCGGGGATAACGCAAGGAAAAAAAACCCAAAAATGGCATATAAAATTGCCAAAAAAAAGGAAAACGACATGTGGCTTTGTTGCGCTGCCATAGGATACAGTCAAATTGTCAGCACTCTTTGATGCTTAAATTAGCAATCGTTAAGCATTTGTAAAAGAATAAATTTTGCATCACTCTCACCCCCTGTATTAAAACCGGTATTTGTGGTTGATAATGTTTAGTTCTCCTGGGGAGTAACGATGAATAACACCACTCGAATCTGCAGATCAGCCTCGACGGCATTATTAATCTTTGCAGCAAGCGCCTTGTCTTCATGTTCGGCAGTAGACTGGGTTTCTTCGCTGTTTTCCAGAGAGCATAAAACCCAAGAAGCGCCCGATGAGCAGCCTGCCGCAGCCGGACAGGGAGTATCAGGCGGGCAAGATTCAATGCCGGCGGCAGAACCAGGCAGCACCGCAGCGCAAACCCCGAATGACACTGTGCCAGCGCAGCCATCGGTAGAACTTCTGTGGCAGGTTCCGGGAGAAGCCGTAGAAAAGTATTATATCTTTTACGGTTCTGATGCGCAGAACTTAGCTCAACGAGCTGAAGTGCCGGTCTCTCAACTCGAGAAGATCGACCACCCTGTGCATGGGCCGCTCTACCGCTACGTGCTGACTGGAATCGGCGGTGGTGTGCGAGTTTTTTTCTCGATCCAGGCGGAAAATCAATACGGACTCTCGCCAAAAAGTCCACCCCAGGAGATACGCTGAGCATTTCCGCGTAAAGATTGAGCAGACAGCTAATTCTTAACGCGCTGATCGGCGTCATGCGCCAAGTGCAGCATTTGCGGAAATAACGCCGGAGCTGCAGCTAAGAAGGAACGGCCAAAAAGCGAAAAATGACCGGTCTCCGGCGCAGCGAATGCCGCGATATTCCCTCCCGCTTCTTCAACAATCACCGAGCCGCCGGCGACATCCCATGGTTTAAGGCCATATTCGAAAAACGCATCGAGGCGCCCGCAAGCGGTCCAACACAAATCGAGAGCCGCCGATCCATAAATACGCACTTTATGACAATTGCGCACGAAAGCATCGAATACGTTTTGATGCCGGAGCCAAGGTTCACCCATATCACTCGGCAGGCCGGTGGCGCATACCGCGTCGATCAGCTCTTTTTTGCCTGCGGCCTTGATTATTCGCCCGTTCAAAAAAGCGCCGTGTCCACGCACAGCAGTAAAAAGCTCATCCCGACAGATATCAAATACTAATCCAAAAACTCTCTCCCCGCCGGCCAAAACGCCAATCGAAACTGCAACATGAGGAATGCGGTTAACAAAGTTTGTCGTGCCGTCAAGAGGATCGACTATCCAGCATATATTTTCGTTTATTAGTTCACACCACGTCTTGCCGGTGGCATTCTCCATTGCTTGTCCCGACTCTTCGCCGAACACCAAGTGGTCGGGAAATGTGTCTCGTACAAACCGTTTTATTTCCTCTTCTGCCCACAAGTCTATTTCGGTCACAAGATCCCGCACCCCTTTCTGCTTCACAACGACAGATGCTGGTGTAAAAACAGCTTCTTTAATCCGTTCTCCCACGAAACGGGCTGCGCTTTCTGCGACTTCCCGCACCCTCTTTATTTCCATTTGCCTAACCCCGCTTAATTTCGAAGATCAACAAGCGCCCCGCCCAGTCATAACATGTTCATTCGCCCAGGGCTAACGCGCAACAAAAAAGCCCGGAAGAGGCAGCTCTTCCGGGCTTTTTCTACGACAGCGAAATTTGCTTATCCTTCGTCGCCGGAGTTCATCCACCAGCGGTTATCTTGACCAAGAACAAATTCATGCTGCTTGCCGGTGTGGTCCGTGTAAGCGGCAAAGCCGTTGGAAATGAACTTTTGATCCGGCTGCGGAGCGCGCTTCTTTCCTTCCCAGTCGTTTGCGCCGAACTCAGCATTGCCCTGACCGTTCATATCGCCGCTGTTGCGCAGGGCAAGCGTAATTTTTCCAACTGCTGATGCTGTTTGAATCTTCAATGAATCCTCGAACGGAACCGCAAGAGTCACCGTTGAGCGAACCTCAGTTCTTTCCAATTCAGAATCCTCAATTTTCTTTGCTTTACCGCCATAGGAAAGAACTACCGCATTTTCTACGGCAACACGCGTCTTGTAGAGGCGCTCTTCTTGGTCGAGATACGTTAAGAATACATCAACATGTGCGCCGGGTGTCGCCCAGCCTTCCACGCCGCTTATGGCATTGACTTCAATCGTTACAGCCCGGTGCCCTGGAGGCAGTAATTCGCTGATGCCCAGTGAAGGTGGGTTTGAGCCGATACTATTACGTAGAATCGGCTGATTTGCCGGGAGCACGCCGCCAGCATACATGCCGTCAATATCGGCGATGCTTCTTACAGCACCTTCAGGAACTTGATCCCGCGGCCAATGCACCTCGCGCAGCATCGAAGATGCCAGCCTTGTTCCTCGCGGAATGCGGGTTGCCGGCGCGATCAACGTCACGGTACCAAACGCAATTTCCGAATCGACTGCCGGTTCAACGACGATATCCTTGCCCGCTTCAACGACGGTGCTGTTGTAAATAAGGATCGTACCGATAAGAATCAGCGAAAGCATAAGGGTGCTTCCGCCAAAGAAAAGCATCCGTTCGCGGTACAACACTGCGGACCTGTTAGGCCCCATTGCTCTAAACCTTACGCCCATCTTGAAACCCTCGAAAAAGTAAAAACGCCGAGTAAAAATACTCTTCCAGGCCTAACCACATCCCCGCCGCCTACCTCTTCATAAACTTATCGTGTTATAAAGCGCCGCTGCTTCAGTATTTCCTGAAATTAATATTTCTTAGTTAGTTTAGGGGGTTACGAAGCATCTTTAGGTAATACTCACCATATCCTTCGTGGTGTTCCCCCTGAGAGACAGCGGTTCCGCTCTCGCTGCGGTCGCGATCCGTTGGTGGGCTTTTTAGCGCCGGTTCGATCTGCGTGCCCTCGTTCCACTCATTCCAGCTTGTTACAAGCATTACCGGCAAAGATTGATCGAGTAACGTCATGGCCCAGCGCGAAATACTCGCGGCAAAAAAGTCCTGCGCTCTATCGGGTCCAATTTTGCGCGGAACAACGTAGTGATCCTCCTTTGGGCGCAACGCCCGGTCGTTGTATCCGGGCAGAACGCCGGGGAAAAACCTAATACCCGCAGCCGCGCAAATTCCGCGGTAACGGCGGTAGAGGTTTTCAACATCGGTCAGGAAGATATCAGCGCCGCTCTGGCCAGCATATTGCGTACGCGTCGAATCATAGGGATTATAGGCGGTGAGAGCATCGAATGCATTTAATCTGTCCCAATCAGGCTGTAATTCCGGCAGCAAAACAATCTTTCCTGTCCGATCCAGGCTGACAACATTAAAAAACACTTCATCACCGACCAAATATAGGTCTAGCCCCGTTTTCTCCTTTACGTGCTGACGTGCTTCTTGCACCGCTTCCGCTACCGGACCGACCAAGTGGCGAGTTGCATAAACAAACAACACAGGCCGGTTTTCAAACTTCAAGTAAGAAGGATGAGCCATGAACGTCCGTGCCAGATACGTCCAGTGACGCCGCATTTCCCAGGCGCGCTGTCGGGTCATATAAACCACGTTGCTGGGCTCTGCGGATGAAGCGCCCTTGCTTGATTGCTTGAGCTCCAATGACTCATACATCAACGAAAACTGCATCCCGCTGTCTGGCCTCAAGTGTTCGATATTTGACCTGATCCGGCGATCGATTGAGGTTCGCTGCGCCCACCAATCAAATACGAGAAACCCTACCCCTGCGCGCTTCGCCCAGGCAACGTGCTGTTCGAAAACGGCTCTATTCCCGCTGTCATATTCCCCGAGCGCAGGGAGAACTGGGGGGAGCATTTCTCTGCCGCTGTAGCCGGCGACCCAATTCTCGGGGAACCAAGAGTAATAATGGGCCCCGGTCAGCGGCTTAGGTGACAATAAGACTCCCGATTGAACAATGCGCAGCATTGCCCCGAAACCGGCAATCATTACAAACAACAAAGCAACCTTTTTCCCTGCCGCTCTCGGGCCTGTATCTGCTCGTTCTAGAACATTTCGCGCCTTAATGGCGAAGCCCCCTCCCAGGAGCTGTGCCAACAGTGCCGCTTGCAGAGCTGAGGTTTGCAGCAAACAAGCAAAATCCAACAAACCGGCCCTGGCTAAGCCCTCCCGTGTTCCAGGAAAAAGCAGCAGCACTTCAACAAAATGAAAACCCAGTATCAAGAATAATGATGCCTGATAAAGCATGCGAGAGCAGCGACAAGTGCTGAACGAATAGAGCAATGTCAGAACAGCTAAGTAACCGAGCAGCGCAGGCTCCAACAGCCGCCGCAGCCAAGCATCGATATTAACGGGAAGAAACCTCACCGCAGCACTTCCCGGCATTACCACTCCAACCGCAAGCACGGGCCGTCCGCCGCCAAAAAAGCTGTTTAGCGCCAACCCACAAAGTGCGGCCACCATTAATAAGGGAACAGACGCAGACACTTTAAATCGCCTTTCGTCTTCCCCTCGCGCGATGAGCTCTTTCGAGAACTGGACAAATAACACACACGCAATGACGCTAAGTTCGATGCCAATCAGCACTTGGGCATACTTGGATGATGGTTCAAAGGAATCGAGCATTGCTGTCGTTTACGGCGCCGGGCGCCAGACTTCTTTAATGTTTAGCTGCACTGAAGAAACACCCTTATATGTATTGATCTCTACCTGATAAGCGATATTCACCTGTTCGCCTTTCCTTAGCAGAGCGTTGCCGTGCATTCCCCAGGCAATAGCGTTGCGCACGCATTCATTTTCTGATACCCGGAGCCGCAGGTGCTTTTGTCCGACAAGCATTACAGAATCGACATTTACTGATGCAGTGATAAACACCGGCGAAGGGTTGCCGACGCCAAATGGCGCCAGGCGCGTCAAACTCTCGGCTAATTCAAAATTAATATCAGCGAGAGATATTTGCATATCGGCTGTTACTTTGCGCTGCAAATGCTCTGCCGTCAAACATGATGCGGCCGCATCAACAAACTGCCGCTTGAAGTTTTCAAGATTAGCAAGCGAAAGGCTGAAGCCGCCCGCAGCCGCATGACCGCCGTGTGCCAGCAGAAGACGGGCAAGCTTCGAAAGATTGTCGGCCACATGAAAACCATCAACGCTGCGCACCGAACCCTTTACTACGCGCTGCATCCCCTCGCCCATCTCTATTTCTCCCGGGCCCATCACCGCCACTGGCCGGTTAAACCTTTCGACCAGCCGCTGGGCGACAATACCGATCACCCCCAAGTGGTAATTCTCGCCATAAAGCGCGATGGCAGGCTGCGCAAGCAGACTGGGATTCTGGCTTAACTGAGCCAGGCATGAAGAAAGCACTGCCTCTTCAATCGTCCGGCGATCGGAATTAAGCCGGTCAATGCTTTGCGCCAAGCGCTTTGCCTTCTTGGCATCTTTAGTGGTCAAGAGCCGAATAACATCGTTAGCATCCCCCAAACGGCCTGCCGCATTCATGCGCGGCCCAACGACATACGCAACATGTCCGGAGTCAATTCTTCGTGATTGCAGACCGGCCACATCGAGCAATGCGGACAGTCCGCAGCGTTGAGTCTTGCGCAGCGCTTCAAGACCACGGTGCGCAAGCAAACGGTTCATTCCTACAAGAGGAACCATATCGCAAATCGTGCCGATGGATGCCAAATCAAGAAAGTCTTTTGGATCCGGCAGCGCGTTTTTCGCCTTCAGCGCTTCGCTGCCTAACACCTCTGGGGCCTTATTGCGCAGCACGATCAACAGCATCCAAACGACCCCCGCAGCAGCCAAAGCATACTCCCTGAAAGGACACCCATCTTGCGCGGGATCCACGACAACATCGGCTGGAGGAAGCTCTGGTCCTGGCTCATGGTGATCGATCACCACGGTGCGTAATCCCAGCCGCTTCGCCAAGGCGAGCTCACTTACGCTGCTGATGCCGCAATCCACCGTAACCAGAAGCTGAGTCCCGGTAGCGGCCAGCCTTTCAATCGCGCCCTTGCTTAAGCCGTATCCCTCAGAAAAACGATTTGGCACATAGACATCGACCTGGGCGCCGAACCAATCGAGAAAGAGAAGCAGCTGCACCCCTGAAGTTAGCCCGTCGACGTCAAAATCTGAAAAGATGGTAATACGGCATTTTTCTTTAACCGCTCTAAGAATATGCAGCGCAGCATCTTCGATATTCTTTATCTGCTGCGGGCTTACTAGATGATCGCGCAGTGCGGGATAAATGAAAGCTTGCGCTTCTGCCGCAGAGCGCACGCCTCTCGAAACGAGAATTTGACCAATGATTTGCGAAATTCCAAGCGCTGCCGCAATCTCGTCCGCTAAACAGGCTGTATCCTTTAAACCGGCGCCTCGCAGTTCAACGCGGACTGGCGCCGATAGATTGTCCGGCAAAGCTGTTCTTTTCAGGAGTTTCGTAATAGACACAACTTAAGCAGCCATTTCCCTTAACTTTAAACAGCGCTGAGATTACAGCTTTTCTTCAGCCGAGCCAAGTATGGGCCTGTCGTAAAATGGGTTCGGTCGCGAGAAGGGCGAAACAAATAGAGCGCGCTTATTTCAAGCGGCAAAATGAACGGGGATATGCGGCTCGTAAACAGCGACTGGCGGGTGGGTTTCTGCAATTTTTGAAAAAAAGCACTCCACTTCCTCAATTACAGTGAGTCCTCGAAGCTCAAAAGACTCAATAGCGCAGTCGCCTGGTCGGGCAAAAATAAGCAGCTCTTCGCACTCCTCTATTAGGCAATTCAAATCTTCCTCAAGAACTATAGCGGTTGCCAGATCAACCGGCGATAAACAATTATCGACAAGGCTCGCCATGTCCTCGAGATATTCGCTGAGGCGACGGTGCAAGAAAACCAGAGTGTTACCGTTAAAAGAACCCATTTTGCGCAAACCAAAAACTCCTCTAACGTGTATTATTCATTCGACATTTTTTATAGTGAACTTAATAATCTGTCTCTATGCGCAAAGGAAATTTGTTCAATTAGTACCCGGCAATATCTGGACTGACGCCGGCAGCGCGCAGCGCAAACACAGGTGAAATCTCACCGCGCAGCAGAGCACTGCGGACTTCAAAAAGCAGAGGCTGATAACCTTCTTTTCTTGCAGAGCTGCGCATGAGCTTGACGTCGAATCCTTCTTCAACACAAGCCGACAAAAACGACTGCCGGATACGATCGGTAACCGGAAGAATTTCAAATACTCCGATTCGTCCGGCTATTCCTGAATAGCGGCATGACCCACAGCCCGGAGAAGCAAAGATAGCAGAATCCGGAGGAAGCGAGAAAAGGCTTTGCAGAGCTGAAGTTGGACGCTGCTCAATCGCGCATTTAGCGCAATTTCGCGGCACAAGCCGCTGAGAAGACACCAAGCGCAGCGGAAAGATCAACTGTGCTGGATTCATACCAAGCTGAAGCAGACGTGCAAAAACTTCAATGCAGTCACCAGCATGAACAGTACTGAGCACCAGGGTGCCGGTGCTTCCGGCATTCATCGCGGTAATCGCCGTTGCGCTGTCCCGGATTTCGCCCAGCATAATCGCATCGGGATCTTGGCGCAGCAGCCGTGGAAGCAGCTCCGCATATCCCAATCCCTGAGCCTGCGATATCTCTATTTGGTTGATGCCGGGAATAATGCGTTCAACCGGATCCTCGATGCTGATAATGTTGCGCCACTCGCGGTTCATTTCCTGCAGCATTACATAGAGCAATGTCGACTTTCCGCTTCCCGTTGGTCCACTGAGCAGCAATACGCCGCGATCCAGTCCCAGCACAGCGCGCAAACCTTCCTCCTGGCACAGGTCAAGACCCAATCGGGCAAAAGGACTTCCTTGGCCGGATAAAATTTCTTCAAGCATGCTGTTGTAAAGCAGGCGCATAACAACCTTTTCACCGCTGATCTGCGGCAACAGCGAAACCCTAATCCTCACCGACAATTCACCGCATTGATAAGAAAACCCTCCTTCTTGCGGAACACGCGTCAGCGTCGTATCCAATCGTGATACAATTTTGATCCGCCGGATCAGCTCTTCCGCAGTCTGCTGCCCTGCTTGAAAACCCTGTTCACTCTGCAGCACTCCGTCAATCCGGAAACGGAGCCTCTGCTCACGGCCTATTGGTTCGAGATGCACATCGGATGCTCCGAGAAATATCGCGCGATCCAGTATCGCATTCAGCAACTGGGGAGTCGGTGCATAATTGGGCACACAGCAGCTCGGATTATTGCTGTCTGTCTTGTGTCGGCTCCGCTCGACTTGCCGCATGTTTGCTGCAACCGATGCCCCGGCCAACGCAGTCTCATGTCCACGGTAGGCAAGGAATACTGCTTGTTCAACAACTTCCCGTTCGGCTTCTTCATAGATGATATCCATCCCAGCAAGATAACGGAGTTCCTTTATCGCATGGGCCGTTGGCCCTGAAGCGATTATTACGGTCAACACCATGCCCTGGGACTCGCGAAGCACGCGCAGCGGCAAGCAACAAAGCCTTAACGCACAGTCGAAAGAAAGCACCGATATCGCCTCAGGCGACGCACAATAGGCCAGCTCGCGCCACTGCGATTTGAGGTCTAAACGCTGGTTGCCATTAGCGGCAAGCGCTACGCACGGCACTAGCGAGGCATCCCGGGAACAATCTGGCGTTTCGTTGTCGCAATAAGCATTTTGATCCATTAGACCGATCGCGAGGATGAGATTACAGTTAGACCACAGCCACTACGGAAGATAATCGCAATTAATAGCGATTTTGTTTCCCTTCGGAATTGATGGGTATTTATTATCTGGTGCGGTCTTTATTTCTTTGTTAGGTTGGGTTAAGCAAATTTAGGTTTGATAAACATAGTAAACTACTTCGCTAGTCGGAAAAGTTTCTTTTGGGGTTCAGCTTCAATTCTCGAAAAGTTGTTGAGAATTTGACCGAAACAAGAAAAGCGGGAAAAAGCGATGATCGGGATTTATTTGCTTGTTACTTTCCTATCCCAGATGTCCTCTCAGGACTCGTGGTTGGCCATGGGAACAGGTCCAACTGAAGTTACTGTTAGCTTCGCCAAGTCCACCCCCATCCCAGTTGGCGCTCCTGTCGTCGTGGAAGGTGAGCTGATCGGCACGGTCACTGCGGTGGATCGGCAGTTCAAGAGCCGCCAGGTGGAATTAGTGCAGCGTGACAAATGCGATGTTAGGGTAAAAATCGCACCCAGGCACAGAAGTCTTATCCGGCGGGGCACAGTAGCACTGATCTCTTCGCCGTTGTCTGTTACCCGCACCAAAATAGAGACCGTAGTCGAGCTTCTAATTCCTCCAGCAGGTGATGCACCACTGCTGCAAAAGGACGAAAAGATCCACGGCTATAGCTCCTACGAAGACTATTGGGCGGCCGGCGTAACGCATCCAGCTTGAAATCAAAATTTTTCCGTCTCGGCCCTTAACGACTCTCATCCGGTATACCGTGCAATAACAGTGGTTAGATCAGCTTACTTTGCGCAAGAAAGGCTTGCGCCCAGCATCCGGCCGGCAGGCCGTTCCATATAGAGGCACGAATGAACTTAGACAGAGAAGAAGACGAATTAGCTTTCGAAGTTGCCCCGTGTGAACTTCTTGTCGGGCACACCTATCCCATACTAGGCACCATTACGAAATTAGACGATGGGATGCCAGGTCGAATTATTGCGAAAATAAACAATCATATAACAGCAGTAATTCCCGTCACGGACCAGAAGTCCATTGATATTTTAAAAGAAAAAGCGTTCGAAACCGGAGTCTTCGTTTCCAAAGTGACAGCACTTTTGCCAGAAATTGAAGTGGAGTGCTTTGCTGTGATTTTTGGCAAAAGCCCAAGCTATCACGCTTAAATCGTTGCTGAACCGGCTGCCAAAGCTGCTTACTCGTCATCAATAGTTGTAAGGCGTCTGCCGATATGAAATATGATGCGCTATAAAGCAGTTCACCGGCCGGTTGGCTTCGGATAGATATACAGCGAGGAATCGAATTGTCCGTTCAACTCAGTCACAAGAATAAGAACATTACCAACGGTGTCCCCTTGGTGGGAAAGAACTCGCAGTGGGTTGAATTTTGGAGTCTTTTGAAAAGTCTCTCCATTTTTCTCTCCATCGCCTTTATTTTACGTGCCTCGGTAGTGGAAGCATTTAAGATCCCTTCTTCATCAATGGTACCAACCCTGGAAATCGGGGATCACATCTTGGTCAACAAACTCAGTTACGGCCTGCGGCTCCCTTTTGTCGTCGAAGCTGTAGTTGAGTTTAAGCTTCCCCAACGCGGTGATGTTGTCGTTTTTACCCAACCGGACGACCCGGATACACCGGAAATAGACGAAGCAGATATTAATATTATAAAACGCGTTGTCGGATTGCCCGGGGATACCGTGCAAGTTAAAGGCACGAAACTCTATCTTAATAATAAGATCTACGACGAGCCTTACACTCAATGGGTCCTGGGCGGCAAAAGAGAATTCGGGCCTGTAACCGTTCCTCCCGGTAAGATTCTTTTGCTCGGTGACAACCGGGATCAGTCGCGAGATGCCAGATATTGGAACGATCCCTTTTTGGATGTCAAACGCCTCAAGGGACGGGCTTTCATAATTTACTGGAACTGGCCGCTGCTTAAACGGATATTCACGATCATTAGTTGACACCAAGCTTCTTGTGTATTCTTGTCCCGCAAGCCGCAGCACTTTCAGCATTTACGTCCATATACCCTACTGTCTTCGTAAATGTCCCTATTGCGACTTCAATTCGCGCGCAGAACCTTATGCGGAAGACAAATATGTTCAAAGCCTGGCCGCCGAGGCCGCCTATTACCAGATGCTGCCCGAGTGGGCCGATCGAACCTGCGGTTCTGTCTATTTCGGCGGAGGAACACCAACTCTTTTTTCCGCTGCAGCGCTCAGCCGGATCCTCTCCGTCTTGAGCGGTCTATTCTCCATGAGCGGTGACGCGGAGCTTTCCATCGAAGCTAATCCGGCGACACTGACTAATGAGCTCTCTCGCGCCAAGCTGCACACACTTTTTTCCTCCGGCTTCAACCGCATCAGCCTGGGCGCGCAGAGTTTTTCCCAAGACAAACTCGCGCAGTTGGGACGGATTCATTCTGCCGTCGATGTCTCCCGTTCGTTGAGTGACATCCGCGCCGCTGGTTTTGCCAACATTAATCTTGATCTGATTTTCGGAACACCGCTGGAAACGCTGACTGTCTGGGAGCAAGACCTCGACGAGGCTTTAAGGCTCTGTCCGCAGCACCTCTCAGTTTATGGGCTGACCATTGAACCTCACACATATTTCGCAAAACGTCTGAAACAGGGACTGCTGCTGCTGCCTGATGAAGACACGCAGGCTAAGATGTTCTTGCTGGCTCAAGAGCGGCTTTCGGCTGCCGGCTGCCGGCAATATGAGATTTCTAATTATGCCCAGCCCGGCTTCGAATGCCGCCACAACATTGGTTACTGGAAACGCAGCGATTACTTAGGCCTTGGCGCAGGCGCGCATAGTTTTTGTTCCCGCTCTGCTCCCGGCAGCCTTTTGGGCCGGCGCTGGGCAAACATCGCTTCCCCTACTGATTATATGGCCAGCATTGCCGCCGGTGGAAAAGCAGTTGCCTTTGCGGAGGATATCGACAAAGAAAAAGCCATCCTCGAATTTTTCTTTCTCGGCCTCAGAAAAACCGAGGGAATTTCCTTCGCTGAGTATGAAACAATCTTCGGAGAACAAATGCCAGAGGATCGCCTGCAGATATTGAATCAGGCGGCAAAGGACGGGCTGGTTGAAAAAACACCTTACGGAGCTGCCCTGACGCCGCGAGGATTGTTGCTCTCTGACTCGGTTTTTTCTTCTTTGGTATAAAATGGGCCTGTCAAAGACTGGCGCTACTTAGCTCCAGCCGCGGCGTTTTTTTCCCGCAGTTTAGCCAGCAGCCCGTCAAACCCGCTTCGCTCGATGATTCCGCCGAATTCACTGCGATAGTTGCTGACCAACCCGATGTTCTCAATGACGACATCGTAGATCCGCCAGGCACCGTTTTCATCCCGCAAGCGATAGTCGATAGCCGCACTTTGACCTTCGCTTGAGACAATCGTCCGCACCATCGCCTTGCCGCCCTGCGCCGAGTCCTCAACCAAGGTCACTTCGCTTTTTGCCACATTATCACGAATCTTCTTCAAATAGTTCCTGGCCAGCAGATCACTAAAAAGGCTGACGAATTCTTGGCGTTTCTCCGGCGGAGTTTTCGGCCAGTAAGCTCCAAGGCAGCGCTTCGACATCTCGTCAAAATTGAATACCGGATAAATAATGCTCTTCAACTTCTCATCAAGCTCTGCGGCGGCAAGTTTGTTCGCGCTCGCCGTGACCGTTTGCCGCACGATCTCCACCGTAGATATCACAGTTTTTCCCGCAGCCGTCACCGGCTGTTTTTCCGCGTGCACCGGGCAATTCGTAAAACTAAGGGCAAAAAAGAGAATTCCCCAATAAATTTTCCGGACCATAGACAGCCTCACTTTTCTAAAGAATGGACGATCTTGCCGACAATCGCTTCAAAGTCCACAGCTGAGTCGGTAATCGTAATTTCGCCCCCGCTGGCGATCGTTTCATCGGAGCCTCCGGGAGAAATGCGTATGTACTTGTCGCCAATGATTCCTTTGGTGCGGATTTGCGCAATATCGTCATCACGCAGCGCGACTCCTTCGCGAACCTGCATCGTCACTTTGGCTTTAACTGAATTGAGGTCAACAGCGCTGACTTCCCCAATTTGCACGCCGGCAATCTCAACCGGGGACCCCACTTTCAAACCAGAGATATCCGAGAACACGGCGTACACTGGATAATATCCCGCGTTAGTTATCTTGATCCGGGCAATGTTAATCGAAAGATAAGCAAAACAAGCCACACCCGCGATGGCAAATACCCCAACCCAGAATTCGACGCTGAACGATCGCTTAGGCAACTTAAATTCTTTCTCTTTTTCTTGTTCTGCCACGTTTTCCACCTTACTTACTCAGCAAACATCATGCGATATTCTGTTACTTAGCACATTTCAATCGGTCCGGTGATACTTCCCGCAATAAATTGACGCACTACCGGCTTAGGGCAAGCAAGAAACTCGGAAACCGTGCCGTCGATTTGCACCTCGCCGCGGTAAAGCATCACCACTCGATCACATACTTGAAACACTTCGGGAATTTCGTGGCTGACCACGATACCCGTAAATCCGTATTTTCGGTGCGTTTCCTTGATTAAATCGTAAATCTCTTGTCCCATTTCCGGATCCAAGCCCGTGTTCGGCTCGTCGAAAAGAAGGACGTCCGGCCTTGTCACCAACGCGCGCGCGATCCCGACCCGCTTGCGCATTCCAATTGAGACTTCCCCTGGAAATGAAAGCGCCCGGTTTTTTAAGCCAACATCATCAAGCATATCCAGACTTCTCGCGATAATCTCGTTTTCCGCGATCTCTCCGCGGTAACGAAGGGGAAACGCCACATTATCCAGCAAGTTCATCGAATCGAATAAAGCGGCACCTTGAAACAACACGCCCATCCGGCTGCAAATACGCCGTCTTTCCCGGCCGCTTGCTGCACCGGTCATTGAATCACTGCCAATGCGCACTTCCCCAGCATCGGCATGCAACAGACCCGTGATAATTTTAAGCAGCACACTCTTGCCCGTGCCGCTCGGACCGACGATCGCAGTAGTGCCCCCTCTTTCTATATCAAGAGACACGCCGCTTAACACGATCTGTGCGTCAAAGCGCTTATGCACATTGCGTATGCTAATCACTAGGGCATCAGTACTGTAGTTAAAACTGAGCTTAAGAAATAATCGAGCACTAAAATTACCACAGAGGAAGTTACAACTGCGCTTGTTGTCGCACGATTGACGCCGACCGCACCGAAACCGCAGGTCCACCCCTTGTAACATGAGATCCAAGAGACGCAGAATCCAAAGACTAGTGATTTAGAAAAACCGGAGAATATATCGACACTGTCAACCGACTGCTTCATCACTGAGAGAAAGGTCCCCGAGGAAAGGCCCAGATTCCAAACAGCAACGGCGTATCCGCCGCCAATGCCGACCAGAATAAATATCGCTGTGAGCAAAGGCACGGAAATCAGCCCGGCCAAAATACGAGGCACCATCAAATGATGGATCGGATCCACTGCCATTGCTCGTAGTGCATCAACTTGCTCGCTGATCTTCATGATCCCCAATTCAGCCGTCATCGCCGAGCCGGCGCGGCCGTTCACCATCAGCGCCGTAAGAACAGGACCCAGTTCTCTGATCAAACTTAGCGCGATTGCTGAACCCGTATACGCCGTCGCCCCAAACTTTGAGAGAGTGTAAACGCCTTGAACAGCCAACACCGCACCGGTGAAGCCCCCGACAAGAGCGATCACGGATATCGACTGGAAACCGATAGCATACATTTGCCGGATAAAGAGCGACAACTGGTACGGGGGCGTTAGCGCGCTAAACAGAACGCGCAACAGAAACAGACACCCATCACCAAACGCCGAGATATAATCAATAACCGACTTCCCGGCATACTCCAAAAATACGACGGCTTTTCTCATTCAGCTTGACGCCCCGGCTTAAACAGCGGCAGATAACTAACGCTGCAATCAGCAACCACGAAACTCTCTTGCCACAAAATACAATTCGGTAGATGACTTCCGCGAACTTTTCAATGATGCCCGTGAAAACACGCGAAAAGATGCTCTAAATTTCTCAACAAGACTGTCGCATTCCGGTCCCGGAAATATTTTCGCAACCAGACTACCACCGTTTTCCAGTATTTCTCTTGATAAGTCTAGGGCACACTCCACCAGCTCCGCAGATTTTACCGCGTCGCGGAAACGCACTCCACTGAGCTGTGGGCTAAGGTCAGAAAGCACTAAGCTCACTTTACCGCCAGCCCTCGATAGTATCTCTGCGCGAGTTTCCTCACTAAAAATATCCCCTTTGATAATGGCAGCCTCTTTGCCTTTAACGCTGACTGGTTCTACGTAGTTTAGGTCTACTCCGACGAGCAAACCTTGCTGCCCAATCCTCTCTAGGACGACCTGAAGCCATCCCCCTGGATAGCAGCCGAGGTCAACAACGCTCATTCTCTGACGAATTAGCTTGTATCTGTGATCAAGCTCGATAAGCTTATATGCCGCACGTGAGCGATAACCTTCCTGTTTCGCCTTACGGTATAAATGGTCTTTCCGATCGTAGTTTCCAGGCAATATTCAAACTCCTACATAGCGAGCCAATTTAACCTAGATTCCCGTCGGAAACCAACTCGCCTATCAATTTAACAGAGGCTTAGATAACACACAGCCCGCTTTAGCCTTGACTTGTTTCTATTTTTTTTCTATACAATAATAATAGAAGTTGCTTCGATTATATTTTCATCGCTGCGGGGGGTTATGAATCCGACTATTACATCAATACTGATTAATGACCCAATGCTCATGCTTGAGTTTTGCTCGGTGCTGCTCACCTTAGCTTATGTCACAAAGCTGGTGTTCGCCTCTAGCCAGCACGCCCAAGCACCATCTTTATGCCTGTCGCTTCGTGGTGCTAAAATGCACAAGGAAACCGAAAATCATTTCTGGTCTTGGTTTTCCGTCGGCAACTTGATTTCGACGCCCAAACGTTCCCTTATTGGCCAACGTATGCGGTAGCGGACGAAGAGAACTCCATCTTCAATATATATTTTTTATTGCATATGATAGTTAAGCACCACCATTCCCTCAAGACTCTCCACCGAGGTCAGGGTAAAGGAGCTGCCGTAAAGCGGAGAAAACTCTTCCTCAATCATGCGAGGAGCATTTCGTTGGGCAATAAATAAAGGAGCTATTGCCAGGCGAATATCCGACACCAAACGCGCCTGCAAGAAAGAGGCAATTACTGTGCTGCCTCCTTCAACAAGGAGCCGCCGCACGCCACGCCGGTAAAGATCATCAAGGAGGAATGTGAGAGCCACATCCTCCCCGGGGCATCCTACAATGGCAGCGACATCACCAAGAGCATCGCGCAGCGCACTCGCTTTAACCTCAGGGGCGTAGACAAGCCGCTCCCCCTTACCCTGCTGGAAAAAATTCAGCCGCGGATCAAAAATCGCACTTCTTGTCAGCGTGACTTTTGTTATATCGGGCGGATGCCCGTGCTGGCGCCTTTTCCTTCTCAGCCGCCCGGAACGCACAATTAAGCGGGGATTATCTTTACGGATTGTCCCGGCACCGACGAGAATTGCGTCACAGCCGGCCCGCAGTTCATCCACTCTCCGCAAATCCTCCGCAGAAGAGAGAATGCGGCGTTGCGGCCCTGCATCATCGATGCAGCCATCAATCGACATTGCCGCCTTAAGCAAAACATATGGACGATTCATGCGCAATTCCGCTACGTTAACAACACAATTGGCAAGTTTGGATACTTGCTTGCAACCGCCTATGGCAAGCTTTGTATAAAGAGTATTATAAAGTTAATAGTACTGCCACAATGCGGTTCAAAATGCACCTGTGAGGAAAAATGTCCTGGACAGAGATCATGCTATCCCGGAGAACTTGTAAAAAATCACTGTGCGGCTGGATATTTCTGGGACTGCTATCAATTATTGTCTCAATTCCACTTCACGCCGCGCTGGCCTTGAATGAATGTGCTGAATGCGTGGAGCGAAAAAAACCCATGTGCTCTCAAGAGTGCCTGCTTGTATCACCGGAACGCTCAATTAAATGCCAGGATGACTGCGTAAGGCAATACTGCCGTCATCGATGCTCTCCTGGAGACCCTGCTTTGAGTGGACTGGCAAATCCAGTTTGTACGGACTGTCTTGATCGGCAGTATAATCTTTGCGAGTCAGAATGCCCAACTGGCGCAGATCGCCTTCGCGCCGTCTGCAAAATAGATTGCGCCAATAAAAGGTGCAAAGACAACTGTCCGGCGGGCAGAAAAACCCACGCAGCGCAATAGATCAGTTCTGTCCCATTTCTTCCAAGATCGCTTCCTGAATCCCGGACTTTTGGCGCGTGATTAGCTCGTAATAGTAGTCGATATCGTCAATTTCCATATCGGCAGTATAGGAAGTTACGCTCAGCACGAGGTCGTAATTCACGAGGCTCAACTTGGCGCCAATAAGGGTATCAGCCACAGCAAGGGCCGAGTAAAGAAAGCGATGACAATCCTTTACTGATACAGCAAGAACATTTACTCCCATGTAGAGAGTTGTCTCAGGGGGACGGTTCAACCCCTCAAGAGTAATTTCAAGGTCTTCTTCCTCACTTAGCGGAACAAGCCATTGGCATAAGTCAGATGTGCGCTGCTGTAAACATTCTTCGGGATCAAATCCCCGGCGAATCATAAACTCCTCTACCAAACGGCTCGGATCCTTGCCGCCGGTAATCTTACGTATTCTCGTGGGCGAAATTTTTCTAATCTTGCTCATCGCTGGTAATCTAATTCACCTGGAGGATATTGAAAAGACCGCAAACGCTGCGTTTGCGGCGTGCACACGCAGATAGGACCGGATAGTTGTTTCTTGGCAAGACGTTGCGGCATAAACCGCAGAGCATCGCGGTAAACTTAAAGAAGTTGTCATGTCTCATGCCTGACTGCTATGCAAAAAGTATAGACCTTATTCCTTATCAAGTGAATCAAAGTAAACGTGGACATTATTTCAGCTATTATATTCGGGCTTTGTATTGGCAGCTTTCTAAATGTGTGCATTTATCGCGTACCAAGAAAGCTTTCGATCATGAAACCTCTCCGCTCGTTCTGCCCTGAATGCAAGAACCAGCTTTCCTGGTTTGAAAATGTACCGGTGTTAAGTTGGGTTGCGCTTCGCGCTAAATGCCGGCACTGCACAAAACCTATTCCCGGGCAGTATCCGCTGGTCGAGATTCTGTCGGCCATTGGCGCAACGGCCTGTTTGTTACACTTTGGGCTGACACCGACGGGATTTGTTATTTACGCCCTTGTCGCAGTGTTGATCGCTATTACTTTCATTGATTTCGAATTTAAGATTATTCCCGATTTGATTAGTTTTCCCGGAATGATTATTGGCTGCGTCCTAAGCATTATCTCTCAGTATTCCGGGATCTTTTCATGGCCGGTTACCCAAAGTGCGTTTGATTCATTGTTGGGAATAATAGCCGGTGGCGGATTCTTCTATGCCATTGGCTTGCTATACCTCCGCTTGTCGGGACGTGAAGGCTTGGGCGGCGGCGATATAAAATTAATGGGAGTTACGGGGGCCGTACTCGGCGTCAAGTCAGTCGTACCTATAATATTCGCCGGTTCGCTCTTCGGCGCCATCGCGGGAGTGCTTACGATATTTTTGCGGGGCGGCGGCAGACACACGGAGATACCGTTCGGCCCGTGGCTTGCGTTAGGCACCGTAATTTACATCTTCGTAAATGTTCCTTTCTTCCGCGTGTTTTACTAGGATCTTGTCAGCCGAGAAGCTCAGAAGATGAGCGAGGAAACTGAATTGTCGCAAATAGATAATCAGAATGCGTCAGCCTTTTCGGTATTGCTGCTGATTTCTATGCCTGAAGTTGCCGGGAGGATTGCCTCCTCTTTCGCCGATGAGGGGTTTTCTGTTCAGCGAAGTGCGGATATCGCTGAAGCACATCGCATACTGCAGGATCAAGATTTTGACTTCATTATCTGTGAGCATCTAGAGCAAGGCGCCAATGGGCTGGAGTTTCTGCGCTCCTTGAAGGATAACGACATTCGCAGCAATGTGATCATACTTGCTGACAGCAATTCTTCCGACTCGGCATGTGAAGCACTTCGCCTTGGAGCTGCCGATTATCTGTCTTTTTCTACAAGCACCAGCGATCTGCTTTTCACCGTGCGTAAGACAAGGGAGAGAGAGCGCTTCCGCTTAGAAAACGAATCTCTGCGCAGCCAAGTCGCCAGACGTTACAGCTTCAGCAACATTATCGCCAAGAGCCCCGCGATGCTGGAAATCTATGAAACAATAAAAAAGATTGCCGACTACAAAACAACGATCTTAATCTACGGCGAGTCCGGCACGGGGAAAGAACTTGTCGCCAGGGCCGTACATCACAACTCTATCCGGCGCCACAAGCGCTTCGTCGCGATAAACTGCGGGGCGATTCCAGAAAACCTTTTGGAATCCGAATTGTTCGGACATAAACGCGGTTCCTTCACCGACGCACTGCGCGACAAGAAGGGCCTCTTTGAAGAAGCCGAAGGCGGCACGATACTGCTCGACGAGATCGGCGAACTCCCCCTGCATCTTCAGGTAAAGATACTGCGGGTTCTGCAAGAGAACGAAATCCGCCCCGTCGGCGATACGAGGATCG
>JAKPSH010000292.1 GCA_029555385.1 Pseudomonadota bacterium
GGCGCAAAGGATCCGCAAAACTGACACACTTGACACTTACGTTCTCTCAGTCAAAGGCATGGCCGGCGGATCCCAGCACATTAATGCACTTATGCATATAAAGCCCCTTCAGCGCATCGCGGGCCGGTCCCAAATACTTGCGCGGGTCGAACTCTTCCGGCTTTTTGGCCAGCGTTTCACGGATGGCCGCGGTCATCGCCAGGCGTCCGTCAGAGTCGATATTTACTTTGCAGACCGCGCTTCGCGCTGCTTCGCGTATATCATCCTCGGAGATGCCCACGGCATCTTTCATTTTGCCGCCGTATTGGTTGATCTTGGCCACCAAGTCCTGCGGCACCGACGAGGAGCCATGCATTACAATGGGAAACCCCGGGATGCGTTTTTCTATTTCCTGCAAAATATCCAAACGGATTCGCGGAACCTGGCCGGGCTTGAACTTAAACGCGCCGTGGCTGGTGCCGATGGAAATGGCCAGGCTGTCCACGCCGGTGCGGGAAGTGAAATCCACGACTTCGTCAGGTTGAGTGTAAATATGCTCCGCGGCCTTTACATCGTCTTCAATCCCGGCAAGCACGCCGAGTTCTCCTTCGACCGTCACATCGTGCTGATGCGCGTACTCCACGACCTTTTTAGTCAGTGCAATGTTCTCTTCGTAGGGCAGATGTGAGCCGTCAATCATCACGGACGAAAAACCGAAGGCGATGCAATCCTGGCAGAGCTCAAAACTGTCGCCATGGTCTAGATGGAGCGCGATGGGAATGTTTTTTCCGCCGCCGATCTCCTTGGCATACTCAACCACGCCCTGCGCGAGGAAACGCAGCAATGTTTGGTTCGCGTAACTGCGAGCACCCTTGGAAACTTGCAGGATGACGGGGCTTTTCGTCTCTGTGCAGGCCAGAATGATCGCCTGAATTTGCTCCAGGTTGTTGAAATTATAGGCGGGAATGGCATAGCCGCCGCCAACGGCCTTTTTGAACATATCCCGCGTATTGACAAGACCCAACTCTTTGTAGCTGATCGCCATGAATAATCTCCCTCTGCTAAAAATCGACAGGCCAATAGTCTACCGGGCATGCCGCACTAGCGCAAGCTGTGTAATGGAATTTCCGCTAACCACGATATGACACAAGAAAAACACGCTCCCTACTATCTTTGCCTAAAAGGGATGGCCTATAATCGGCGGTAAGAGAGTAGCAGCGGTTTTTTTCGGATTTGTCCGGAGGTTCGTATGAAGGACTCAGCGGCGGCCGATCTCTTAGTCCTGGGGTCGGGCAATCATCAGTGCGCGTCTGAAACGAAGGCTTTGCATACTTCCGTGTTTGACATCGTGCTGCGGGAGGACAACTCCGGGTGGTCTCCACAGTCCGCCGCGCTTTCTGTGCGCGAAATGGAAGAGGCTCTCCGGTATCACTGCGAATTCGAAAAACTGCTCCTGGAAATCTCCACCGAGTTTATCAATCTAGACCTGATGGGAGTAGATGCCGCAATCAGCAATGCCTTGCGGCGTATCGCGCGCTTTGCCGGCGTTGACCTCAGCTACACTTTCCTGCTCAAGGAAAACAATGCCAAAATGGACATTACACACTGGTGGGCTGAGGACAACTTTACGCCGCAGTTCCGTCTGCGAGACATCCCGGTGACGAAATACCATTGGGTCATGCAGCAGATAATCAACCGCGAGACAGTTGATATTGAGCATCCGGGGAAATTGCCCGGGGCCGCGGCGGCGGAAAGGCGGTTTCTTGAGATGCTTGGTGTTAAGTCGGCGCTTATCGTGCCGTTAATCTACGCCGGCTCAAGCATTGGCCTGGTCGGTTTTGCCGCACGAACGTGCGCCCGTCTTTTCGACAAAGACGAAATTAACCTGTTGAAAATGGTCGGGCACATTCTGGCCAGCGCGATGCAGTATAAGCGTTCGCAAGAGGCCTTGCGCAGCTTGGAGTCGCAAATGCTCAATGCGCGGAAGCTGGAGAGTCTGGGGCTTCTTGCGGGCGGCATCGCCCATGACTTCAATAATCTGCTTATGAGCATCCTGGGGCATGCATCTATCGCCATGCGCGAACTGCCTGCGGCATCCACCGCGCGCTCGAGTATTTCGCGCATTGAGTGCATCACGCACCAGGCGGCGGAATTGACGAGCCGCCTTTTGGCCTATGCCGGCAAGGGGCGGTGCTGCGTCGAGCAGCTCAATCTGTCGGACTGCGCCCGTGAAATTGCCAATCTGTTCAGTACGGTGGAGGCGAGAAAGCATCAATTTATCTGCAATTGCGCCAAGGACATGCCGTGTATTGACGGCGATCTGGCGCAGATTCATCAGTTGGTGATGAATCTTTTGACCAATGCTGCGGAGGCAATAGACGGCGCGGGCGGCATCATCACGCTGAGCACCGGTGTGGTTTCTGTGGATCAGCAGTACTTACTCAATACCTACATCAGAGAGGGGATGCCTGAAGGCGCTTATGTGTATTTAAAGGTTGAGGATAACGGCTGCGGCATGAGCAAAGATACGCTTTCGCGCGTGTTTGATCCGTTCTTTACGACTAAATCCGCGGGCCGCGGTCTGGGGCTTGCCGCAGTGCTCGGCATTGTGCGGGCGCACCGCGGCACGATTCAACTAAAAAGCGAGCCGGGCAAGGGGTCGGTGTTTACGGTACTGTTCCCGTGTCTTGCTGAGGTTTTCGCCAGGAAGAAAATGCCCTCAACGGCGCTGCCGGCGGTCAAGCGTGGTGCCCGGATCTTGGTTGTTGAGGATGAGGAGGATGTGCGCGCCGTGGTTGTTGATTTTCTTCGTCATGGAGGTTTTGAGGTGGTGAGTGCGCCGGACGGCCGGAGCGCGCTGCGCGAGTTTGCTAAAGGCAAAGCTGATTTTGATGCTGCGGTGATCGATATGATTATGCCGGATATGAGCGGTGACGAAGTGTGCCGCGAGCTTAGGCGGCTTAAGGAAGATTTACTGGTGATCTTCACCAGCGGATACAGCGAACGGGATATGGCCGCGTATGTGCGCGATCAAACGCGATCCAGCTTTGTGCAGAAGCCCTATATGCCGGAAGTGTTGATTGATAAAGTTTCGCGGATGCTGGATGACGGAAATAGCAGTAGCCGCAATATCTCACCGCTCAGCGGCATGTGAGAAACGCAGGTCAGTTGCTGTGCTGCCGTACATTCCATTTTGCCGGGCTGTTGGTTTTCCTTCTGCTGCTGCTATTGTTTCTCCGTGCTAAGCCTGACTTTTGCCGTCTGTTTGGCTGTGTCATGCGTTGTGCTGCCCGCGGTAATTCGGCCAGTTTAGCTGTCTCGGCGCAATGAAAATCGTGCGTCATCGGCAGAAGGGCGCAGTGTGTAAGCCGTTCGATGTTGTGCAGCAGAGACACTTCTTCTGCCGCGCACAACGATAACGCGGTGCCGCTTGCGCCGGCGCGGGCCGTCCGTCCGATGCGGTGCACGTAGCTCTCGGCATCGTGCGGGAGTTCATAGTTGATTACATGCGAAATATTCGAGACATCAATGCCGCGGGAGACGATGTCGGTTGCGACAAGCACACGCACAGAGCCGCGCGTAAACGCGCTCAAGGCCCGTTTGCGGGCGCTTTGGCTCTTGTTTGAGTGAATGGCGTCGGTGGAAACGCCGTTTTTGAGCAGCAGCCTGGCAATGCGGTCTGCGCGATGTTTCGTCCGGGTGAAAACCAGGGCGCGAGAGATGGTTTTGTCTTTGAGCACCGAACTCAATGCATCGTTCTTTCGTTCCTGGCGAACAAAGAGCACTTTTTGCTCGATGTTTTCCGCCACTGATGCGGGCGGGGCGACGGAGACGGACTCAGGGTTGTTCAGCATCTGTGCGGCCAGCGCGGCAATCTCTTTGGGCATCGTTGCCGAAAAGAGCATCGTTTGGCGCTTCGGTGAAAGCGCGCCAAGCACACGGCGGACATCGGGCAGGAAACCCATGTCCAACATGCGATCCGCTTCATCGAGGACAAAAAACTCAACTGCGCTCAGTTTGACATATCCTTGATTAAGCAAATCAAGCAGCCGCCCCGGAGTGGCGACGATGATTTCCGGGCGGCGGCGCAAAGCCTGCACTTGCGGACCTTGCGCAACGCCGCCAACAAGAATGGCCGAGTGAAGTTTTAAATAACGGCCGTAACGCTCTATGCTTTCGCCAATCTGCTGTGCAAGCTCGCGGGTTGGGGTCAAGATTAGTGCGCGGGGGCTGCCGTTTGCGCGGCTGCGGCTCAGAATTTCGAGCAGCGGCAGGGAAAACGCCGCGGTCTTGCCGGTGCCGGTCTGGGCGCAGGCCAGGAGGTCTTTGCCGGAAAGGAGCGGGGGAATTGCCGCCTGCTGCACCGGCGTAGGTTTTGTATAGCCTTCGCGGGCAAGCGCGCGGAGAATCGGTTGGCTTAGAGAGAAAGTATCAAAGCAATCAGTCATGACTTAGTCACTCGTATAATTTAGAAGTTACGTATGCCCGAGACATCAGAGCACCGGGCCGATCTTTCGGTTCTTCCTTAGAGGTGCAGATGCAAATCAGGAAGTGGTGGTATGAATACCGGTATCAATATCAAAGTGGGAGCAGATCCGAGGGAAGCAGGCTGGTATCCTCGTTCCTAGCAGTGCTGCAAGAACCGCAGTGTTTATAGCGGAAATGCGGACCTTTGGCAAGGCGCCGGTGTCGGACCGTCAAAGTTCTTGATACATGACCGCTTTGTCTGGGGTCCCGCCTGCCCCGACAGCGTGTCGCAGCGAATTTCATCGCTGCGCTCGAAATTCGGCAGCGCCGTCCGGGCATTGCGCTATCCGTAATATCTCACAGCCCGAGGCTGTGAGATATTACGGATAGCTTTAATCTGACATTGGGTTGTGGTATATGCGCGTGGTGTTGAAGATCCGCTGTTTTCTTGGAGGTTTAATTGCGCCGAAAGGAGGTGCGGGGTGTCCGAACGCTTAGATGTTCGCTGTCCTCAATGTGGCCAGCCGGTCAATATCGACGCGGATGACGTGCAGGCTCAATGTGAGAATCCGGATTGCGGGGCCCGCTTCAGCGTGACGCGAAGGCTCTCGCGGTTGGGGACAAAGGGCGCTTTGCGAAGTGCAGGTGATAGCGGCGATGAATGCTAGTTTCATCCGGCGGGATGGTCCATTTTTGCTTTGCTAGTGATGGTAAAACCAAGCTCCTTCCGCTCATTGCGATGCGGAAGGAGCGGGGTGAGGCGAGGTTTATTTTTATTTATTGCGAATACGAAGATTGCGGATCTCAGCTTTAATTTTCTTCCGCATGAGCGATATCAAGTCTGCTCCTTGCAGCCGCCAAGTTAATAGTTGAAAAAACTGTTCAGGTGAATAATAATTCAAGTTCGTTCCGAGCCGATCTTTTTTCCCACATTTAAGCGCTTTTTTCGGGGTAGAGTTCCAGGCTCATTCTCTCCAACGAAGAATCGTCGACCTTCTTAATCTTTTTGCCCGCGTTATGGCGGGGCGTCCGGTGCTTCGCCGGAAGGGATGAGCTGCTTCCAATAAATATAGGGATACTTCAGGTTTCACTCCATCCTTGACGCTTTGTCTCTTCCGCAGCGGCGTCGAGGTTTCTCCCTCCTGTTTGCGGAAAGGAGCCTGCCATGGACAACGAAGAACGGATTATCGCCGAATTGGCCGATGGCCAAAGTGCGCTGCGTCTGCGGGCAGCAGCGCAGTACTGTGCTCCGGGACCTCTCGTCGAGCGAGCGGTCCCCGCGCTCATCGAACTGACCAGGGCAAGAGAGCCAAGCCTGCGTGAGGCTGGTGTCGCGGCGTTGGGTAATGTCCGGCAGCCGGACAGTCTGCGAAGCGCAATCCAGGCAATGCTTGCACTGAATGTGTTTTCTGCCGTCGGGGTGCAGCGTGCCGTGGTTCATGCTTTCCGCGGTTTCTTCAGTTTGGACGAACCTGGCCTGAGTGCCGTGGTTTCCGATTTCGAGAGGGCAATGATGGCATACGTCCGGGATTGCCTGCGGGCTGATTTGGGCTGCGGCGCGGCTGTCGTGAGCGTCAGCATGCCGGTGTTCGCCGAGGGGTTGCGCAAAAACCCAGTACACGCAGAGCTTCTCCGTCCGCTGCTCGACGCAGATGCTCACCCGCCGCAGACGGTGTTAAATGCTTTGCAAGTTGTGTGCTTCAGTGCGCCGGCTGGTGCGCTGCTTGTGGATGCGATCGCCGGCCTGCTGGCGCATAAGGAAAGCAGGCTGCGCAGTTGGGTCCGCGCGGTGCTCGAGGCAATCGGCAACGAGGAAGCGCTTGGCGCGTGCGGAGCTTGTCCGGTGTCCGGATTTTCTGCGAAAGATTGACCGCCCTGACTTCGGACGGATGAGCTGAGGAGAAGAAGGTTGCTGCTCGCTTTCCGGTGAGCAGCCAGGAATTGGGAGCAGCAGCCTTCTTTGATTATGCTATTTCCCGTCAATCGCAGTGTGGTTTGAGGGCTCTTTTGTCCTCCTGGTGTTTCTCTGTGGTTGTTTATGTCCTTGATGTGATTTTTACAGTTGATTAGAATCACACAATATATAACCCGCTCAGGCACTCAAGGAGAAAGACGTGGGCTACGTTAAGAGTTTGCTTAGCAAGCACGAGAAAATCATTGTTCACACACGAAAGCACCCGATATCAATGTTGTGGCCGGTTTCCTGCAACATCTTCTTTATCGTCGTCATTTTCGTTGCTTCGTTCTTTTTGGGAGTGGAAGTGCCTGGTCTTGGGCTGCCCATCCTATCGGTTAGCGTATTTCCAGCGTGTTTTATTTTTTATGTGTATCTGCGCTGGTGGAACGAAGAATACCTGGTCACCAACCGCCGTGTTATTCAGGCGGAGGGCATCATTAATAAGCGGGTGATTGATTCGTCTTTGGAGAAAGTAAACGACGTTGTGCTTTCGCAGTCGTGGGTGGGGAGGTTTATGGACTTCGGCGATGTGGATATTATGACGGCCAGCGAAATGGGGGTGAACAATTTATCAACCATTCGCCATCCTTTGATTTTTAAAACCGAAATGATGGCGCAAAAGGAGGCGCTTGGTCTCGACGAATACCGCGGTGCACGGCAGGAGGCCAAGGGACAAATCCCGGATTTGATTTCAAGTTTGGAACGATTATGGCGTGAAGGCGTGCTGACCGATGAGGAGTTTAAACAAAAGAAAGCGCAATTATTAGAGAGAGTGTAGGAGGTCGACGTTGCTGGAGCAGGCAGCACACATATTATCGGAGACAAGCAGGGTTCTTTGGGGCGTTCCGCTGTTGGTGATTCTTGGCGCGGCCCATGTTTTTCTCACTTTCCGTTTGCGCTTCATCCAGCGGCATATTGGCACAGCAATTAAGCTGTCGTTTCTGCGCGCACGAGAAGGTGCGGGAGAAATTAGTCACTTCGGCGCCCTCAGCGTTGCGCTCGCGGCGACAATTGGCACAGGAAATATCGTTGGCGTGGCTACAGCCGTAGCCCTCGGTGGGCCAGGTGCGGTGCTTTGGATGTGGCTTACGGGAGTATTTGGTATTGCCACAAAATACAGCGAGGCCCTGCTTTCCATAAAATACCGGGTTGCCGAGACCGGCGGCGCGGTTTGCGGCGGGCCAATGTATGTACTCGAGCGCGGCATGAATTGCCGCTGGCTTGGAATCGTTTTCGCGGTGTTGACCGCACTTGCTGCATTTGGCATCGGCAATACCGTTCAGGCGAATGCCATCAGCCGCCTTTTGCTTCAGACAACAGGTGTCAGTCCATGGGTTACCGGCGCTGTGTTGACGGCGATGACCGGAGTGGTCATTCTTGGCGGGATCCGGTCGTTGGCCAGGGCTTGTGCGCTGTTGGTGCCGTTTATGGCACTCTTCTATATGTTTGCTTGTATGGTGCTGCTTGCGATGCATATTGAGACAGTGCCGCAGACCATTTACTTGATCGTCACCAGCGCTTTTACCGGGCAAGCTGCTGTGGGTGGGTTTGCTGGAGCCGGGATGATGCAAGCCCTGCGCTGGGGCATGGCGCGGGGGCTTTTTTCTAATGAGTCCGGGTTGGGGAGCGCGCCGATTGTTGCTGCTGCGGCGCAAACAAAGAACCCGGTGCGCCAAGCGCTTATTTCAGCTACAGGCACATTTTGGGATACGGTTGTTGTTTGTGCTCTGACCGGCCTTGTCATTGTCAACTCTGGTGCGTGGACTGCCGGCCAGGGAGGGGATTTGTTGACCAAGCAGGCATTCGGTGCGATCCCGGTGCTTGGTCCGTTTGGATTGACGATTGCTCTTTTTACTTTTGTTTTTTCGACGCTGCTGGGCTGGTCATATTACGGTGAAAAGTCGATTGAATATCTGCTCGGTTCGCGCGCGGTAAAACCTTACCGCTGGCTCTGGGTTGGCGCTGTATTTGCCGGCTCTGTTTCGCAGATGCAGATGGTTTGGGATTTCGCTGATATTGCCAATGCGCTCATGGCCGTGCCGAATATTATCTCCTTGTTCGTGCTCAGTCCCGTCATCGTCGCCGAAACCCGGAAATATCTATGGGAAGGGCGATTAGAAGAAAGCGGGGAGTGATGAATGGTGTTGCGGAGTGGCTCCGGATGTTTTTTTTGTACTTCATTTTTTGCACTTTACAGTAAGCCGGTTCCAGGGGGAATTCCCAGGGAGGGGACGCCTGGCGGTGTTTGAGCACTAGAACCACCTTTTGAGCACTAGAACCACCTTACTATCCGCGTACTAACCCGTGAGCTGCCGCGTTACGCGGTCAGCCCGAGGAGCAAATGAAGGTTTGCGCCACAATCCGGCGCTTAGAGGTGACGAGAGAGCTGTACGTTGTGGGCAGAAGAGTGAAAATACGCCGGCCTATGGCGCGACGAGCGGAAACCTGCGTGCACTTAGATAGAACCGCACACCGGGAAGCTGCACAATCCTAAGCAAGA
>JAKPSH010000016.1 GCA_029555385.1 Pseudomonadota bacterium
GCGAAAGGGCGGCTTGGACGCGTTTGCACTTTTGCCCGCACTTAAAGCAGCACAGAACCTCCGGGTATTCAGAAAAGTGAAATACAACCAAGAGGGGCAGCAGCGTACCTGCTCCGGTTAGGCGCCGGTGAAGAGTTTGACGCTGCCGGGCGCTGAAGGCTTGCCCGTCGCTGAGGCTGCTCAACTTCGATGCCCGTTTGCGCGGAAACGCGGCAGCGTTTGGCCTCGAATCTTGAGCACGCGACAGGCTTCTTAACTTGAGTAGTGTCTAACCGACGACATCAGGCCACAACGCGATGATGTTCTCCGCCGGCACTTGAAAAACGCCGAGTTCATCGCCGTAGCGATTAAAACCGTAGCGCACGGCAGCACCGCTTTTGCGCAAAAAATCACGTGCTTCTTTGTCTTTCCCACGGCACCGGAGAGTTTTGTACTCGTCAATCACGTCTTTGTTAAACAGCAGCTCCATATCCAAAAAAACAAGGCAGCGTGTATCAACGAATACATGATAAGCTGGTTCTAACCGAGCACACGCATCGAGCACCGGAGCGAAATCGAACTCCTGTACTTGTTCGTTACCTTGCCCGGCAGTACCATCGCCGCGCTGCAAAACAATGACTGCTTGATGGGGATCGCGATAGACCAGGTAAGCGCCAGGCGCCGTCTCAACGACGCATCCGCCGTATTGTTCGGCAACAACACCTAGAGAGTCGGTTGCTGCGCCGGGATCCAAACCTTTAAGTTTCGAAAGAAACTGGTCGTTGGCTAACATGAATTGGTCAATAATCAAGACCCGACCGCTGGAAACCTTGAGATGTTCCAACCCTTTACCTGGCTGCGCAGGCCGCACTTCGTCAGGACCAAAATCAGCGCTCTGAGCGCACGTCATATGCTCATCCATGAATTTCTCTCCACACCAAGAATCGTGCCGGAATTAAGACATCAGAATAGTTTGCCTTCAATGGAAGCAAGAAGTTAAGGACTCGCCTCCGGAGAGCCGGAGGTTAATCTGCTCTAGTTAAACGCTAAAGCTGTCTTAAAAACAAGCCGAAGATCTATTAAATCCCTCGAGAATGTTGGTGTAGGCAAATTTAACTGATTTAAACTATGGCGGCACGCGGCAGATCAATCAATATCGACCTTGCAAAATATAAACCTGGTCTTGTTTTCGACGCCGACGGCATCACGCTTCTTGGCAAGTATACCGACGAGCTGGCCGCGCATCGGGCGAAGAAGCGTTGGGTGGATGTACTTGGCAGTTACTTTCTGCTGGAGCGCGACCGAGACTATGACCTCTGGGTCAACGGATCTCTCGACGATCGTTGTTTTGTTCTAAGCTGTTCGTTTGTCTCCGCGTGCGGCCGTTATGCGTTTTGGCGGCTTGTTAATCGCCAAGCACCAGAAGCTGAAGACAAACTGCGCGGAGAGACGCCACCCGATACGTTCACATCCATGTGGGCCGATATTGCAAAAGAAGAAGAAAAAGAATCATGGGCCGCAGATGCCATCGAACGGCAAATTGCAGATAACGATGAAACGCGCAATCTGATCGCCAAGATTATGAGGCTTTTCCGCTGAACGCTTGCTTGGGCACCTGATTCTGCGACGCAGCCGCCAACAAAACCGCAGCATCCACATTCCCCTCGAACTTCGTCAAGGGCCGATGCTGTTCATCCAGCACAAGATAGGTGGGAAGCATACGCACTTCGTACCTGTCCCGGATTTCATTGGAGGCCATCACAACCGGCAGGGCAACATTGAAGCGGCGCAGCGTTTGCTGCACTTTTCTGAATTCGTCTTCGAACAAATGAACTGTAATAAGTTCTGCATTCTGGGCATCCAGCGCACGGCGAACCTGCTCTAGATCTTTAAGCACCGGTTTACAGCTCGCACAGTAGATGGACCAAAAATAAAGAACTACCTTCTTATCTTTGTGGTCTTTCAGCACCGGCGACAGATCGTCCACGTTCGCAAGGCTGCCTGAAAAATCTGGTATGGATGCGTAAACCTGTACACCGGGCACCTTCGAGCCGCCGCCTTGCGCTGTGGAGGCGTTGCCCAGTGTCACCGTGACAGACGGAAAAGTGAAGGTTAAGAAGATAAAACTGAATAAAAGCAGCTCTTTATGCGCCACGATCCAACGCACCAGAGAAAACTTCCATTCAGCGCGAAATGCTCTCATAACGGCCAAAACCTGCTGCATACCAGAAAGAAACCAGGCCCCCCTTTCCTCTTTATCCGCCCTTAGGCGGTTTTCGCGTCACTTAAAGTCTGAGTTTCCCCTACCAAGGAGAATGGTTCATTGCACAGGCTGCCGCTCAAGCGATATTGCGGCTAGGAGCGTGTCCCTGTAAGTCGATTTTGAGAGGTGCTGCGACAACACATCCTTTACATCCTGCGACAAGACATCGTTTACACTTTTTATTATCAGAAAAGGCATTCTCATTTGGAGGGTGCCTATGGTCTGGAGAAAGGTGGAACCGATGGAAGAACGGATTTACTTTATC
>JAKPSH010000166.1 GCA_029555385.1 Pseudomonadota bacterium
CTGAGTTTGCCCACCGTGACGGCCTGCCGCGAATTCTTCTTGCTGCTGAGCAAGTGATGGGTTTTCGGGGAGAGCTTGCCCTGCCGCCCCTTGGCGCTGCGGGACTGGGCGGTGTACGCCGGCGGTTTTTTTACCGCGGTATAATACTCGTTGGAGATTGCGTGGAGAGCATGGATCCGATTGGCGGCATGGGCATGACGCATGGACTGATTTCTTCATATTTTGCCGCGCAGGCGCTGCTCCAGGCGCTATCTAGTGCCGGGAGCGGCGAACGCGTATTTGGCGGCTTTGAGGCTAAACTCTCGCGCACAGTCAAACCGCTTCGTGGAGCAGCGCGTTTTACAGAGTTCGTGCTGCGGCGAGCTCCCGACCACCGCCTGCTCCGGTATTTGTCGCGAAGCAGTCTCCCATCGCTGCTTCGTGAAGCTGCATGCGCACGAGGTCCTGCGCCGTCGCTTAAAATTGCACTCTTGCGCTTTATTATTGGACTGAATGGCTGATGTTTATGAAGAGATTATGTTTATTTGCTTGTATGTCGGTCGTTGTCTTTCTGTCTGAAGCGTCAGCGCAAGAGGCGTTTTGGCATCTTCCTCACGACTTAAACGATCGGAACACAACAATTATCTTTGAGGTTGATTCGACGTGGCATTTGATTGAAGGAAAAACTAGCGGGATGAGCGGCAAGGTCTATCTCGCCGATCCGGCAGATTACCGTTCGGTGCGCGTTGAATTATCTCTGCCTGTGAGCCGATTTGATACAGACAACAGCATGCGGGACAGCAGATTGCGCGAAGTTATGGCCGCTGCGCAATTTCCTTATGTGATGTTTGCTTTGGATGAAGTGGAAAATGTGTGCGATCCTGTCGAGCTTGCCGAGGACCAGGGCTGCAGCGGAGTGATTAAAGGACGCCTCACCATTCGGGAAATAACGAAGAAGCTTGAATTTCCTGCCGAAGTCCGCCGGCGCGGCGGCGCGTATATTGTCGCTGCTAATGCCGTTTTTCGCTGGGGAGATTTTGGAGTCGAAGATCCATCGATACTGGTGGCTAAACTTAAGCCAGAAGTCACGGTGCGAGCTGAAGTAAAGCTTGAAAGCAGTGGAGAACAAACGCAGCCATGACGTGTATTCGCAGTGTCGGCACGGCCCGTCCGGAGCATTGTTATTCCAAAGAAGAAGTAAGTGCTGCGGCAGAGCGGTGGCTCGAAGAAAGCGAGCAGGCAAAAGCGCTTTTTGGACGCTTCTTGCGCAGTTCCCATGCCGAGTCCCGAACCTATGCTCTTACGCTGGCGGAGATTCTCGGCTTAAACGGCGCGCAAGGGCGCGCGGAGCTTTACGCCGAGCGCGCAACGCCGCTTGCTGAGCAGGCGCTTAGAAATGCGCTTGCCGGCGCGCAAGTGCAGCCGGAGAAGATAACCAATCTGGTTTTTACCTCTTGTTCAGTGCCGCTTCTTCCGTCAATTGATGCGCTGGTTGTGCAACGGGCCGGTTTGAGCGAATCGGTTCACCGGGTGCCGATCTATCAGCAGGGCTGCGCCGGGGGGGTGATCGGCCTCAACCTTGCGGAAAGGCTGATCCGGCCCGGCGGTGCGGTTGCGCTGGTATGCGTCGAGCTTTGCTCTCTTGTTTTCCACTTATCGGATGCGTCGCCGGCTCAGCTTGTGGGGTCGGCGATTTTTGCCGATGGCGCAGCAGGTGCGATTATCGGCCCTGAAGACAGGGGGTTGGTTTTTGCTGGAACGCATTCCTGTCTTATTCCAGAAACAAGACACCTGCTTGGTTACGACATTTATGACGACGGTACGCACCTGCGGCTGCATCACGAGCTGCCTCAGGCCGTTGCAGAACATACGCCGCGGGTAGTCGAAACGTTCTTGCGCGGCAAAGGGCTTTCCGTGCGGGATATCGCTTGGTGGCTGTTTCATCCCGGCGGGGTGAAAATCTGCGATATGCTTGAGCAGTCACTGAAGCTCAGACCGGAGCAGGCTTACTGGGCGCGTGAAATTCTTTACCGGAACGGCAACTTGTCATCGGCAACGATTCTCTTTGTCTTGGAAGAATTTGAGAAGTCGAACGTAGTCTGCAACGGAGACTACGTGATCATGGCCGGTATCGGTCCTGGCCTGACAATCGAACTGATTTTGTTTCAGTTCCGGAAATAACGGAGGTGCATGCCGATGCGGGTATTTGCTTTGCTTTATGGTTTAATCTGCCACAGTTTGTTCGCCGTTGCGGTTGGGTTGATGATGTGGTCCTTGTATCATGGAATGGCATCTGGATGGGGCCGGCTGGATGGAGATGCGGCCGTTGCGGGCAACTTCCTGCTTCTTGTTCAGTTTCCTTTAATCCATTCTTTCCTACTGTCGCAGCGCGGACGTGCGCTGCTTGCCCGTTTGATCCCCGGGGGCTGCGGGAAGGAATTGAGCAGCACAACTTATGTTATTGTTGCGTGTTTGCAGCTTATTCTTGTGTTTGCTGCATGGAGTCCTTCTGGTACGGTGTGGTACCGCGCAGAAGGCAGTGCGCGACTTCTTTTGACACTATCTTTTGCCGGCGCATGGGTTCTACTGCTGAGGTCCATGTACGATGCCGGACTCGCCCTTCAGACTGGAGCTTTGGGATGGACCGCGGTATTTGCCGGGCGTAAGCCGGTCTATCCCGTGTTTTGCCCGCTCGGGTTATTCCGTTATTGCCGCCAGCCGATTTATGCATCGTTTGCTTTGATTCTCTGGACGGGACCCGTTTGGACCCCGGATCAGCTCTTTATCGCGTCCGCTTGGACAATCTATGCCTTGGCCGGTCCGATGTTTAAAGAAAAACGCTTTGAACGGTTTCATGGCGAATCTTTTCGTGAGTATCAGCGGCAAGTGCCTTACTGGTTTCCATCTTTTAGGCTTAAACGCTGAGGCTGTTCTTTCGGCCAATGAGAAACGTGATCCGGCTTAAAAATGAACGGCATGTGCCCGTTTGCCAGACAAACGAATTTTGCTCCAAGCTTTCAACCAGCGCTTCAAGCTCGCTCCTCGTGTAGCTTCGCAAGTCCGATACTATGCCGTTCCAAAGCATTACCACAGGTACGGCGGGGATGAGGTAGGTCCACAACAGGCGCTTCCACGAAAATGGCCGGACAAATGGGGTGAGAAGCAGAACGGTAAGCGGCAGGAACAGCTCCCGGAGAACTGCCGCCAGACTGCGCTCGGTTGCCTCAAATACAGCAATCCCGGGAGCTTTCGCGGAAGCATCAGCCAGAATCTGTTTAGCGCACGCCGGGTCAAAATGATGAAAAGAAGTGAAGAGGGTGCGAAAAGCGTTAAGCCCGGCTGGGACATCGAGAGCGTCTACAGGTTCAATCAAGTAATCGAGTTCTTGCGGCAGTGGATGCGTTAAGTCTTTATGTTCCCGGCGAGGAAACTTGTCGGAAAGGACGATCTTTATACGCAGACTGTATTTCCGTTCGAGCAGCTGCTTTATTCCAGGAAGAGGTCCCCCTGAGCCGGAGCAAAGATCCAAAATTTGATCGGAACCAACAGCAACCCTGGCTTCTTTAAGCAAAGGCACTGCCGGGTGATAGACCCGGAAGGTCGAAAAAAGAAAAGACAAAAACTCAGTTTCAAACCTGCGGATAGCAGCGGGAAACCAGGGGATATCCGATGTCTCAAGGAGCTGCAGGCGCCTCACGCTGTTGCCTGGGTGAAGCTGTTTTCACAGAGTGCGGTAATTGCTGAAATCAATGCCCAATTCTGCGGCAGAATATTGCTTCAGCACTTCTTTAATCCTTGGCTCAATCTCTTCGACGCGGCAAAGCGGCAGACGCAAATAAGTACCGAACATATGTGCAAGCGGAATGGGATTCTTCGCGCAAAAAACGGCGTCAATCAAGGGATTGATGTGATTTTGCATGGCATAAGCTTCGGCAAAGTCACCGTGACTTTTCGCTTCAAGCGCGGCGCGGGTCATGCGGGTAAAAAACGATGGTGCGGCGTTTGCCGAGGCGGAAATTACGCCGAAACCGCCGAGTTCGGTAATTTCTACAGTTTGCTTGTCTTCACCCGATACGACGCGGAATGAAGCGGCATCAGTATTTTGAATTATTGTCTTAATCTGTTCGATGTTTCCCGAGGCTTCCTTTGTGCCGATTATGCGGGGATTTTTCGCCAGTTCGATCGCGGTTTCCGCTGTCATGTTAGAGGTCGTCCGGCTGGGCACGTTATACATCACGATATTGCTTTCGGCATGGCGGAGTGCATCTGTTACGGCGGTAAAATGTTTGATCAGTCCTGTTTGAGGCGGGCAGTTATAATAGCCGGTAACATGCAGCAAGGTTGACGGGCCGATTCGTTCCTCGACCGAGCGGCTCAGCGCAATTGCCTCCCGTGTGGAATTAGAGCCGGCATAGACAATAAGCTTAGTCCGCCCGTGGACAAGGCTGCAGACGCGTTCGGCAAGGGCCGCATGCTCGTCGTGGGAAAGCGTGGTGCTTTGTCCGGTCGTGGCGCAGGGCACAATGCCGTCTACGCCGGCGGCAATTAAATCCTCGATAATGCTTTCAAGCTTCGGATAGTCGATTTCCTCTGCTTTAGTCATCGGGGTAATCACGGGGACGAAACATCCCTGAAAATCCTGAATTTGCAGCGCCTTGTTCTTCATAAGCAGGGTCTCCAAGCTGTAAAATACTGCGCCATACTAAAGGATTTGCCGGCAGAATAAAAGCCCTAGCTGCAAATAGCATCAAGTTAAGCGAAGTCCCGATAGCGGCCCCTGCGTTGCCCCCTTAAAGTTGAAATTCCCCTTCCGCGGCTCCAGAGTGTTCATCCCTAGTCAGTTACTCCACTTGCTCAAAACAAATATTGCAGCTCTACGCAACTGATTGGCCGTGTGGCGTTGCCTGCGGACAGGCTACGAAGCAGCACGATTACCTCCCTTTGGAGGCTGACTGACCTGCTCTATGCCGTTAATTGGGGAAGCGGAGGTCAATTCCTGAATAGAGCTTGCACGGAATAAGATCAAAAAAGGAGGCTGAGGCGAAGAATAAGGCGGAGACGAAGGCCAAGGCGGTGGCTGATGGATTTTGGCTGCTGTCCGAATAAATATTGCTGCGGCGTGGTCCATTGGTTTCGCCCAGAGCGATGCTGCCGGGTGCTGAAGGCGCGCGCCGCCGCCGGCTTGCAGAACTGCGCTTGCAGCGGACACTGCCGGACTGAACAAGCTGCGGCCAGGCAAGCGCATTTCCACCAGCCGGCCCGCCCCCCACGGCCTCCCCGGCGCAAAAAAGGCATGCCTTCAGCACCCGGCAGCATCTCTCTGGGCGTGATCACGCCACACTCAGCAGCTCCGTTAACTTTTATACTTCAATGTAAGATATTCAGCTTACTGGGAAGCATTCTCAGTAATTTCTCTTCGTACCTAAAGCAGCGGAGAACATCCAGGTATTCAAACATACATAAGACAACCAAGAGAGGCAGCAGCGTACCTGCTCCGGTTAGACGCCGGTGGAGAGTTTGACGCTGCCGTGCGCTGAAGGCTTAACCTGATGCGCCGGGGCGGGGGTGGAGCGGGCCCGCCGCAGACTATATGTATTGACCCTTCCAGAGCTCGACGGTTCTTGGGTTATAGTCAAAATAAAGAATGTTGACGTAAAGAGCCAAACGTAAA
>JAKPSH010000026.1 GCA_029555385.1 Pseudomonadota bacterium
CGCGCTTTCGAAGATTGTGCAGAAGATGAATTCCGCTGCGGCGCTCTCCACGTCCAATCGGGACGAGTTTCTCGAGCGTACACGCGAACTCCAGGCTAAACAAGTGCTCCATGCTGAAGCCGATCAAGGGCAAACAGGAACGAACAATGAATTTTCACTGTCCGCAGCGTATTTGCCGGTGCCGCTGGAGTTCGGGTCTACTTTGGGCAAGCTCCAGGCAGGTGCGATGAAGAACGTGCTTTACCGGGAGAATCATCTGATCGATCCCCTGGTGGAGCGTTCCAATAAATTGATCCAGGTTACTTACGCTGCCACGCGGGGGATATTTCCGGCAGCGGCGCGGCGTTATGATACGGAAAATGTGCGGCTGACGGGCAAGTTTTATCTGGTGACCCAGCCATGGCATATCGACCGCAGAATTGACTGGACAGGTCCGTGGAGAACTTTGGGTGCACAGTTCGATTCCGCGGATCTGGAGACAGAGGAGGCGTTGCTGCGGCGCCGTGCAAACGGACTGTTCGTGTTTCCGCGTGATCCTTGGGCGATGATCGAGCCGCTCAATCCGCTTCCGGTCAATCTGCCGTTTGCTGGTGCGTTGTCCGGACTGAGCAATACGCTTCAGCCGGTGATGAGTTTTATTGAAGGAACGGTGCTGGACAGCATCGCTGATGCGCTGAACTGGATTCCGCGCTTAGGCCGGGTTGCGGTAAGGATTCCCCGCTTTCCTGTAGCTCGTCCTGATGCTTATCCGAATACGCAGGAGTTCAATCCAGATAACGCCACAGGTGAGCTGCGCAGCTTTAGTGATTACCTGTCCGAGCAGCGTGCGTTTAGAGACCGGCATCCCAACCCGAGTTTTAACTGACGAGGATAATGATGAAGCAAGGTCTCGCTTATGTTCAGGCCGATCTGGTGCGCTCTAGAAAGCAGAGTATTTTCTTTTATGCAGTTCTAGGACTGTTTTTCATCCTTTCGTCGTTTTTTTATGGCCTTGTGCATGGGCTGGGAAAAAATGCGACAAGGGCAGAGGCGGCATTGTCCCCGGACGCTGCGGACGAAAGCCTAGGCAATGCATATGCCGCGGCTCTGGACAGCGATTTGGCGGACGGTCTTCTGGTGATGCCGATCGGCAAGGATGTGGCGATTAACGGGAGAAAAGCCGAAGTCCTTTCGTTTATTACTAACCGGAGCGTAAAAGAAATTCTCGCGGAGCAAGTAAAGAAATGGGAGGACGAGGGCCTTATTGCATTCGGTACCGGCACGCCGCAGCGCGGGGTGGCAATGGCGGCAGATCGCGCCGCAAAAGAGCGCTATGTGATTAATGCCTGGGAAGTCGCGCCGGAGCTGCGCGGGGCGGCAGCGCACGGATATGCAGTGCAGGGGATTATTGCCCGCGCGACTGGCGGCAGGCAGGTTGATGGCGAGACGGAGGAAACACGCGGCCTGGTTCCTGGCATCCCTCTTTATCCCGGAGGTAAAAGCGGCGCAGTATTCAAGTCCCGGGAAGGTTCGATTCCTAGCTTTTCGTCGCTGTACCGCAGCCCGGCAAACCTTGAAGATACGCTTGATTTTTACCGGGATGAGCTGGGGAATGCAGGATGGGTTATGCGGGATGCTGCTTTGATTCAACGTGCAGCAGCTCCGGTTGGGCACTTAATTATGGAGCGGGGAGACGAGGAGCTTACTCTTCTTTTTTCCGCCGCGCCGGCAGCCAGCAGCACGTCGAACAGGGCATTGCCGACGCTGATATCGGTTAATCTCGGGCCGCTGCGCAAGGACTTGAGAATGTGAGGAAACTTAATGATGAAAAAGACGGGAAGTGATAAGCCATTTAAGCTTATCCGTTCCGAGCACGGACAAAGCATGACCGAATATATAATCCTGGTGATTTTGGTCGCTATTGTCTCGCTGCCGATACTGCGTTTGTATCCGGATGCGGTGCGCGGCTACTTGCGCCCGTTTTATTATT
Organism: Pseudomonadota bacterium; assembly: GCA_029555385.1. Taxonomy (GTDB): domain Bacteria; phylum Bdellovibrionota_C; class UBA2361; order SZUA-149; family SZUA-149; genus JAKPSH01. The sequence continues at coordinate 1,970 of JAKPSH010000026.1, forward strand.
GTATTTCCCGGCCGATTCCTTGATTTTTGATCGAGTAATGCTGGAGAATACTGAGCGATGTTCTGATTAGTAACAGTTGGTAGATAATCTTCGTGGGTTTACACCGTGAGCAAGAAGCAAAAGCAACTCATTTTGGCGCTTATCCTGGGTCTGATCGTGGCGCTTATCCACAACAGTTACGTCGAGAGCCGGATCAGCGAATACCGGGATCGGAAAGAAATCGTGGTTTTTGTTGCCGCGCAGCCGATTGCTGCCGGTGATGAACTGACGCGGGAAATGGTGAAAAAGGTTTCGGTGCCGGAAAACTATGCTCCGCGCACACGGATTCGTGATGTCGATCTGCCGCAGTGGCTGGGACAGAAGGTCGCCGTTGAGGTTCCCAAGGACGACTATGTGTTGAGCAGTTATTTTACACCGATCACGCCGGTGGGGCGTAAGCTGTCCGATCAGCTCAGCGGTCAGCTTGATTATCGTGCGATCACCATCCCGGTTGATGACACGAGTTCTCTGGCGCGTTCGGTCGTTGCCGGCGACAAGGTTGACATCATTTTTACTTTTGCGATGCCGCCGCTTCGCCAGAAGTTTTCAACTGTGCTGCTGCAGAATATGCCGGTAATCGCGACCGGCGGGTACTCCGCCGTGGAGCAGGAGCTGGGAACGACAAGCGGGCGCTCGAAGAGCTACGGCACAGTTACGCTGCGGATGTCCGCGCTCGATGCTGTAAGGCTCAACTATGCCCGCCAGGAAGGAAAGATCGCCATTGTTCTGAGGTACTCGGGCGACAATAATATTCTTAACCTTCCGCCGATCGGCACTATTGAAGATTTGCTCTCACCTACGGACAAGGAAATGCTCAAGGTTTCGCAGCGAGAGCAGCAGAAAATGGCGCAGCTAGAGGAGGATAGTTTTCGCGAACAGGTGAAATCAGTAATGGATCAGCAGCGTCAGCAGAAAACGCATGCGACAGTAGGCGGAGGGCAGTGACAGCATATGGCAATAACGGTCAAGGTTGATTTAATTCAACCCGGCGTTTCTGAAGTGCGCATTCTGGATCAGACATTCGGCAAGGAGGAAGTGCTGATCGGGAGGACAGCGGGAAACGATGTTGTGTTGGGGTCGCCGGAAGTATCCAGCAAGCATGCTAAGCTCTTTGCTAAAGTATCGGAACGGACCGGTGAGCGCGTGTTATGCGTGATGGATCTGCGAAGTTCGAACGGGACGTTTCTCGAAGACATCAAGCTTCCTCCTGGCGAAGTTGTGGAAATTAAGGCCAGCGAGCGGCTTGTTATCGGCAGCTATCTCCTGACCCCTTTCTTGACGCCAGGTTCGGAAATGACCGCGGCCCATGACCTGCGGGAAGCGCGTGCTCAGCAAGCGGCGCCCGCTGCCGCGCCGCAGGCTGCGCAGCAGCCCGCAGCACGGCCTCAACCGCAGCGGAAATCCTCAGATTTGTTTGAAGAGGAATTCCGCATCCGGCGGACAATTCACGATAAATTGATTGAGCGTCTGGACCTGCGGCGCAAAGATATCGCCCAGCTTTCGGAAGAAGATTTGCGGACACGCGCCCGCAGCGTCGTTGAGCAGATATTGGTCGACTTGCGCTGGGAGATTCCGCAAGGGCTCGAGCGTGATGGCTTAATTCAGCACGTGCTGGATGAAGCGCTTGGTTTAGGACCTCTTGAAGAACTGATTGCGGATGAGAGCTGCTCCGAGATTATGGTCAACAGCTTTCAAGAAATATATGCAGAGCGCCGGGGCAAGCTGGAGTTGTCGGATTTGCGCTTTTCCAGTGAGCAAGCCGTGCTGGCGGCGATCGAGCGGATTCTTGCACCGATTGGCCGGCGCATTGATGAAAGCTCGCCGATGGTGGATGCGCGCCTCAAAGACGGTTCGCGTGTCAACGCGGTGACACGGCCGCTGGCCTTGAAAGGTCCTTGCGTCACGATCCGCAAATTCTCCAAGACTCCGCTCGGTATCGACGATTTGGTGCGCTTTGGCTCGCTTTCTCAAGGCATGGCTGACTTTTTGCGTTTAGCCGTCGCTAACCGGCTGAATATCGTCATCTCTGGCGGTACCGGTTCCGGAAAGACCACGCTGCTCAATATCATTTCCAGTTTTATCCCGGAAGGGGAGCGCGTGATTACGGTCGAAGATGCTGCCGAACTGCGTTTGCCGCGCGAGCATCTGGTGTCTTTTGAGACGCGTCCGCCAAACCTTGAAGGAAAGGGCGCCGTGACGATCCGTGATCTGGTGCGAAACTCCCTGCGCATGCGGCCTGATCGCATCATCATCGGCGAATGCCGCGGCGCAGAAGCGTTGGATATGCTCCAGGCAATGAATACGGGACACGACGGCTCGATGACGACGGGACATGCCAATTCGCCAGCCGATATGGTGCGGCGTCTGGAGACGATGGTTTTAACCGCTGGATTGGATTTGCCGGTTCGCGCGGTGCGCGAGCAAATTGCCAGCGCTGTGGATCTGGTATTGCAGCAGACCCGCTTTGCCTGCGGCTCCCGCGTGATCACCGGGATCAGCGAAGTCGTCGGCATGGATTACGACGAGGGAACGGTTGTTTTGGAGGATATCTTTGTTTTCCATGAAGAAGGGTACGGTGGACCAGACGGGAAAATGCAGGGTTATCACCAGGCTACCGGTTATGTACCGAAATTCTTCAAGGCATTGCAGCAGCGCGGTATCGCTGTTGATGCAGATATGTTTTCACCGGCGCGCAGATAGGAGTTCTTGTAATGAGCATCAGTTTGCTGGAATTGCTGCTTCAAGCTGCTGTTTTTGCCGTTGTCAGTTTTCTTGCGTATGTGGTGTTTAGCGAATATGCGGATAAGACATCGGAACTGAAGCAGCAGAGTGTGCGCAGCGGCGATTCGATGTTGGCAGAGCTTTATATCGGGATGTCGCCGGAAGCTTTTTTCTTCCTGCGCCTTGTCGCGGCGCTCGTTTGTCTGGCTTTGGGCATCTTGCTGCTTAATTTTACGATTGGCCTTTTTCTCGCTGCCGGCGGCTTCGTTGTTCCTTATTTCATTCTGAAGAGTCAGAAGGAAAAGCGCGTGCGGCGCGTTGAAGCGCAGCTTGTCGACGGCTTGGAGCTGCTGGGCAACAGTTTGCGTTCGGGGTTGACGCTCCAGCAGGCCGTGGAACTCCTGGTGCGGGAGTTTCCGCCGCCGCTTTCGCAAGAATTCTCTTTAGTCTTGGCGGAAACGCGTGTTGGTGTTGAGTTCGCGGAGGCGCTTGAGCGTATGGCCCGCCGCCTTGATTCCAATGTCGTTTTTATTCTTTCCACCGGCATTGCCATCGTAAAGCAATGCGGCGGCGACATGACGCAAATTTTTGCCAATATTGCCAATACTATCCGCGAGCAAGCGACGATTGAGGGGAAAATGCATGCCGTGACTGCGCAAGGCAGGTTTCAGGGGCTTATTCTGGGATTAATGCCTTTTGCTCTGATGTTTGTGCTTTATCTGATTGACCCGACGCATATCGAGACGCTGTTCCGATATCAGATAGGAATTTGGGCATTTGGCGCAATGGTCGTGATGATTATACTGGCGCAAGTGTGGATTCGTAAGTTGCTGGAACTTGACGTTTAGCCTGATTGTTAAGCGAAGGAGGCCGGGCGAAGTATGGGAATTAGTGTTCAGGCGCAGGAATTGATGCTTTCGCTTGCGGTGGCCTGCGTCGTTGCTTTCTTTTATGTAGTCCTAGCTCCGGATGATGAAGAGTCATTGGAAGACCCCGGTCTTGCGGTACGGCGCCGAAAGCAGCGCAGCATCTTCCTTAAGCTTTTTGCACCGTTAATTTATGTGCTGGGCCAGTTCATCAGCGTGCTCCCGATGCACGAGCGGCGGGAAAAGCTGCAGAAGAGACTGATTCAGGCCGGGCGCCCGGGCGGGCTCAGCGCAGATGAGTTTGATGCTAGCCGCGTTATTGCTGTTGTCTTAGGTTTCTTGGCGGGAAGCTACTTCGATCTCGAAGCAGCGACAGCGCCGGCAATTGCGGTGGCGCTTGCTCTCTTGGGTTTCTTATATCCGGACATCTGGCTCAAAGGGGCGACGCAAAAGCGCCGGCGCAGCATTTTTCGCACAATGCCGGACATCCTGGATATTTTACGGCTCGCTGTGGATGCTGGTTTGGACCTTTCCAGCGCATTTCGTGTGGTTGTCGAGCGAGGCCGCCGTGGTCCGCTGCTGGATGAGCTGGAGCTTGTTGAGCGGGATATGGCACTGGGCCGTACACGAAAAGATGCGCTGCGTTCGTTTGCGGATCGCGTGGGGATGACGGAAATTAACGCCTTAGTCTTGGCGTTGATTCAGGCGGATCAGCTTGGTGCGAGTATTGGTCCGGTGCTGAAGACGCAGGCCGAGATGTCCCGGACCAAGCGCTGGCAGCTCGCTGAAGCGACAGTAAACAAGATGCCGATGAAGATGTTAGGGCCATTGGTTTTATTTATATTCCCTTCGTCGTTCATCATTCTTTTTACGCCGCTGGTTATTCAATGGCTGCAATCTGATTAGTGTTTTGAGGCGGCGATGGGACGAAAAATAGACATTAAAGTTGTGTCGGGTGTGAGCGCGGGGGATATTTTCCATTTTACGGTGGAAGAAAATGCCCCGCTGGTGATTGGACGCGAACATGACTGCAAGATTGTCCTCCAGGATGCATACGTCTCCCGCCGGCATACGGCTATTGAACTTGCTCCGGAGGGGTTTTTTATTTCCGATCTGGGCAGCACGCATGGAACTGTTCATATGGGCTTCCATCTGCGTCCGGGTCCGGAAGGCCGCCGGGCGCTGAAAAGCGGCGACGAGTTTAAAGTCGGTGATACAATTTTTAGTGTTCATTTCAAGACGGACTTGGCGCAAAAGCTGGAAGGTAAAAAAGCGGGTGCTTCGTCCGTCGCGGGAAAGCCGGGAATTTCTTTTTTAACCAAGGGCCGGTATCCGCTTTACATCGGTTTGATTCTCGCCTTGCTGCTGCTCCTCCTTATGCTCCCCGAGAATAACGAGCAAGGATCTCTGCCGGCGCAGGATAATCAAGTGCTTACGCTTCCTGAAGAGCGCATCAAGGGATATTGGCCGCTCAAAGGTAATTTTGCCCCAGGTCTGATTGATACACGGCATGTAGATAAGGTGCGTTTTCTCCTTCCCGCAGCCGATCTCGTTGTGGACTATGAATATCAGAGTGAAGCGCCGATTGAGGTTTTTCTGGATGAAGCGCTGATTGAGAAACTTAGGGTGAATGTTGATATCTGGCGCAAACGGCAGATGGTCGTGCGTGATTTGGCGATCGGACGCGATCGGATTTTGACGCTTGATAACACCGATTATCCGCCGAAGACCCCCGCCGGTGATCTGCCGCTTAAGAAATGGCGGGTGCGCAACGTGCGTATTGTGCCGGTAGGCCAGCGGGCGAAAGAAGATTTGAATGCGGCGCTGACGGAAGCGTTGTCTTATGCTTCGCGCATTGATACCACACCGGAATCCCTATTTCTTTTAGTGCGCTCGCTGCAGCAGTGTGTTGTTGAAGCACTTGCCGAGGCGGGATTGGATGGAGTTGATTTTGAGCTCGATTTGGAGGCGAGCCTTCCCGGACGGTATGTTAAGACGGATCCCGGAATGGATAGCGCGCAAAGCGCGCAGCTCGATCCGCAGGCATTGACCGAGGATTTGTCATCCATTGTGCAGCGGCGCGAACAGGGGCTTGCCGCGCAGTTTGCCAATGAGCAGCTGCGGGACTTGACGGAATTGACGGCTAAGCTTGATACGGAGCTTTGGCGGCGTGTAAACAGCCGGACTTCTGCGGCGCTGCGTTCTGCCGAGATGAAGAACTATATTGCGGCGCATGATCACTTGCAGGCGATCAAAAACATGGTGCCGGACGAAACTGATTTTCGCTGGACGATGGCGGAGCGGCGTTTAAATGATGAAAAGATTGTTCCGAAAAAAGTGAGAATAAATCCCAAAAAATTTAGAAGAGAGGAATAATACCAGCATGCTTGTTGTTCGCGTAGAGGAACCAGACGGCGCAGAGCGTACGCTCTCCTTTGAGAAAACAACGCTGATGATTGGCCGGACCGAGGGCAATGATGTTTGTTTGCGGAGTTCAAAAGGAGTTTCGCGCTATCATGCACGCGCTGATGTGGAGGATGGCGTTGTCGTCATTCAAGATCTGGACAGCACTAATGGAACTTACGTTAATTCCGATCGCGTGCAGCGCAAGGCGCTCGCTTTGGACGATTTGGTAATGATTGGCGATGTGGTGCTGAGCTTTTCAGTGCGTGACGATGAAGCGGAGCCTGCTGTGCAGGATCAGGAAGAAGATACTTCATCGGTTAGTCAGAGTGAGCTGCTTGCCGCGGAAACAGCGTGGAAGGAGGAAGCCCCCGTTTCGGAGCGGCGCAGCGCGGAAGTCTCAAGCAAGACGTCCGAAATTGACTTTTACTGGAGTGCTCTGCGCAATTTCCTCTCACCGGTCTGGGATTATATTCTCGACAACGATGTCACCGAAGTGATGATTAATGGGCCGTCGGAGATTTACGTTGAACGGAAGGGGCATTTGTTCAAGGTTGAGGCGTATTTTACGGAAGCGGAACTTAAGGCGGCGGTGCTGAATATTGCGCAGTATGTGGGGCGCCGCGTTACTGATGAGGAACCTTATATCGATGCCCGGCTGCCTGACGGCTCCCGGGTTGCCGTGCTGATGCCCCCTTGTTCGCGCAAAGGCATCAGTGTTTCCATCCGCAAGTTTTCCAGCGAAGCACTGACACTGGAGAAACTTATCCAGTTCCAATCTCTGTCGGAGGAAATGATTACATTCCTCAAGGCAGCGGTTGAGCTGAGAAAAAATATTGTTGTTTCCGGCGGAACCAGCTCAGGTAAGACATCGCTCTTGAACGTGGTATCAGGGCTGATCCCGGTCAATGAGCGAATTATCACGATCGAAGATGCTGCCGAACTGCAGCTCAAGCAAGAACATGTGCTGCCGATGGAAACTCGCCCGCCGGACAAGCGTGGACGCGGGCAGATTACGATTCGCGACCTGGTGCGGGTATCGCTGCGTATGCGTCCGGATCGCATAATTGTCGGTGAAATACGCGGCGGAGAAGCGCTTGACCTTTTGCAGGCAATGAATACGGGTCACTCCGGTTCGATGTCCACTGTTCATGCCAGTTCACCGCCGCAAGCACTGACCAGGCTGGAAACGCTGGCATTGTTCTCTGGTATCGAAATTCCCGTACGTGCGCTTCGCGAACAGGTCTCCTCGGCGATTGATATTATTGTGCAAGCCGCACGTCTTCCAGATCATACGCGTAAAGTTACGCATATTTCAGAGGTCGGGAAAATTGGCGAGGGAGATGTCTATCAAGTGAAAGATATTTTCCGTTTCAACCGAACGGGGATGGAGAGCGGAAAAATTACCGGTCACCATGCCTGGACGGGGGAGGTGCCCGGCTGGATCGGGGAGATGGAGCTTGCCGGATTGACAGAGGCGGCGGCAATGTTTTGCCGCGGGGCGAATAGTAAATAAAGAGGGCGGCGAAAGAAGGAGAAAAAGGGAGGCATATGGACATTCCAAAAGTCTTCGGCGAGCGGTTTACTGTGGGTGAGCAGATCGTCAAGCGGCCAAACTGCATCGTGTATAAGGGAACGGACGGCAAGCTGGGAGACCGTGAGGTCGCGATTAAAGTATTTCTTGATCAGCCGGTAGGCAGCCAGGAATGGATTAATGAATTTAATGAAGATATTCAGCGTCTGCGCTCCACCTCGCATCAGTCGCTTGTGCCGATTGTCGGCGGCGGCTGTGAGAACGATTGGTTCTACTTGGTGATGGAATTAATCAGCGGCAATTCGCTGCGTGAGGTATTGAAGGAGCATGCTGCGCCTCTCAGCACGGAAACAGCCGTCAGTATATTTAGTGAACTGGCAGCGGGGTTGCGGGATTTACACGAGAACCAGGTCTGGCACGGGCATATCGACTCGCGGGCTGTTCTGTTCAAAGGGGATAGTGTGAGACTTGCCGGTTATTATCCCCGGGTTATCGCCAAGATTCAGAAGAGCAAGTCCAGTGACGGCCGCATGGTAGTTGAGCCGGCTTATATCGCGCCGGAACAGATCACGGGAACCAACCCCGATCACCGTGCGGATATCTTTGCGCTGGCGGTGCTGCTGTTTGAAATGGTGACGGGCAAGCGTCCGTTTGAGGCAGATAATCCGGTGCAGTGCGCGCTGCTGCGGCTGTCGAAAGAACCCCCGCGTCCGGCAAAGTTGAATCCAGCATTGCCGCCTCTGCTCGATGCCGCGATCATGAAAGGACTCGTGCGCGATCCTAACGAACGATACAGCAGTGTTGCCGAATTTGTTGAGGCGGTAACCGGCGGGAAGAAGCAGGCGCAGAATCCGTTATCCGACATGGCGGGAGATACCGGGGTGCAGATGACAGGTACGCAGACGATCGGTGTGTCCATGTCCACAGATGCAATTCGGGAGATCCTGCGGTCCCATGAAAAGGGTGCGGCGGAGCCGAAAGCGGCGACGTTTGCTGGCGCGGCGCCGCAGCAAGGCGGTGTCATGGAAACAATGGTTGGCCGCCCGGCCTATACCGAAGCGCTGGGCCAGAGACAGGCGGCGTCCGGCTCAGGCGGAAGCTTTATCGTGCTCAGTGGAGATTTGCGGGGGAAGCGTTTTCCGGTTGCCGGCACACAAGCAATGATCGGCAGTGACTCCGCATGCGATATTTGTGTTTCCGGCAAAGGGATTCCTCCCCGTTACGCGATTGTTACGGAAAAAGACGGCAGATTTTATGCCGGCCCCCTCTCGCCTGCCGGAATTACGATTAATGGCAGTGCGCTCGAAACTGCCGAAGATGTGCTCTTGAAACGCGGCGACGTGCTGACAGTTGGACCGCACCGTTTGCGCTTTGTCGAGCCGAAGGAGGTCTTTACGCTGCAAGACGAGGCGGCAGATCGCGTAATTGATCGTGCGCAGAGCAAAGCGCCGAAGCTGCTGGGAATCGCCGCCGGAACAGCGGTCGTTTTATGCCTGCTGCTTTTCCTGGCATATCAGGCAACGCATACAGAGAAGAAGGTTGATCTGCGGCAAGAACAAGCCAAGCAGGAGCTAGAAAGAAAAGCGCTGATTACCAAGCTGCGCAACGAGGGCGACCAGCTTTTTAAATCCGGGGCTTTGCTCGAGCCGCCGGATGTCAATGCGCGCAAGCGTTTTGAACAGATTTTGGAGCTCGATCCTGATGAGCCCTACGCGAAACGCCGCTTGCGGGAGATTGAGGAGCGTGTGCGCGCGCTTGCCGTGCAGGCAGAACAGCGTGAAAAGGTGACTCGCCAAGTCGAGGATCTTTTGGCGCAGGGGGATCGTTTCTTTCTGGCGAAGAACTACATAGTCCCGCCTGGCGCAAACGCCCGGGATAGTTATCAAGCCGTGCTGCGCCTGGACCCCGCGAATGAACGGGCAAAAAGCAAGATCGGTGAGATTGACAAGCTGTTGGGCGATCTGGTGGCGCGAGTCAATAACTTGCTTGCCCAAGCGAGGAGTTATCAAGCAATGGGCAGCTTTGTTTCGCCGCAAGGACAGAATGCGTACGAACTCTTGAATGAAGTTTTGGCGATTGACCCCGAGAATGCTGAAGCAAAGAATTTAATCTATGCCATGGCGGCGCAAAGCATTGTGCAAGGCGACCAAGCGAAAAACAGCGCCGACACGAAAACAATGCGGCGTTCGTACCTCGTTGCGCAAGCGCTGGGAGTGGATCCAGAGTATTTAAAACCGCGCATGCGCGGCACGGAGCTGATCGAGCGGGCTCGATCGGAGATGATCTTTGTCGATCGTCCCGGAAGCGGTGAAAAGAAAGCCAGCGACGGTAAATATCTGGATCGGAGCGAGTTGGAGCGGCGCATGGCTGAGTTCGAGATTCCGGCTGCTTCCGGCACTCAGAAAGGAAGACGTTTTGTCGATGTGAACTCGCTCCAATAAACGGTGCTGGGAAAACGTCCGATTCTTTTTAGATGCGAAGCGGTAGTACTGGCATGCGCCGGTGTTGCTGCCGCTATGTCTTGGGGGTATGGAGTTCCTCTGCGTGCACCGCTGCGGTTGTATCTGGAAAAACTGAGCGGCGGCCTGATGTGGTATGCCACAGGTTTGCTGCTTTGTCTGCTGATTGTCCGTGTTGGTGATATTCGCTCCTGGCGCAAAGGCGATACGCGAGTATCTCTCGCTTTGTCATGGCAGCACTATGCTTCCCGTTACTTGCGTTTGCGCTTTCTGGTGCACGATTTGCGCTTGGTGCATGCCGTGGCTGTCTGTTTCTTGGTTTTTATACAACTGAAGCATTTCGTGCCGTCCGTAAACAGTGCGCTTTTCGATGAACAGCTTGCCGTCATCGATCGCTTTTTTTGCGGAGAAAGGCTGTGCGGAGAACTGCTCCTGCAAACCATCGGTGCAGACGCTGCGCCGCTGATGAGCAGTGCCTATACCTTCTTTTTCCCTTATATGGGCCTGCTCTTGATGGTAATGGTGCTTCAGCGTGATGCCGAAGTGGCGCGATGTTTTTGTGCCGGCTTTGTCGTCGTCTGGTTAGCGGGAATCTTTTTAGTTTATCTTGTTCCGTCTTGGGGCCCTTGTTATTTTTTCAGTCCGGCATTTTCGAGCCTGACGGGAACGGAAGTTGCGGAACTGCGGGATGGCCTTTGGCAAATGAAAGTCTTCTTGGACCGCTTTCCGCAGAGTCCGCGCGGTGCATTTATGATTTCAGGATTTCCGAGCCTGCATCTTGCCGTACCCGTTCTGGGAAGTTTATTTTTGCAGAGGATCCACTGGAGCTGTGCACTGTTGTCATGGCTGTTTGCAGCCGTGACTTTTCTGACGACTCTCTATTTTGGCTGGCATTATTTGCTTGATGATCTAGGGGCGGTGCTGTTGGGATATGCCGCGTATTATTATGCCGCAATGGACTGTGAGAAGAGGGCAGTGTGAAGATTCGTGCTGAGGAGACAGCGCTTCTCGTTGTTGTTGCACTAATCTCGGTGGTGGTGGGTACGCGTTCCTTGGAGGATCCGGACTTTGGCTGGCACTTAGCGGGAGGTCTCTGGATGTTGGATAATCTGCGCGTTCCGGCGACGGATCCGTTCGGTGCGCAGGGCAACTTTTGGCTCTGTTATTCTTGGCTTGCCGAAGTTCTTTTTGGCCTTGTTTTCAAGTACGGGGGCTTCAGGGGGCTGCAGGTTTTTCAGACCCTGCTGGTCACCGCTGGAGCAGTCTCGTTGTGTTTTTTCTGCCGTGCGCTGTGTGTCGAGCATGAAGAGCAGCAAAGCCGTGAGCATCTTTACCCCGTTCTCGCAGGTGTGTTTACGATAATTCTGTTTAGCGCGCCGATATGGTATCTGCGGCCGCAGTTATTCAGCCTGATTTTTACTGCAGCAGTGCTTTGGCTTTGTGAGAAACGTCGCGGAAATATCCGGGCTTTGCTGTGCCTGGCGGTTATCTGGGCCAATATTCATGTGTACTGGGTGTTTGTGCCAGTTGTGGCGTTTCTGTACGGAGTGGCGAAGCAGGATGGATGCCGAGCGGCCTTAATCAGAAGCTTGGTTCTTTTTGCCGCTGGTTTTGCCACGCCATATGGCTGGAGGACTTATTCGGCGCTCGGCGAGTTTCTGTTTTCTCATCGTGAGGTCTATCGCCAGATTATCGAGTGTCAGAAGCTTTCGCCTGGAGCAGGTTATTTGTTCTGGCTGTTTGCTGCGGTTGTTCTTGTGTGTGTCTGTTGTGCACAGACTCTTTGGCGGAAATCTCCCGGTTTGGTTCTTGTTTCGTGTTTGTTCGCCGCCGCATCAGTTATTGGTCTTCGTCTTATCCCGTTTTTCGGTGTTGCGGGCGGTATGCTGCTCAGCCTGGGAGTAAAAGAAATGCTCAAGCATAAGAAGTGTGCGGCAGTACGGCGAGCATTTATTAATGAAGCCTGCACACCAGCGGTGCGAGTTTCCACCGGCAAGCTGACCGCCGCGGCAGTCGGCGCCGTTTTGCTGGGCGGCGTTTTGGCAATGTTGTTTGAACTGCCGCAGCCAATCACTCAGCGCAACACGGAGCTGTTCTATGCGGTGCGGAGAATGGGGAACATCGGCCGTGATTTTGGTCAAAAGCCGGTGAACCTGTTGAATCATTTCAATGACGGCGGGTGGCTGATTCTTGCATTATATCTGGAACGGGATGCCGGGCACGCGGCAAGCCGTTTCAAGGCGGGAATCGATGGCCGCACCGCAATGACGGGAGCGCAGCGGTTTATGGAGTTTGATGTATTGGAGAGGTTGAGTCCAAACTGGTGCCATATTCTTGAAGAGTGGGATGTCGGGGCGGCAGTTCTTCCTTGTTCGATGAGGCTTGCCCGTGTTCTTTCAGGAAAAGAACACGCGGAGGGTTCATGCCGGCAAACTTGGAGAGAGCTTTTTGCCGAAGGCAGGTTCTGCGTCCTGAAAAAGGAGTGATCTTCCGGGCGGAGATTCATGGAAAATGATCGATTATGAAAGCAGACAGGAAAGGCTTCGATGAAAACTTATATGCGCGAGCGTGAAGGAGACCCGGCTCATTTAGTTGCAGCGGTGAGCCGGTGCATTTCTCACGATTTGCGTACTCCGTTAGGTACTGTGCTGGCGGTGCTTGCCGATTGGAAGGCCGGGATCGCGCTTGGTCCTGAAGATGTCGAAGATGCTGTGTCGTCGGCAAACGCTATGCTGCAAATACTGAATCTGCTTCGCGACGCCGGTTTTGACGATAATGAAGAAAGCCAGAATGTGATGCTCACTGAGCTTGCGGCAGACAGCTGCGCGGCGTCCGGCGGAGGGAAGTTGGTTTTACAGCGTGCTGGCGGGCCGCAAGCAGTATATGCTGTTGTGCAGGCAAAGACGGTGACGCGGGCGCTGACTTGTGTCTTTCGTTATCTCATGTCTTGCGGCGCGGCCTGTTTTGAGCTTGAGGCAGGCAGGCAAGATGATCTGGCATTTATTTGTTTTTCGGTTCCGTGCTCTGTTATCTCCAAAGGATCTGCGCTCTTAACTTCTGCATCGCTTGCTGAGGTGTTTTTTGTGGAACAGCGTGCGCGCGCTATTGGTATGTTGTATGCCGACCTGGTTTTATCCCGCAACAGAGGCCAGAGTGAAATTCAAACGGATAGCGGCTGCGTCGGAATTAAGCTGCTTTTTGACACAGGGAAAAAAAACATCACTTCCTGTTTTTGACCGGAGTGCCGCCGGAGGCGCTCGAGCCAATCCAGCCGCAGCGGCGGAACAAGACGAGCATAGAAAGCGCGCAGGTAATCGTCAGAATCCAGAAAAGCGGATATGTCCAAGTCAATTCCAGTTCGGGCATATGGCGGAAATTCATCCCGTAGACGCCGGCGAAAAACGAAAGGGGAATGAAGATAGTGGAAATGACGGTAAGGACTTTCATGATTTCGTTCATGCGATTGCTTAGGCTTGACAGATATACATCGGACAAGTCGCTGCACATCTCCCGGAATGTCTCGGTAACGTCAATGATTTGCACGCAATGATCGTAAGAGTCGCGGAAATAAGCCCGGACGGGCTTCTTCAGCAGCTTATTCTCCTCACGAATCAAGTAGCTTAATACTTCCCGCTGCGGCCAGATGGAGCGCCGGAGTGCGATAAGCTGGCGGCGCAGATGGTAGACTTGGCGCAGTGATTCCTTGTCTGAATGTTCAAGGATATCGTCTTCCAGGTCTTCCAGCCGGTCGCCAATAAGCTCCAGGCAGGGGTAATGGCTGTCGATGATTGCATCAAGCAGGGCGCAAGCCAGGTGGTCTGCTCCAGCCTTGCGGATCATGCCTTGCTTCTGACGAATGCGATTGCGAATCGGCTCAAAATTATCACCGGAACGTTCTTGAATGCTCAGCACAAAATGCTTGCCCAAGATGATGCTGATCTGCTCAGTTTTGATTTCCAGCGGCCCAATAATTTCCGCACCGGAGCTGATGATGAAAAGATAATCATCGTGGTCTTCAACTTTGGGACGGGCGGGAGCATTGACAATATCCGCAATCGTCAGTGAATGCAGGCCGAACATCTCACCGAGACGGGAAATGGCCGTGGTGTCAGACAGACCCTGCACGTCGACCCACGTAACACTGGCGGTGTCTTTTAAATGCAAAACATCGCTCAAGTCGGAAACTTCAAACTCGCTTGCTGTCTCAGTGGTGTAGTCGAAAACATACATGCGGGTGGGCTCGGCCGCCGCTGGCGCCAGAAGTGTGCCGGGGCTGGAGCCTGCGGGCGGGGGGGTTCTGCGAAAGACAGTTAGAATGCCCCGTTGATCAATAAAGTCAGAAACCATGCAGTCTCTCCTTGCTGCGGAGAAGACTACAGCTTTTCAGCGTTTTGCGCCAGCAGCGAGAAGAACAACGCCGGCTGCTTTGCGGCAGCCGGCTTCCGGCTTAATGACTGTAGGAAATTGGAATTTTCTTTTTTTCTGTTCCGGCTGCTTTTTTTGCCTTAATCGTCAGCACGCCGTTCTTATAATCGGCGCTGATGCTGTCTTCCTCTACAGGCTGCGGCAGCTCGACAGTCCGTCGAAACGACCCGAAGCGGCGTTCGGAACGATAAAAGCCTTTTCCTTTGTCTTCCACTTCTTCGCTTTTCTCCCCCTCGATGGTCAGCATATTGCCGGAAATGGAGATTTCGATATTCTTCGGATCGACCCCCGGCACTTCGAGATTCAGCCGAATCTCCGTTCCCGTCTCATTCAGGTCCAAAGAAGGCATCCAGTTCGAGGAGAACCAGTTAAGGCCTTCACTTTCCAAGGCTGACCAAGGATTTCGCAAAAAGCGCTCAAACAGCCGGTCAATCTCATTACGGAATTGTACCGCCGGTGGAAGAGCATTGCTTTCGCGTGTTTCGCTGACTCCTTTGTTGCGCCACGGTATAATTGCCATATGCTATCCTCCTTCACGCACGGTTAATGCAGCATTAATGACTATTCGTGACCGTAATGCGCCGCGGTTTTGCGCTTCGCGCTTTTGGCAAATGAATCGTCAATACGCCGTTTACGCATTCCGCGGAAATATTTTCGGCCTCGATTTGTTCGTTAATCTCAAAAGCCCGGTAGTAATCCCCTACTGCATATTCGCGCAACAAGCAGCGGCCCCGGTCTGTTTGGCGCGGCTCGACTTTTGCGTGCAGCGTCAGCACGCCGTTCTCATAGTCAAGCTCAATATCCTTCCCCGCTGCTCCGGGCACGTCCGCACGAAGCAGCAATTCCTCACTGGACTCAATAATGTCAACGTTCGGCCTGAACAAACAGCCGCTTCGCGTCTGCTCACAGTTCTTCTGCGCGACAGAAACATTTTGGTTTGCTGACAATTCTGTGCTCATGTCCTTCTCCTCCTCAAAAAACTTGCCGTAAATCCCTACTGGGTTTTCACTTCAATCTTCCTTGGCTTTGCCGACTCTGCTTTCGGCATTTTGATCGTCAAAATACCGTCCTTCATTGCGGCATCAACGGCGTCGCTGTTCACCGGATAGGGAAGCGCTACGGTTCGTGCAAACTCGCCTGATCCCCGCTCCTGCCGGTGACACGCAGTGTCTTTCCCATTTTGCGACTCGCGTTTACCGCGAATCGTCAATTCCGAACCCATCAGCGAGATGTCCAGGTTTTCGATGGAAAGGCCAGGAAGCTCAGCTTCGGCTACTAATTCATCGCCGTTATCCCAGACATTCAGCGCGGGGAACACAGTCATACGACCGGTTTGGCGGGTTCCCATTGACCCAGGAGCGGCGAAAAAATCCTCGAACAACCGGTCCACTTCACCGCGGAACAAGTCGAGATTTGAGAATGGAAATCTTGCTGCAATCATTGTCTTGTCTCCTTAGAAAAAAGCTCCAGTTGTTTTTCCTCTTTTTTTGAATTTGTTTATTATATTTTTTGGTTAACCATCGTTTGATGTGCAGGCAAGTGGCTGGCGGACAAAAGTTGAAACCTAGGCGTAATATTCCACAGCCTTGGGCTGTGAGATATTACGCCTAGCCGGAAAATAAGCGAATAAATTTTGCCTTGGTGTGCGGTCCAGAGGCTTCGCCCAGAGCGATGCTGCCGGGTGCTGAAGGCGCGTTTTTTTACCTGGCACAACCCTTTGCCTCCCTTCGCTGTCGCCCGCCTGGTGGTCCAGACCAATGGCGACGAATCAATGCGGGCGACGCGCTGCGGTTGGCAGAGAGTTGTGCCGGGTTTTTGATCTGTTCTGAAATACCTACTGCGGCGAAAGGGCGGCCTGGACGCGTTTGCACTACTGCCCGCACTTAAAGCAGCACAGAACCTCCGGGTATTCAGAAAAGTGAAATACGACCAAGAGAAACAGCAGCGTCATTCTCTGCACCGCCCATGCGCGACTTCGGCTTTCACCCAGGTGATGCCACAAATATGCGCCATTCAACGACTTTCCGGGCGAATTCCGGATGTGGCGGACTTATTCGCTTATTTTGAGTCTATCAGGTTGCTGAAAAACTGATTTTCAGCAACCTGATAGCGCAACGCCCGGACGGCGTTGCCGAATTCCGAGCGCAGCGAAGAAATTCGCTGCGACACTGTGTCGGGGCACGTGGGATCCCCCGGTACAGTTTGGACCAACGCGATCAACGATCAGAAAACCGATGTCTCGGCAAGTGGCGTACGATGCTATCCAGAAACCTCGGTTAGGTTTTAAAGCTAATAGCTGAGCGATTAATACTACATTTAAGTATTTAATTCTTAAAGGAATATTTTAATCACCCAAAAACTCAGTATGCAATTGAATGCCCGGTAATAAAAAGCTGGATATTCCCATGGGGTTTTGACATTACCTCAGTCACCCTGGGTAACTTTTGTCTTACCCGCGGGCAAGAGGAGAGTCTAAAGTCCGAGAACATTTTCACGGCTGTTCTGTTGTTATGCCTTATAAAAGAGGAGTGTAGGGATATGAGTCGCGCAAAGTTTGTGGTGGCGCTGTGCGCCTTAGTGTTTGGCGTTGCCGGAAGTGCAAACGCTATAACGTTTGATTTAACGCAGCCTGTTAGTTACACCTGGGCTCCGTCGATCCAGATCTGGGATACGACCGGGACCTATATGCTGACGGCAACTGGTTTGGTTTCTGGTTCCAATCGTAATGTGGTTCGGAGCAGCAGTGGGATTGGTGTCTGGTCCGGCAGCATTCTGGAAGATCCGGAAGTTGATGGTCTTGGCGACGACGAAACGCTGGTGTTGGATCTTGGCCTTGCTCAGCTTATGCTGGAGTCTATCACTTTTACGCGTGTTGGACTGGATGATGATTTCCGGCTGATCGTTGATAGTGTTGTTCAGATTGCCAGCGCGGATATTCCAGGCGGTAATATTCTGGGGACAAGCGTGTCGGTATACCAGGTGCTGCCGCAGCTTCTTGGGTCAGTCTTCAGCTTAACAGTGCCTAACTGGAACGATGACTATAAGGTCTCCCAAGTGACTTTCAGCGGCAGTGTCCCTGAGCCGATGACGCTTGCGTTGTTCGGTGTCGGTCTCGTAGGCCTCGGTTTGCGCAAGAGAGCAAGACGGGCGTAGCGTCTTCTCCAAGTGCGCTCCGATAAGAGCGAAAAGCGGCCTTTGCAGGCCGCTTTTTTTTTGTTTAATGTGTTCCATAAACTCTGAGGCTTGCGGGACATTCATGGGCGACGAAACAATCATTTATACGATGATGCGGGTGAACAAAGTATACCCGCCTAACAAAACGGTAATTAAGGATATCTCCCTATCGTATTTTTACGGGGCGAAAATTGGAGTCCTTGGGCTGAACGGCGCGGGCAAGAGTACATTGCTCCGGATCATGGCAGGGTTAGAACATGATTTCAACGGAGAAGCGCACTTGTCCGATGGTTATTCTGTAGGACTGCTGGAGCAGGAACCGATTCTGGCTGCGGATAAAACCGTGCGTGAAATCGTAGCAGAGAGTTTTGCCGGCACATTTGAGCTGCTGCGCGAGTTTGAAGAGATTAATCTCAAATTCGGCGAAGATTTAAGTGCGGAAGAAATGGAGAAAGTTACTGCACGGCAAGCGGTGGTGATGGAGGAGCTTGAAGCGCTTGACGCTTGGGCGATTGAGGAAAAGCTTAATTTCGCCATGGAAGCGCTGCGTTGTCCGCCTGCGGATCGGCCGGCCAGCACGCTTTCAGGCGGTGAGCGGCGGCGCGTTGCTCTTTGCCGGCTGCTTTTGCAGGAGCCGGATATATTGCTGCTCGATGAACCGACTAATCATCTTGATGCGGAGTCCGTGCAATGGCTTGAGCATCATTTGCAGCAGTATGAGGGCACGGTAATCGCGGTAACTCACGATCGGTATTTCCTGGATAATGTTGCCGGATGGATTCTGGAACTCGACCGCGGGCATGGCATTCCATGGCGGGGGAATTATTCGTCGTGGCTGGAACAAAAACGGCAGCGCCTGGAAAGCGAAGAAAAGGCGGAAGAGAGGCGGCTTAAGACTTTGGAGCGCGAACTAGAGTGGATTCGTATGGCACCGAAAGCGCGGCATGCCAAAGGAAAGGCTCGCGTAACTGCCTACGAAAAACTGCTTAGCCAAAAAGGCGAAGACCTTGCACGCGATCTGCAAATCTACATTCCTCCCGGTCCTCGTTTGGGGGATGTGGTGATCGAAGCGCATAATGTCTCTAAAGCATTCGGCGATAAGCTGCTGTTTTCAGAGCTGAACTTCTCTTTGCCGCCGGGAGGCATTGTCGGCGTGATTGGTCCAAACGGCGCCGGCAAGACCACACTATTTAAAATGATTGCTGGCGAAGAAATGCCAGACAGCGGATCCTTTCGTGTCGGCGATTCGGTGAAGCTGGGTTATATGGAACAGCTTCGGACATCACTTGACCCGGAAAAGACAGTCTGGGAAGTGGTCGCCGGTGGTCAAGAGACTGTTCAACTGGGCCGTCAAGAGGTGAATTCTCGCGCTTATGTTGCGCGGTTTAATTTTAGCGGTCAGGACCAGCAGAAAAAGGTCAGTATGCTTTCTGGCGGCGAACGTAATCGTATTCAGCTTGCGCTTCTGCTTAAAGATGGCGCAAACGTAATTTTGCTTGATGAGCCGACTAACGATCTCGATGTAAATACATTGCGTGCGCTGGAAGAAGGTTTGGAAAATTTCGCAGGATGCGCCGTAATTATCAGTCACGATCGGTGGTTTCTCGATCGAATTGCTACGCATATCCTGGCTTTTGAAGGAGACAGTCGAGTGGTTTGGTTTGACGGCAATTACAGCGAATACGAAGCCGATCGCCGCCGCCGGCTTGGCAAAGAAGCAGAAACTCCTAAGCGTATTCATTACGCTAATATTAAACGTTAGTGCTTGACGCAAAAGCCGGGGTGCCGTTAAAACTTGAGCTTCTTACTTGACTTTACTTGAGCTCGTTTTTGGTCCACGATATATCCAGCAAATTACCTTAGCCGCCGTTGCTCACGCGTGGTACGCGTCTCCGGGACGTTTCCGTTTTGTGGACAAGAGGAAGGCTATGCGCAGCAATCCTTTTCGTCGCAAGATTGAATATCTGCTTCACTATGCGGGCGTGCAGCTTGACGGACCACATCCATGGGACATCTGCGTAAAAAATGACAGGTTTTTCCGGCGTGTTTTAGCCGACGGTTCGCTCGGCTTTGGCGAATCCTTTATGGACGGCTGGTGGGAGTGCGCACAGCTTGATGAGCTGTTTTACCGCTTGCTTTGCACCAGGCTTGACGCACACTTTTCTTCTTGGGCCGACTGGATACTCATGCTGCGCGCGAAAATCTGGAATTTACAGAGCAAAGCTCGCGCGTTCCAGATCGGTGTGCGTCATTATGATTTGGGAAATGATCTTTTTCGTGCCATGCTCGACGATGAATTGATCTATAGCTGCGGCTATTGGGAAAATGCATCAACATTGCACGAAGCTCAAGCAGCGAAACTCGAGCTGATTGCTGCTAAGCTGCAACTTTCTCCTGGAATGACGATACTAGATATCGGTTGTGGTTGGGGGGGTGCTGCCAAATATTTCGCCAAAAGATATAAAGTAAAAGTCGTCGGAATTACTGTCTCGGAGAAGCAAGCTGCCTATGCTGCACATCACTGCCGCGGCCTGCCAATTGAGATCCGGCTGCAGGACTACCGTGCCGTAGGCGGAGAGTATGACCGTATTTTCTCAATCGGCATGTTCGAGCACGTGGGGCGCAAGAACTATCGTGTCTACCTCGATACCGTGCGCAAGCGTCTTGTTCGCGAAGGGATGTTTCTGCTCCATACGATCGCAGGTAACGTGTCGTATGACTCAGGTGATGCGTGGACTGAGAAACACATATTTCCAAATTCAATGCTGCCATCGGCAAAGCAGATTGCTGAGGCAAGCGAGGGAATTTTCGTGTTGGAAGATGTGCACAATTTCGGTTTTGATTATGAACGCACCCTTCTTGCGTGGTTTCGCAATTTCGAATCCGAGTGGGCGGTATTGCAGAACCGCTACGAAGAGAGATTTTACCGGATGTGGAAGTATTTCTTGTTGTCCTATGCCGGGGCATTTCGCGCCCGGAGGAACCAGGTTTTTCAGATTGTTTTTTCTCCTGATGGGGTTCGGGGCGGATACCGTGCGCAGCGTTGGACGCCTGCTGCCGCTGAGAAATCCTTTGGCGTTGCCGCAAATCAATAATTGACCGGCAGTTTGGATTGCGACAGGCCCTTCAACTATCAAAAAACTCCTTGTTTTACGAGAGTTTTACAATAATATCTCTGGATAGGCCGTTATAATAATTAGAGAAGCAGCGCGATTTTGGGTGTTCAGATATGACCGAGGAGCAAAGAAAGAAATTCAGTCTCCTAATTGTTGAGGATGAAGAGGCGATTCTCGCCGGTTTGATCGATTTGTTTGTCTATCACGGTTATGTGGTGGATTCGGCCAAAGACGGCAACGAAGGTTTGCGCAAGGCCGCCACCGGACATCATGATTTGGTTATTCTGGATGTGATGCTTCCCGGTCTTGATGGCTTCACTGTCTGTAATGAGATACGCAAGGTTTCGCGCGAACAGCCGGTGATTATGCTGACAGCTAAGACTTCCGAGGAGGATATCATTACCGGACTTACGGTGGGTGCTGACGACTATATCGCAAAACCGTTTTCTGTGCGCGAACTGGTGTTGCGTGTTGAAGCAGTGCTGCGGCGTTCAAAGAAAGCAAGACATCAGGAGGGCAAAATCACACTTGCTCGAAGCTGGGAACTGGACACGCAGAACCTTACGCTGCGCATGATAGAAAGCAGCCAGTCTCCAGTCGAATTGAGCCGGCGAGAGGTCGATATTTTGCTTTATCTGAGAGAGAACTCGCATCGTCCGGTCTCGCGCGAAGAATTGCTGGAGGAAGTTTGGGGATATGCTCGGGCGTCGAATATCGAGACGCGAACAGTTGATATCCACATTGCGAAGTTAAGGCGCAAAATAGAGGAGAATCCTAAGGAGCCGAAACATATTGCAACAGTCAGGGGCGAAGGATACCGCTTGACGGTATAGTTCCGCGCTAGGGGAGTGCAGTCAGGGTTATGTTAAACCGCTTTGTTCGCGCGCGAGAGGAGTCAGGATCGGCGCTGCTGCGCGATTCCCCCGCTTATGCGAAAACCCGCCTGCGTTGTATTCTTGGCATTTTTTTCGTTTGCCTGCTGATACCTCTTGGGCAGTTGGTTAGAATTGTCTGGGAGCAGACTGAACGCGAAGGATTGGTGCAGTTGCAGGCTGATGCGGCCGATCTCGTCATCGGCATTAATGCTGTGATGCAGGAGTTGTTGGATGTTGAGTACCGGCGACCGTTTGCTGACTACAGTTTTATTAAAATCTCACAGAATAAATTGGTGCAGCAAGCGGGTGTTTCGTTTTCTCCGCTTGCCGAACTTCCGCCGAAAAGCAAGATTCCGGGGATAATCGGTTATTTCCAGATATCCCCTGATGGCCGGATAGACTCGCCGGTGCTTCCAGAATTCGCTGAAGATAAGTCACAAGTTGAACTATTCGGATGGAGCGAGAAAGAGTTCAACGAACGAATAAAACATCGAGAATTATTGAAGCGAGTTCTGCAAAAGAATTTAATGTCCAAACAGATCGGAGATGATGCTTACGGCGAAAACTTTATTAAGCGGCGCCTGGCGCTGCTTTCCTTGTTTATCGCCGAACGCTACTTACTTTCACCGGCATATGCTCAACCTATGTCCCCGGGGCCGTCGCCGATTGAGCGCAATCCCGGAGATAAAACGGCAGACGGCACTCCGCTCTCTAAAGAACTTCTTCGGGAAAAAAGCGACGCTGCGGCGGTTGTGCCGCTTAGTGCGCGAAAGCTTTCGGAAATTAATATTAATCAACAACTATGGATGCAGGAGGGGCAGAATGTCGCGCGGGATAGAGGAAAGCAGCAGAACGATTCGATGCTGCTTGAGCGCCAAAACCGCGTCGAGCAAGTCGTGATTCCTGAGCAGCGGCAGCAGCTCGAGAACCTGCAAGAGCTTCATAACCGGACGAATGTTCTTCCAACGGAGGGGAAGCGCAGTACCGGACAGCAAACTGCTCTGGACGCTCCAGTTGATGCGCGAGACAGCGACACAGCTGCCAGGCGGCAAGGGATGAGCCTGCTTGCGTTTGAAAGCGAAATCTGGCCGCTTGAATTTCAGCTGCTCGAAGGCGGTTACTTTGTTTTTTACCGTAAGGTGTTCCGTCAGAATGCGCGTTTTCTTCAGGGCTTTGTTTGTGAAGCGGAAGAACTCTTAAAGGCGGTGGTCGGGAAGGCGTTTGCTTACAGCAGGGTAAGCAGCATCGGCAGTTTGGTGATTGGTCATAATGGTGAGGTTTATAGCCGTTTTATTACGCGGCCGGCAACTTCCTCTGGCGCGGCCGCAGCCCCGGAGGAGAAGCTTTATTATAAAGATTTTCTTGCACCACCGTTGGATTCGCTGGAGCTCGTCTTCGCGGCACGGGAAATTCCGCTGGGAACGGGAGCACGTCTAGTGGATTTCTTGATTCTCTGTCTCAGTGTGGTTATTCTTGTCGGGCTGTGGGGTATTTATCGTTTGGGTATCGGGCAGATTGAATTTGCCCGGCAGCGCAGCAACTTTGTTTCTGCGGTAAGCCACGAACTGAAAACTCCGCTTACATCCATCAGGATGTATGCCGAGATGCTGCGGGCAAATTGGCTGGTCGATGAAGAGAAGCGGAAGTCGTATTACGATTTCATTTTTTTCGAAAGTGAACGGTTGTCGCGGTTGATCAGCAATGTCCTTCATTTTTCTAAATTGACTAATACCGCAGAGCCTCTGGAGAATAAAGAACTTGATGTGTGCGGCTTGGTCTTGGCAATCCGGCAGAAAGTCGCCTCGCAAGTTGAATCAGCTGGTTTTGCGTTGGAAGTGAAATGTGCTGACGAGGGAGAACTTCGGCAGCATAAAATTATTGGGGATGAAGATTCGCTGGCAAGGATTTTTATTAATCTCGTTGATAATGCGATAAAGTTTTCAGGCAATGCGGAAAGGAAATTAATCGAGCTTGGTGTTGCGTTAGAGGAGAGCGAGAAGAAAGTAATTTTTTCAGTGCGCGATTACGGACCAGGTGTTCCGGCAGAGCAGGTCAGCAGAATTTTCGATCTATTCTACCGCGGCCAAGATGAAATGACGCGGACCACTTCCGGAACAGGAATCGGCCTGGCCTTAGTCAGAGAGCTTGCTAATAAACATGGTGCGAAGGTTAGAATTATCAACCGCACACCAGGTGCCGAGTTTCAGGTTGAATTTCCGGTTGTCGGAAGGTTTGGAGAAGCACCAGACACTGTTAAAAAAAATTAATAATAACAGACTGGCCCCAGAATAGGCGAATAAAGTTTGCCTTGGCTTTGCACTCCAGCCGCTTCACGCAGAGCGATGCTGCCGGGCGCTGAAGGCGTGGCCTTTTTTACCCGGCACAACCCTTTGCCTCCCTTCGCTGTCGCCCCGCCCCGTGGTCATCTTTTCTCCTCATCCCGAGCGCATAGGTTTAGCGCAATGGCATCGTCTGTATTTTAACCGTCATCCCGAGCGCACCGGTTGTTCCTCAAGGCAGCAGTCACCGCGCGAGGGATCTCAAAGTTCCCCGGTGCGGGGTCAATCCTGGGTGGAGACGCAATTGATGGCACAGCAGCGATAAAAATCACTTAATTATTAATTTTGCCCGGCTCTGCCTTCGTATTCGTCCCCAGCGGAGGCAGACCTTGCTCTGTGCAGGCATGAGATCCGTCGCGCAATAAACCCTGCCTTTAGGCACAGCTCCTGCGCTCGGGATGACCGTTTTATTTTAACTCGGCTTTCACCCGGGTGATGCCACAAATCTACGCCATCCAACGACTTTCAGGGGGAATTCCGCCTGCGGCGGACTTATTCGCTTATTCGCGGCTAGCCGCGGAGCATATTTTGCGTTAAACTCAAAGCGCTTTTTTACAGTGCGCTGAGCAGCGCTATTGCGGGAGCTTCATTAATATGGCGATTAAATGTCCGGTTTGCAGGAATTCGTTGACGGAAATTCAGGCTGGCGATGTTAAAGTCGATATCTGCGATGGCGGGTGTGGCGGGGTATGGTTTGATGAATGCGAACTGAAAAAGTTTGATGAAGCACACGAAATCGACGGCGAGAAGATTATCGGTGCGAAGCGCAGCGAGAGTGCCCGCATCGATTATGATGCCGTGCGCTATTGTCCACGATGTCCGGATGAAGCCATGTGTAAGCGTTATTACGATATCAAGAATCAGGTTGAAGTCGACCAATGTCTAAAATGCTCCGGAATTTGGCTTGATGTCGGTGAACTGATCACCATTCGTTCGCAATATGCTACTGAAGCGGATCGGCAAAACGCAGCAGATCAATACATGGAAGGTCTTTTGCGGCAGACCAAGGAGGGCCTAGCGCAAGACGCAAAAGTGCGCCTCGAGCAGTGGGAAGAAGAAGTAAGCTTTCGGGGAACGATGCGCTCGCTGCTTCGCGTGCTTTTCTAGTTGTTAGTTTTGGCCGGGCACTCATTATATCGAAATCGGCGGGTCCTGGCCTGGGCGCTCTATGACTGGGCGAACAGTGCTTTTGCCACCACGGTGATGGCGGGTTTCTTTCCGTTGTTTTACAAAACCTTCTGTAATTACGGTACAGATGCTCAGTTGAGCACTTTCCGGTTGGGGATCACTAGCTCAGCGGCAAGTCTTTGCGTGGCAGTATGCGCGCCGCTGCTCGGGGCTTTCGCTGATGAGCGGTGTACGCGTAAGCGTTTTCTCGCAGCTTTTACGCTGCTTGGCGCTTGCGCTACCGCGGCTTTATTTTTTATTCCTCAGGGAAGTTGGTTTATTCCTGCTCTTATTTATGGTTCGGCTCTTGTCGGTTTCAATTGTGCGCTGGTGTTCTATGATTCTTTTCTTCCGGATGTAAGCCGGGATGAATCCAGACATAAAGTTTCCTCCCTTGGTTATTCGCTCGGCTATCTTGGCGGTGGAATACTCTTTGGGATCAATGTCCTGATGTACCTGTTCCCCGGCAGTTTCGGATTGTCAGGGCCGGTGCAGGCCGTGAAAGTGTCCTTTGTTACTGCTGGCATGTGGTGGCTAATGTTTTCTTTGCCGCTTTTCTTTTTTGTAAGTGAGAAGCCGCGCGAAACGATGCCTCTTTCGTTTTGCGCCGCAGTTTCAGGTTCATTGCGGCAGCTTCGCGCCACACTTGCACTGATCCTTGGCATGCAAGAATTAAAGTTTTTTCTCCTGGCTTATTGGTTTTACATCGACGGTGTAAATACTGTGATGAAAATGGCCGTTGATTACGGCGCCGCGCTGGGCTTCGGTGCGGACGCCTTGATTACGGCTTTGCTGCTGACGCAGTTCATCGGATTTCCAAGTACACTTGTTTTTGCCAAGTTGAGCGAGGGCGTCGGCCCACGGCGTGGTATCGCGGCCGGCATCGGTATTTATGCGCTGACAACTATCTGGGCCTCCCGCATGAGTTCGGCCTGGGAGTTCTATGTCCTGGCAAGTGTAATTGGTTTGGTTCAGGGGGGGGTTCAGGCGCTGAGTCGCTCGTTGTATTCGCAAATGGTTCCACCGTCCCAGTCTGCTCAGTTTTTCAGCTTTTTTGATATTGTGGGCAAATTTGCCACGGTTGTCGGTCCGGCTTTGGTTGGCGTCGTGGCACTCTACTCCGGCTCGTCTCGCGGTGGTGTTCTTTCGCTTCTCTTACTTTTTTTAGTCGGTGCATTTTTCCTGGTCCGAAGCGGAGACGGAAAAGGTTCAATGACTATAGCCGCTTAGCGATTTACTGAAACAAGGTCGCGTTTCCCGCTGGTCCTATATCTCTACTAATTTGCGTGGTATAGTGCGCACCTAAAGGGCCTGTCGCGTGCCGGGGCTCAGTAGCGAGAATGAGAGATTTTAGGCGAGACGATGACGGAAAGCGGCAGTCGACGTAATTGTCTCGTGCAGTTGGGCAAGTTGGATATGCCGAATGTGGTAGATCGGCAAGAGAGTGGTAATATTTCATTATACGCAGCGGTAATCCTGCCGATCGTGGTGTCGTTATCGGTGGTCGCTGTTGATGTCTCTAATTTTCAATCCTTGCGTGATGCAGCTCAGCAGGAAGCAGACCGAATTGCGCTGCAGGCAGCCGCAGCTCTTCCGGATACGCACCGCGCGGAGCTGCTGCTGCACCGTGCCGTATCAAGCCTGGCTGGATTTCGCCTGGCTCTTTCCGATGAGCAAGCTGCGGCGTTGCGCGTATCGAGCAGCAGCGTCGAGCTTGTCCTGGAAGGAAGCGTTCCGGCAGTATTTGACATTTTCCTTCGTCTGCAAGGTTCTTCCGGACATGTGTTTACGCTGCGCGAAAAAGCAAATGTCCAGATTGTTCCGGGCGATTATGTGATCATCGTTGCGGATGCTAGTACGCTTCGTCCCCGGCCTGGTTCGGCCTGGGGTAGTGAACAAAGTTGGCCGGCATCGCGCTACTTCAACTTTTCCCGTCCGCCAGAAGTTTCTTTGGTGGAGGCTGCGGAGACGGCGGTGAAATCCGATGTATTTTGGAGCCGCTGGTGGGAGGCGTGGACTACTAACGTCTACCGGCGCTGGGCTACGCAAGCCTGTTACAATCCGGTTTTTTCCGGACTCAAGTTGGCAGCGATCAGCGTTATTGATGTGTTAGGTGCGATCGAGACAAATCGCCTTTCGCTGATTTTCACACCAGGTGATGAAGGCCAGGACGGGTTTAGTGTGCTCCGGCCACTGGGTTTTATGAAGCAAGATGTATCGGGACCGGAGGCGGTTTGGCCGGGGTACTTTGAAAGCGAAGATTTTGTCAGCGATGAGTCTTGTGTTTATTTCGCTGATGCTGAAGCTTCCGGTGATACTGCCTACGGCATCCCGCAAGCGCCGGTGTTTTCTGCCAAATTCGCAGCCCGGCAGGCAGAATGCTCCGATCGCATTGATCCTTTAAAAGGCGCAGGACCTTACTATTATCCGTATAATGCCCTTGCCGAGTGCTTTACCGGCAGCGCGATAAAACTTCGCGAAGCACTGTATTTTCATGCCGCTCGTAAAATGGGTCATTCCCCCGGTGCGCTGAATATTGTTTATGCGCTGGACCAGGCTTATTTGCAGCTGGTCCTGGCTAACGACGAGGCGCAGCATGAAGAAAAGAAACGCCGTGGAAATCTCTCCGGGGAGAGTACGCGAAAGATTTTTGTTTTTAGCGATCAGCTGCCGGATCCGCAGCAAGCGGAATTTCGTGCGGCAATTTCGCGCCTGGAGCAAGCGGAAATTGACCTGGTGCTCGTAGCATTTCTGCCCCTTGATCAGCTTGCTTCAGAGCATGAAATGGTGGAGCGCAGAGAGAATCTGGAACGTACTATTGACCAGTATACAAACCTTAACGCCGCGCACGTCAAAGTGCTTCCGGTATGGAGCTCCCGTGATTTGCCGGAGCTTGTCGTGCCGAAGATTATTGCTGCGGGCAAAGAGTTCGCGGTGCGCTCATGAGAAGACTAATCTGCGTGAGCGAACAGGGCAACGGTGCTTTAGACATGGTGCTTTGTCTGCCGTTCGCGTTATTCTTTTTGTTCATTGTCACGGATGCGGGAATGACATTTGTCGAGAGGGGAGCTGTTGTTGATGCTGTTCGAACCGGATTAAACGCGGAAGAACTGCTCACAAGGGGCAAGACGCTGCTGCAAATGACCGATAGCTACGAATTGGTGCCTGACCAAGAAGTTATCCGGGTTTTAACGAAACAGATTGCCGACGAAATTTTCTTGCGAGTTGATAATGGACGCTGGCAAATGCGGCAAGAAGGAGCGGCGAATTTTGCAGTTGAGGTGTCTGCTCTGGCATTGTGTGTCGATGCACTGACCGGTGAATTATGCGCGTCCCAAAGTTATGAGATTCTTTTTACCGCAGTAAAACCGGAATCTTTATCTTTGCCCCTTGACCAAACTCAGTTTCTAAGCCGCGAAGAATTCTTGAAACACAGATTTGCCGAGGAAAAAAACATGGTGCCCAGCCGGTTCGCGCTGCCTCTGGGTCTTGTCTACGGGGCGGACGATGCTCAAGGGGTGGGCATGCGCTATCAAGCTCAAGTAATCGCTCTTTATGTTGACGTGCGGTCGAATCCTTCAGGAATTAACCAGGCGTACGGCAGAAGCGTATTGGGCCGTGCTTACCAGGTGCAGGAGCAGCAGCTTCATTTGGTGCGCCGCCAGGCCGGTTAATTGCAAGAAGCAAAGGAGAGAACAATGAATGATGCAGCAAGATATTGTCCAGGGCAGAGCCGCGGCAGCTTGTCGCTGACCATGCTATTTTCAACAATGGCCGGTGTTTTGTTTATTCTGCTCTTTTATAATTTGACGCAGTATATCGGGGCGAATGCTGCTTTGAAAGAGGCGGCAAGGAAAGCCGCACGCTGCATTTCACCCACAGATCCTGCCTGTATCGAGCTGACAAATAACGAGGCTGCCGAGGCAGTCCGGGAATGGTGGGGTTATGCCGCTAAACCGGGCCGCGAACGGTCAATGGATCTGTTTGTTGACTATTATACTTATTCGGCGAATATGCCTGCGCGGTTATGGGGTGCCGATTATGACGTCTACGAGGTGCACCGTGCAAAACAGCCTGTGCGCTGGAATACGATGGAGGTGCCGGTGAGAAGGTTTACGCCGCTGATTACAGATCGGCGGGGAGCTTATCGAGCAGATTTCAACTTTGCGTACTTTCGTCCGCGTTATGCCAATAATTTTCCGGAATTTGAGCAAGATATATCCGCGTCGTGGCTGGCTTGGCAGTCAAAACACGAGCAGCAATTCAACTGGATCCATTTTGCTCCGCGGCTGGTTGAGAATAATAAAACCGAAATATTTGAGACAAAGTTTGCGCAGACAATAATCATTCCCCGGCTCGAAAACAGCGCTGGTATTGCGTGTTTCAACGCGGATTGGTCAACATGCAGTGTTGCTGCTGATGCCGGCGACAAAGATCTGATCGGCATGGAGAATGTTTGGCGCGATTTTGCATACTTGGCAATCAAAGTCACTGCCTTCATCACTCCGGTTTCCGGCGCGCCGGTAGTAAGCTGGAATTCTACCGTAGATGATACTGACGGGCTTATGCTCGAGATTATCGGGCCTGATGGAAGTATCGAGCAGCGAGCGCTGGGCGGGCGAATTTGGGAGGAAGTGCCCGCCCAAGGATTCGGCTATAATCTTTGGCTGCGCGGTCCGGATGGTGCGCACGGGGGAGATAGCAATAAGCCGCATGATGTTCTGCGGGTAGCGCGCGGTTCGACCATACAAATCAAGGGACAGCTCGCCGTGCGGGGCGGTGCGGCGAGCGCTGAGGTGCATATTGGTTACTATTATGACCAGTATGAGCAGGCTGAGACGAAGCATGTCTCGTGCCGCCCACTGGAATTTCTCGGTGCTTCCAATCCAAACTTGTGTCAGACAACAGCGACTTGCACTCCGGAATCAGGGAGTTTGGGCGACGTGCCGAAAAAAGTGTGGTGGAACTGGCGGAGAGTTGCTTGTGACGAATTGCAGCTTGCTCCGCTGGGGCCAGGACGGGCCAGCAGGGAACATGCGGTAGAAGCGGCTGTGTGCGATGCCGCGTGGCGTCCGGAGAATTTACTGCCCGATTTATTCGGCTCGGGTAGGGTGCAGATCGGATGGGAAGTTTCCGATATGCGTGTCGTCGAACTCCCTGCCGGAGGACTCTGTAAGCAGGGCCGGTTAGCGGTGTATCGGGAGTATTGCGGCGATGATGCAATAGCCGGAAGGCGTACAGAAGTGTCTGCATGTTCGAATGTGGTTTCAGCAGTCACGGCGGTTGAGAAAAACGCGGAAACAATTAACACAATTCAACCGAAAGGAGCTCCCCGCTTCGCTGAAAAAATCTCGCCCGAGATGCTCGCGCCGGAAAAGGATTACTGGCAGTTTAATTGGTCAGCACGTGATGAAAGCGGAGGTGTGTTGAGCACAGAGCGCAATGAGGTGCGGCGCGTTCGTCTTTCTTTGCGCGATCCGGCAAACCTGATTCGCTCGTTTGAGCGCATGGACGGGGTGGAGGACAAGCCGCTGCCGGTGCAGTTTGCGCAAGCTATCCTGCGGGAGAATGCAGAGCGCGCCGGTGCTTACGGATGGAGCGAATATGCGGCCAAAATTGCTGATTATGTTACTGTTGTTCAGCGCGAGGCCATGGTTACAGCGATTACCGGTGTTTATCCTTTTGTGGAGCCGGTCCCGGAGATCTACTGGGGGCAAAACGATTTGGCCAAAGGCTGGGATTTCGACCGGGATTGTCAGGTGGATGCGGCTTGCCATGGGGAGTTCGTGCGTTATGAGAATGAAGAACAAATGCTGCGCGCCTTTGCTGCAAAGCAATATCCGCAAGCTCTCGATACCCGGTATGTCTTTCATGCCGGCAAGTCCGAGTATGCCTTGACAAAGATTTATGCGGATGCCTCCCCGCGAAACGAATCCCAGCAGTCGGGCTTTCCTCCATGTACTGCTACCAAGTCCGTTTGCAGCGACGGCACGTCAGCAGACTTTACTGAGCTTGTACATCTTGGTTTTGGCCCAGAGGTGCCAGAGAGCTGCACGCAGGGCATACATCACCAGTGTTTTGCCCGGCCCTATGGTACCGCGTATGCCGCAGAGCCGCTTGTGCTTGAAGTCGATCAACAGCTCATCGAACAGGTTGCTCTTGCTGAGGTGCGGCGGATTATTCCGGGAGCTTTGTCTGCTGCGCAGTGCGGTAAGGCACAGACTAGCGGCTGCACGGATGTGGCAGTCGCGTTTGTCGATGATCGGCGCGTGAATGTGACGGTGAGCTACGATATGCCGCTTGTGTTCCCGCTTAATGCGATTACCGGCAGCAATAGTTTGCGTATTTTTCAAACAAAAGAAGAAATTCTTGAGCGTGCAGCCGTGGGACGGGAGACGTCGCTGGAATTAGCAGGACTAAGTGGCTAGCCCGAAAATAAGCGAATAAATTTTGCCTTGGCTTTGCACTCCAGCCGCTTCACGCAGAACGATGCTGCCGGGTGCTGAAGGCACGGCCTTTTTTACCCGGCACAACCCTTTGCTTCCCTTCGCTGTCGCCCGCCCAGAGGTCATCTTTTCTACTCATCCCGAGCGCAGAGGTTTAGCGCAATGGCATCGTCTGTATTTTAACCGTTATCCCGAGCCCACCGGTTGTTCCTCAAGGCAGCAGTTACCGCGCGAGGGATCTCAAAGTTCC
>JAKPSH010000036.1 GCA_029555385.1 Pseudomonadota bacterium
TATGGAAAGGACTGTCGGATGCCGCGAGGGGACTATCACTTTCTCACCTGTGCTACCGTCAATACCTACTGCTTGGCAGCCGAGGGGCAAGAATACCGGCCCAAGCAGAAGCTTGGGCCCAAGCTGTACCGTGAAAAGCTCAGCTTCTTCCAGACGATGCTTGGGACGATGGGTTATCCGCAGCTTCTCGTGCTTCAAGAAGTATACCACCGGAAAGCGTTGGACGATCTTCTGGGAGGCCTTCCGCAATACAGCGGGGCCTCGGTGATCATGCCACAAGACGAGCTGCATGAGCCGCGAGTGGCTATCGTCACTTGCCTGCCCGTGCAGGAGCAGCAGGTAATCTGCGAATTCCCGCCGGAGGCGATCCTGGCTTTTGGTGGACAGCGCTTTCCCGTCGCCAGCTTTCGCCGGCCCGTACCCAGCGCGGTGTTGCAGCTTCCGGACGGTCTGAGTCTCCGTGTTTTCGGCTTCCACTGGAAATCGCAGCTTGGCATCTATGATGACGGTGAAGACAAGGCGGATCTGCTGGCCCAGAGCCGGGCCAAGCAGCGTGCTGCCATTGTACGCGGGTGTGAATCTGCTGCGCTCCGTCTGATTGGCGTGAAGGACCTGACTACACATGATCGTCCGCTGCTCTTTGCGGGCGACTGCAATTCTGATGCTGCTGACGGGATCGTTCAAAATTTCCTCGGCGAAACGCCCTGGAGTGGAATGTCGAGGCCTGAAGCCGAGGCTGTCTGGAAGACGAAGTACTGGGATATCGGCAGCTACTTCAGCCATGAACGGGGCCTTTCCGCTTTGTTTACCCATCATCACAACGGGCGCTACGCGCGTTTCGATGCGGCGATGACAAGTTATCATCTGTACGGGCCATCGCCGCACAGTATCGGGCACTTTGAGGACTACTGGGTTTACGCGGACCATCTGCAGGGGGCCTTTAAGGGCTGGCGGGCCAGTACAGTGCATCGGAGCAGGTCGGACCACGCGTTTCCTTGGTTCAAATTGGCGTTCAAACGGCCCCAGCTGGGCGTCGCCTGCAAGTAAGCAGCACAAGGGTCATGGTTACGGGGTGAGGAGTTTTCACTCAAAGGTCGTGCGCCGCGGCGCGGCGCACGACCGTACCCCGATCCGTAGGGAAACAAGGCAACAGTCGCCAATTCTTCTTGATTCCGGTCATTATGGGTTCCTTCCTATCAAAAGCCGGCTTTTCGCGGGATAGTCATTGATCCTATGATAGCGCCGCATGGGGCGGAAAAAACCTAATTTCAAGCTCGCTTATTACTTGGCTTTCCTTGTCGGCCTTTTGTTTTCGCTCTCGTCGCCGGTATGGGCGGAGCGCAAGCAGGACTGGTTCAGCGGCTTGCCGTTTCGCACGGCATACATCGAGTATCGCGAACATTACCCGTCACTTATTTATCCCCCTTCGGTTACTGACGCTTTGGAGAACGGAATACATAGCTTCAACTGCGTCCAAAAGCTTTCTATCGATGTTCCAAACCGAAGAATCGCTCTGCGTATTCAAGGTCCGGGCCGCCGGGACGACGATGTGGTGCAAATCTTTCGAGACGGTATCTGGTCCACTTATGGACCGGAATATAAGAAGCATGTCGTTCGAGAACTTCAAGCAGAACCAATGCCCGGTCCCCGTCTCTATGATGCCCTTTACGAGAAGGACGACTGTCAAAAGACTCTGCGAGGCGGGGAGCAAATGCTTGGCCAGGAAGTGGAGACCTGCAAAGACGAAGGGGATACTTACTACTTTTGGCATCGAATACTGCTTTGCCATATTCCCAGTCCAATGGCCAAATACGGCGTAACTTCTCAATCCGGCGGCTTCT
The DNA here is from genome assembly GCA_029555385.1 of Pseudomonadota bacterium. Classification (GTDB taxonomy): domain Bacteria; phylum Bdellovibrionota_C; class UBA2361; order SZUA-149; family SZUA-149; genus JAKPSH01. The sequence continues at coordinate 1,842 of JAKPSH010000036.1, forward strand.
CTCCTGAGAAGTATCAAACTGCCGCCTATATCGAGTTGAACACGGATATTCCGGAATCGGTGTTTTCTGTGCCGGACGTTTCCACAAACGCCTACGACGAAGTGAAGAAGGAACTCGAGAAGAAGCTAAATAAAGGCCAGCGAATCAGTTTGGAGACGCAAGCATCGCTTGCGCTGCCGGCGAAGGCTGTCGTCGATCCCCGCTTCAAGCGGGCCTTTGAGATATACCAGAAAGAAGGATTCAGCCCGGCTCTGGAGGAAGAAATGCAACGAGTGCAGAGTCAGCGCATTTACGAAGCAGCAAAAGCGCTGGGGGCTCCGTCCTCGATTCTTCATGGGTCTACCCAAGGCCAGTTGTCTTTTATCAACAAGCAGGGGGAGAAGCCGGAAGACCTAATGGAGCAGGAGAGGATTCGTTCTCTACTGAAGAGCGGCAATTCTCGAGAAGCGCTTTCATCTCTCCAGGCATTTGTTCGCAGCCGCCCTCTGAACGCTGATCTGCAGAGGTTTTACGCGAAGCTTCTCGAGGAGAATGATCGGTTCGATGAGGCATTAAAAGCATATGACCAGGCGATTTCACTGGAGAACGGCTACTTAGAGCCGCTTGTTTTTCAGCGGGCCAAAGTGCTTTGCAGGATGTCCGACGGGGTGTCTGCGGCGGAGACTCTGGATCTGCTTGTTCAGTACAAGACGGCCAAATATGATGCGGCAGCAAAAGACATCATCAAGCTCGCACGAAAAGAACATGCCCTCTCGCCCGATGATGCGGAGAATATAGCACGTGAACTGAACTATGAGCGCTATGAGCTTATCGAATATTTGAAGTGCAAGGCTCAGGCGGTGTTTCTTGCGGGAAAGAGAAGTCAGGCCGCAGCAATCCAGCGAAAGGGTATAGAGCGTCTTCCGGCGCCTCGTCCCGGTATGCGGTTTACCGGCAGCGAGCAGGCGGCCTATCAAGAACTTATCGACAACCTGTCCCTCCTCGCCTATTTCGAACTCAGGGCCGGGCGCCCGGATGAGGCATTGGCAGCGCTGAGAGATGCTGCGAAGTTCATTACAGTGCTTGAGAAAGGCGAAGGGCGTTACTATCAAGGTAAATCCGTCTCGTCATTGGAATTTCTCGCACTGAGTATGCAGCAACAGAAGGCCGGCGCATTGTTTTCCACAAACGGGGGAGAGGAAAAGCTTCTGGATGCCGTGGAAAACGTCAAGCGGGTGCTAAAACGGCAGTCTTTGTGTGCAGGAAACCGGCTATTTGAAAATTGGGGAGGCAGCGAATGAAATTGAGAGCGATGCAAGTTGTTGCGTGTCTTCTTTGCTTGTTGTCTTTGCCTTCTTTACTTTTTGCTGAAGAAAGCAGCTTTTCTTTTCCTTTTAACGCAGTTCATGTTCGATATGAGCACAAGACAGAAAAGCAGGGGGCTTCTCTGCTCCGGGCGAGCGCATCGGAGTTGTTCATAGATGTGGAGTCAAAACGCATCGCATACGAGCTTACGGATCAAGACGGAAAGACGATTATGCGAAAGGTGTTTGCCGGAGGCTATTGGTATACCCTGCTGCCCTTTACGAGGAAATACGAAAAAGTAAAGAGCTTTGCCGACCCGCTTCTCGAACTGTTCAGTGCTCATATGTGTGCTCCCTATCCCAAGCTCGAGAAGTATATTCTCGGCAAGAAAGTCAACGGCTGTAAAATGACAGAAAAGCAGCAAGTTTATTTTTGGCACAATATCATGCTTGAGCAGGAGATGAGCATGAGCGGCTTCGTTTCGCTGATCAAGGCCATTGGTATCGAAGTAGATAAACCCATTCCGGAGAATCTGTTTACTGTATCTGAAAGTCAAGTGGCGAAGGAAGGAGAAATTGAAACAGCTATTGAAGGAAAGTTTTCTTCTTTCAGAAGATTCGTTGCTCCGGGTTCCGTGCTCCGGGCGAAGGGGCTTGCTCGTCGTGACCCCGGATACCAGAAACTTATGGATCAAAAGAAAGACTTTGATGATTGGAGTGAGGTCTTAAGCAAGTCGGATGCCCTGGATCTCGCGTGGGCTAGGTCGGAGGGCTGGAACGTAGAGGAAGGAGAATCCTTTGAGAACTTCGTGCGAGAGAAGTCAGGCGAGCATGAGAAAGAGTCTGCATATTATACAAGGCTTGCTGATGAGCAGCATTTCCTGAAGAACTTTTCTGAGGCGGAGAAGAACGTCGAGAAAGCGATCGAAAAAAATCCGTATGAGGGAAGAAACTTCAGTCTCCGAGGCGCACTTCGCGCGGAGCAAGAACGTTACGACGAAGCCCTTCGGGATTATGACCGGGCGCTGCGCCTCGATGTGCGGGGATACAGTGCTGATCGATTTCTGGAAAGTCAGGCCGGAGTGTACTGCCGCCTGAAAGAGTGTGAGAAAGCGCTTAAAATCTTAACAGAGCTCATACACGATTCTGAACGGCAGGCCGCACAACGCAAGCAGGAGCTCGAAAAGCTGGCAAAAGACGCGAAGGTCGATGCTCCGGAAATGCCGCCGAGCATTCTTGCTGCTTTACCTGCGGATCTTTATGTAGAGCGGGGTGATGTAGGTCTTCTTTGCGGGAAGGTGAGGGAAGCAGCCGGGGATTTTGGAAAAGCGGCGGAGTTTACGGAGAAAGTCATTAGGGAAGACCCGAGCAAGTCGATTTTTCAGGCGCGAATGATCGAACTGCTTTTGAAGCAAGCTCATACCTATGCTCAATTAGGCGAGTTTGAAAAAGGACTAGCTTTGCTTGGAAACGCCTCTTCTCTGGCCGAGAAAGACGCGGTGCTTCGCTGGAAGAAGAGAATCCTCTTGATGAGGTTCTATCTGCACAGAAAGATGGGGCGCAGAGAGCAGATGTTGGAAGATCTTCGTCAAGCGGAGCAGGCATAAGCAAGGGGGGAGGCCATGTCGAAAAGAGAGAGCATACTCGCGCTGTTTGTGCTGACTGCGGTTTGTCTGGCTGGGACAGTGCATTTCTACAAGAAAGTGTATTTGCCGAAGATTTGCCGCGCCCGCAGTTCGATAACGAAGAGCAGTGTTCCAGAGCTCATTGGGGAGCTGCAATCCGCGCAGAGCTGCATTCGCTCTAGTGCGGCATTGGATCTCCAAAAAGCCGGAGAGGCAGGAAGCGCGGCGATTCCTTACCTCCTCGCACTCACTGACGACCGCGATGATTCGGTGCGCTGGCGAAGTATCGCTGCTTTGGGACACGGCATTACGAACGATGTCAATCTCGATGATCCGCAGGTCAAGGAAATTCAGGAAGCAGCCGTAAAGGCTCTGCAGGATTCTCATCAGACCACGAGATATAATGCTGTGTTCGTTCTTGGACGGCTGAAAAGCGCCGAAGCGGTACGGGGGCTTGCCGCTGCTCTGCGCGACAGTGATGCAGAGGTCCGCTTCCGGGCGGCTCAGGATCTTTCCTGGTCTCTCGATGCCGAGCGCGATAAAGAAATACTGCCCGAAACGATCGCGTTATTGACGGATTTGCAGAACGACCCGGTAGAGAAGGTGCGCGCGCGGGCGGCGGGGACTTTGGGCATACTGGAGCGAGGCTCCCAGAAGAAGCTTCCTGGAGGACAATTCAATCGCGGTCAGAGTCTGGCTGATGAATTTGACCATATTTTGTCAAGAGAAAAGAGAAACCGTGTTGAGGAAGTTAGATGGAAGAAGTCTAATGAACGCCGGCCGGAAGATCTGGTCTCTCAGTTTGAACGCCTGGAGGCTGGTATTGCTGCGTTGAAGCGAGAGCCGAAAGGCAGTGAGGCCATGCAGTTTGTCTGTTGGCTGGGAACCGAATTGCGAACGTTTTATTTTAAGGAAATGGTCTTTCGCGAGGATTTTGAGGAAATTTCCAGGCTGCTTGCACAGGATGCCGTAAGCGGCAATGCCTGCCTTAAAAGCGCGAAAGAGAAATTAAACGAAATCGTGAGATTCAGGCGCTCCCCGGGCGACATTTCATGCCCAGATGTCTCTCGTTAGTCTCTCTCCCCACGATTGCGTGTCAGCCTTGTTTATAACTCACGGCAACGCTTTAGAAGACCTTCTCGCAAATTGATTGTGCGGCAGTAAAAAACCGCGATCGGCAACCTTCAGCATTCACCCTTCCCGCATCGTGCGTTTTAATACGGGATGTGTAAATATCACATCCCTCTGGACAATGCGCATAATAGTAATAGGCGTTCGGCCCAAGCGGATAAACCGTAAAGAATTGGCGGCGTCAGTGCTTTGATAAAGGAGCAAAGAAAATGAGACATCTCAGACTATTATGCGTCCTGGCCATCCTGTTCGCGAGTTCCTGGACAACCTCTGCGGCTCTCGCCTTACCGGTGAGTTACGCCGGGACGCAGCTGCGGCTCGTTGATTTTAACGATCTTCCCCGGGGCGGCCGTTATTGCAGCGGCTGCCCGCGAACACTCGAATACCCGGCTCAAAGGCCAGATTTGATTGTTTCCGGCGGAATGCGCATCATCTTGGATACACTTAGCCAGCCGGCGGTGCCCGAGAACGAGCCGCTGGAGGGTTGGGTCAATGTGGCGGCTGATCCCTCGGGCGGCAATGCCTTGGAGGTAATTGAGGGATCGCTCAATCCCGAATTCGATACGTTTCCCGTCAGCTATGTCAGTATTGAAATCGCGCAGCTTGCCGAATACTTCCAGCTTATCATCAACGGTGATCTTATCGACGCAGACTTTCTCAGCGAACTGGACGGGCAGAGTGTGCGCGGGGTGACGATCGACGTGCTCCCGCCGGCAAGCGGTGACTCGTTCTCGCTGCTCGTGCTCAGCGGCAATATCGAAAACCTGCAATTCGGCGGGAGCCGCTTTCTTGCGGACAATCTGCATTACGGACAGAGCGAAGTCCCTGAACCTGCAACATGTTTCCTGCTGGGGGCGGGCGTGCTGGGCGGACTCTGCCGCAGCCGGACAGGCCGCACGCTCGCGCGGCGCTGCAGAAAGCCTTGCATAAGGAAAGCAAGCAGGGTAAGATGGGGGATGTGAAAAAATCCCATCCGAGCTGAGCATGGACCAAAGAACGAAAGGATTCCTCGACGGACTGCTTAAAAACATGCTGCGGCCGGTGGCCAGGTTTTGCCTGCGCCGGTCTTTGCGGCTGCAAGACCTGATCGAGGCAGCAAAAGCCGTTTTTCTGGAGGTCGCTGTGCAAGAGATGGAACGACAGGCGCTCGCGGTAAGCCGCAGCCGGCTCAGCGCCATGACCGGCGTCCATCGGCGGGATGTAATGCGCATCCACGATCGGCGGGAACCTAGAAAGTTTCAGGGAGACTTGATTGGCAAAGTGGTGGGGCAATGGCAAAGCGATTCCCGCTTTTCAACGCGCGCAGGCAAACCACGTGCGCTGACCGCGCTGGGTAAACAAAGCGAATTTGCCGAACTTGTGCGAACAGTGAGCAGCGATCTTAATCCCTATACCGTGCTGTTTGAACTCGAACGTGCTGGTGCTGTACAAAGAACCGGCAAGACGCTGAAGCTGTGCGCTCCCGTGTTTCTTGCTAAAGAAATCCAGTCCGGCTTTGAAATCCTTTCCCGTGACGTGAACGATATGGCAACAGCAATTGAGGAGAACTGTGCCGCATTGCACGACATCCAGAATCTCCATCTGCGGACAGAGTACGACAATATCGCTGCGGAGGCGCTCCCCGTGGTGCGCAAATGGTTTCTTCATGAGGGGTCGGAATTGCACCGGCGAGCACGGACATTCTTATCGCAATACGACAGGGACATAAATCCGGATGTTCAATCCGCTGAAAACGGCGTTCGTGTGGTGCTTAGCGCATTCAGTCTCACCGAAAAGCCTCCGGCCGGCGAGCATCTTAAACAGGCAAAGAATAAGGCAAATACAAAATGAAAGGCATGTTGAACACTAATTGGTTGAATATGACGCCCGTGAGACAGAAAGACCTGGCATTGTGCAGATTAATCGTGTTTGCGGTCTGCGCCTTAATGATTTGCGGCCTGCTCGGGGGCTGCGGTGGGGGCTCGATCGGCACGGGCGCCGAAAGTTCTTTTACCGTGAGCGGCACAGTCGAGACAAAAGACGGGGCAGCGGTCGCTGGAGCGGAAGTATCGGTGAGCGGCATGCAGGAAGTTGTGGTGACGGATGCGAATGGATTATTCGTCTTCAACACATCAATTCCGGCGGACCGGCTTCTCGATATTCAGATCTCTTACAGTGGAGCAAACGGTAGATTGATGTTGTCCGATATTCCAAACGATGCCGCAGAGGTCACGGTCATGTTTCAGCTAAATGAGCAGCAAACCGCCATCGCGGCTCAGAGTTTTGAATACCGGCGGGACGATGGAGCAGTAATTGAAGTGCCTTCCGCTTCACCGTCGCCAACGCCGGCAGCGCAGCCGGGGGCAACCCCAGAAGCGGCTTGTGTGGATGATTGCGGCGACGGCATCTGCGCCGAGGTGGTGTGCCTGGCGGTGGGCTGCCCCTGCGCTGAAAATGCGTCATCCTGTCCGAGCGACTGCCAGGCGGCGCCGCCTGCGACGCTGCCGGAAGAGCCGGCTTGTGTGGATGATTGCGGCGACGGCATCTGCGCTGAAGTAGTCTGTCTCGCGCTAGGTTGCCCGTGCGCCGAGGATGCGGACTCATGCCCGGCGGACTGCGGGATCGTCTACGGCGATTAGGCGCCTGAAAAAAGGGTGACAGCAGCAATTTATTGCCGAGCGGACTGCTTGGGCTACGGTTACATAGTAGAAGGAAATCAAAAAAGCCGCTTTTAGCCAATGGGCTCGGGGATATGCCTCGCCAAAAAAAATCCCCAGGGGCCCTTTGTACAGGGGATGATTGTGTCTGTTAAACTCGTCGACAACATGAGAAACTCAAGATGACTAAGTTTTGGATTAAGGCAACAGCGAGCGCCTTGGCTTCTGCTTTAGTTGCGCTTCTGGTTTTTCTTTTATTCGAATTCATAACTATTAAACGAAAATCAACTGAAAGCTGAAGTGATTGACCCGCATGGACCACCGGGATAGAAAAAACATCGCTCAAGGAAAAGAGGTGCTGATTGTGCTGAAGGCCGATCAACGTACGGGAAAGCTTACGCGTGGTGTGGTAAAAGACATTCTGACCAATTCGCCTAATCATCCGCATGGAATAAAAGTCCGGCTTACTGATGGCAAGGTCGGCCGCGTGCAGAAAATAGTTTCTTAAGAATCGCATAGGTCACGAAATAAAGCTTTTCTGCCGCCTAAAAAAGCGGCAGCTACAGGTCCGGGCAAAAACAGCCGATACAATGCAGTGTAAATCTAAATTACAGCAAGGCAAGGGTTATGCCCGGAAAGAATGTCTGGCAAGGTCTGCCGGAGCACACTTATGAAACAAGGCGCCTTGCACAGGTTTGGGCCGAGCGTGCGATTATTGCAGCCTGGATTTGTGCAATTCCAAGCATTTTCGCCATAATTCTTCTTGCAATCAGGTATTATCCGTTAGAGCCTGCATCACAGCTTGGCTCATGGCAGTATCTCGCTTCTAGTTTCGGAGGATCCGTGCTCGTACTCGCGCTCCTCGGGCTGCAGATCCTTCTTATCGGTGTTGCTTTTACCTTTAGGCTGATAGAAAAGCCGCAGTTGGTAAACGAATCTGTGCGAGAAAGCGAAATCACTTCGATTATCCGGCCCCGACACGGGGACGGAATTTTACATTAAATTCTATTCCCAACGCAGTACAATAAGTCCTGGCTGACCATGGGACAAACGATTTTTGCACTTCTCGACGGCCAATCCGCCGATGGCTGCCGGGGCTCGGTAGTCAGGTTCTTTTGTCCCGCCGGGAATTCGCCGTTTTCCTTCAGCGGTGCGTCCGTCAGTTACCTGCTTAGCGATGAAACTTGCCCCTCCTGCTGCACCTCCATGTTCCGGCACCGCTCCGCCGCCTCCGTAATATCCGCCTCCTCCGCCACCTGTGCCGCCAAGCAGCTTCTTGCCCTCCAAATCCCGATCATTGCCCTCCCCAGCGCCTCCCTCAGTCTGGGTACCTCCCTTTGCGGGTTTGCCGAAGCACTGCGGTGCTTCTCCATGTTCTCCGGTATCTCCGCCTCCGGCGCCGCCGCGGCGTGACCCCGGGCAGCGTGCGCTGGTGTTGTCGAGTCCTCCCGCTCCGCCGCCCGCCGCGAGCAGTTCAAGAGTCTGGTTGCGTTCGATAGCTGAATACCCTCCGCCAGCGCTGCCGCCGCGGAGTGCCGCGCCCGGTCCACCGAAGCCCGCCGGCTGGCGATAGGCCTGGGGGCAAGGGCTCTTTCCGCCTGAACCGACAGTCAGCTTAAGCGAGTCGGTTTGTTTTAGTTTAATTACGCCGTAAACAAACCCGCCGCCCCCGCCGTCACTGTCCGGTTCTTTGTTCGTGTTGCTACCGGATGCACCTCCTGCTCCCCAGACATTTGCTTTTACTATGAGGCAGCCGTGTGGAATGTGTATTTCGTATTCTCCCGGCTTGTCGTAGCGAAGCACTCTTGCCGTACATGGGCGTTTTGTTTCTTCGGGTGTTGGTGTTTTTAATGTTGAAGTTATTTGCGGTACGGGACTTGGCGACAACGCAGGTGTCGGCAGTGGTGATGGGTCCGCCTGTTCTGCCTCAGCAGAATCGGATTCTTGCTCGGGCAGGGACTCTCGTTTAGGAAGGGCAACGTTTTCTACGATTCTTGGTGTACTCAAGATGCCGGCATCGGAGAGAAGGGACACTGCCGCACGAACGCGGATCGAGCTCCCCTGGTGGCCGAAAAAACGGGCGAAAATCATGGGAAGAGGTTTTTCTTCCGGCGTAAAAAGCTCAATCTGGACGGCAGTGGGTAGCTCTTTGGCATTCGGTCGAAGCGGCTGAAAGCATGGGCCGAGCCACTGCGATTCCGGGCAGGGGCATTTTGTTTGGCGGCTATTTGAGCATCCAGCGGCGGGTGGTTCGAAATGCCAATATCCGAAGCTGATTAAACCTTCAGCATCGGATGGCACCGATCCTTGGACCTCCTCGGTGGGGATAATTTTGAAGTCTAAAGAAGACACTGGACGAAAGACGGAAGCCACTCCCGGCAAAGCGGCCACCCGGCGCGATTCCTCCAGCGCGGCCCGGCGTCCAATTCTCTGCCGCTCACTTACGCTCACTTCCCCGGCCATAGCGTTGGCCCGGAATGTTCTAAGTGAGGCAAGGCCGACTACCGCAGCAGTTCTCTTATATTGCGCTTCAGTGATCATTCGCCGGACGAAATCAATTTCAAAGGCGAGCGCGATCATGATCAGGAACACAACGAACACGGCTAAGAACAGCACTCCGCCCATTTCGCCCAGTTCCTTATCGTCAATCATTTCTCGACCTTTGCTGCCGTTTCCAGCGGGGGATAGGGAAACGAAGGAAACCGTTCGCGGTAGCCGGCGGCGCGTCCAGCAACTATCACCGGTTTGAACCAGATCACTGAGGCTCGGTAGAGAGTCCGCACTTCGACAATTACTGGGAAACGGCGCTCCAGAGGCGCCTGACTGAAGTCGGTATCTGTAATTGTTTCCGGTCTTGGCCGTGTACAAGTTCGTGATGCTTGAGAGCAGGAATCAGGATGATCGATCCATTGTGCTGTTTCGTGTGTGCGAGCTGTTGAGGTATGCAAGAGAGCACTCTCGCCGGGTAAAAGGATCAATGCCTCGATCGGGGCCTCCATCGTTTCCCGGTAGCTGCCGGTGACATGGCTGAACTGCTGAAACTGGATATTGGGCTCGAGATCAGCAATCCAAGTCAGTGCAAAGCGGGGAATGCGGAGCATTTCTTCTGCTATGGCCGTTCGGGATTCAGCGAACTGCGGCGGTTTCGGATATCCCTGCTCATCTGTCTCGGCAGAGAACGATGACAGCGCTTGTGCGCGGATCAGTCCTTGCTGAGCGGCATGATCAAGGATAATGACTGTTGTGAAGTAGCGGGTCAGATCAATGATGCCAAGGAACATCAAGAAAAACACCGGCAGAGCGAAGATGAATTCAACAAAAGCAGCGCCTTGAGCCTTTGACCGTTCTTTTTTCATCTTTTTCGGCTGTCTCCCAACTCAGCAGGAGCAGCTAGATAAGGTATGCTTGCTCGAGCACCTATTGTGAAAATCTGCGAGGATGAGAAAAAAATGCTGCCTGGAATGTTGAGCTGCACGGAAATAGTCTTTGTGCCATCCCAGGCGATACGTGCAGAACTGATTTTCATGCCTTGCAGCTCAACAAGCTGCGACACTCGTTGGTAAGCCAAGTAGAGTGCACAGGGCTCTGAAGTGTAGCGAAATGGGTCGATCAGCACTTCCCAACATTCGTCTAGTTGTTTTTCTGAAGGAGCAGCACTGACTTCGACCGCGGAACTCAATCCGGGCACCATCGATGCCGCCCGGGCTCCTTCTTGAGATATTGCCGAAAGGACGAAATGCCCACGAAGCATCTCGCCGATGCTCGCGGCTCCGAGGAAAATCAAAACGAGCAGGGCGAAGAGGTAAGCAAACTCCAGCATTACACTGCCAGTTTCGCAGCCGTTCAAATGAACGCAGAATCGGTTTACGGTTCGTTGTTTGACAGCGCCGTGAAATGGCAGCGCTGTCAGTCGACAATTAGATCTCATTTTGTCTCAAAAAGTAATATGCCCAGCACGGTAATGATACTATAATCAGTTCCACGCCGTCAGCCCGAATTCGTGACGCTTGTTATTAGCCCAGAAAAGCGCTCTTCCTCGCGCTCTGGCGACGAGGAAGATGAATAGTCTGGGCGCAGAGCAGGGAGGAGTGCAGAGCGAGCATGCAATATTCGCACTGGAAAGCTAGACGTTGCGAGCAATTGATATCAGGGCTGGTGTTCCTTTCGTTGGCGATGGCGGCAGCGAACATATGGTGTGGGGAGGCTGCTTCAGCGATCGAAATCAATTACCCGGAGCTCTGTTCCTCGCTGGTTAAAGAAGACCAGCGGCCAGTGAAGCCGCCGTGCTCCTTCAGACCTGCGCGTTCTTGCGGCTTGCGAACGCCGGTGATTGCCGCGACGTATCATTATTTCTATTCACCGGAGTCGCGGCGGGACGGCATGACTCATTACCCGCCTTCTTACGATGACTTCTCGGGTGCTAAGAAGTCTTGGCATAGAAGACAATTAAGAGAGATGCTTCACGCAGGAATTGATTTTGCCTTAGTAGATTTTGCACTACCTCCTCCAGGCGAACGCTTCGGTAATGCCGGCAGCTCTCCGGGGCCCTGGATGTTTGGGGGCTTAGAGAAACTTGTTGAGGCACGGCACAGTCTGATGTGTGACCGTGGTGAAGCTCCGGCCTTAGGGCTTCATCTGAATACTTGGGCGCTTGATGCTGACGGAAATGACTGGACTCAAAACGGTGTTAATCTGCGGGAGGAGTCGGGACGAGATTTTCTCTACCGCAATATCGCGACCTTCTTCTGCTGGGTTATGCCGCAAAACTGGGCGCTCATTGATGACCGGGCAGTTGTTTTTCTCGGTTCGTTCCGCCATGCCGGCGCCGTGGATACGTTGCTCTTTGACTACCTGCAAGCACGTTTCCAAGCGGATTTCGGCATTGGGCTTTACATTGTGAAAGAGCGCGAAGATTTGCAGTCGATTGCCAAAATTGACCCTGGGGCGCTGCGGCTTGCTACGCAGCTTGCCCGTGAGGAGCTTACGCTGGAGGATATCCACGCACAAATCCTTGGTTCAGACGAATTTCACTTCTTAAGCGGCGGTACTGACGCTGCTTTTCTCAAGCAGTTGTATATCAAACTTAATCTTCAGGCGGAGGCGACGGCAAGCGAGCCGTTAATACCTTCACGTGAAGAAAGGAGAAAGTTCGTTGCTTCGCTTTTCGCTGGACCGCTTCGCGCAAAGATTCATGCGGCTTGGGCGGCGCATTGGTATAAACTTTACCTCGAGCGCGAGGAACCGATGGCGGATTTGATTAACAGCCTGCCTGCTGATGATCTAATGCGGGGTTGGGTTGGTGCTTTGGATCGCGGCGTTCATTATGATGCACCGCGCAGCGAAATTCTTGCCTCCACGAAGTGCTTTGCTAAAGCCGGGAGGGCGCCGGAGGTGTTTTTGCGGCGGCTGTATGAGACCGTATATTTTCGTTGCCCCGCGGCGGACGAACTGAAACTTTGGGAAGTGCTGTTTAAAAAACCGCTGGGGCAGATTGATAGCCGCGAATTTGATGTTGAACAGCGAAAGGCCGTTGCCGCACGGTTTTTGGCGCATCCGGAGGCGAAGAGGCTGGATGTAGCGCTCTTATATGCCCACTATCTCGATCGCCTTCCCGGTTGGCCGGGATTTAGTGAGAAGACCTTCAGCGAAACAGGTGCAGTTTGTCCGGAATTTAGCGGTGGCGTAGCCAGCATCGGTCCGGGATACGATAATTCGGGATGGGCACGATCTGAGGCACTGGTTGTAGATCGCCGCCACGGCGGCTATTACCAAGCCGCTTGGCATAAGATCCTGAGCATGAGTCCACGCCCCGATCTGGTCTATCTCCAAAGCTGGAACAATTTTTACGAGGCTACAGAACTTGTTCGCAGCCGTGAATTTGGCTCCCGGTTTATGGCCCTGACCCGTGAATTCGCAGAGCAGTTCAAGCGGGCAGAAAACCTGCTCGAACAGTGTCCCTAGGGCCTGTTGTCATTAAGGTCAGATAGAACGCCAAGCCAAGGAAATTTGCTTAGTACAGAGATTCTTCGAGAAATTCCTAAAAAAAAAAGTAACTGAGAAAAAGTAACCCCTGAGAAAAAGCAACCAGGTGTCCCTTTTATGGGGGGAGACGCGGCAGCGCGTCTAGGCAGTTTGTGTGTGCCCGCCTCAAGGTGTGCAGCCTTGCCCCGGTTCTCTACTCATTCAGACCCTCGATGCTGAGGACCTCGACGGTCCAGCGATCGAGCACGCGCAAAGTCACCTTCGAGGAATATTCCGAGGGACGAGAACTAGATCGAGAGAACTAGATCGAGGACACCCAAAAATCACGCCGATACAAACGCTTGCTTTAACGGAATGTTTCACCGAAAGGTATGTGGGTGTCCCAAAATTCCGTCCAGAGATAATTCCCGTCTGTTAGTTTCCCGGTATTTCGTCAGTGTCGTGCACGCGCACGGGTAGACGGGTAGACGGGATTGGAGTTTTGCCGGGTTGTTTCGGCTCGAGGGGGCTTAACGTGTTTTAAAAAGGCAACCAAGTGCCTGTTTCAATCCCCGTTTCGCAGGGGAAAGGCAGAAAACGCCGGTGCGCCCGCCGGCTGTGAAATGTTGCAGCTAATGCTGCCGCAGCACCGCATCAACTGAACCCTGAAGAAACTTGGTTGTTTCGCTCTCTGTTTTGAAGTTGCCGAGAACGAGCCCCCCGATGAAGCGCAGCAAGCTGTTGTAATGCGGCAGCCTGACGGCCGGAGTTCCCGTTAGTTGGGAGACAAATGTCATTGCGGTTAAGTATGCCCCAAGCGGAGCTGCGTGATGATTATCGGGTTCGAAAAGCGGCAAGTCGGGTTTTTGTCCAAGCGCCTTCTGCCAGACCCGGCCCACGGGCACCAGCAACGCGCCGGTCTGTTTTGCGGCCTCTTGGTAGGCGTTGGTTATTTCGATCTGGCGTCCCTGCTCAAAACGGTCGGCCCACGTCATATACAAGACCGTTTTGGAACCAACAGATTTGATGACGCGGTCAAAGCGTTGTACAGATTCAAGTATTTCTTGGGTGCCGAAGAACGGAACGCGGCTGCCGTCTTGCAGCACAACAAAATCCCAGCGGCGGCTGCGGATTGCGCGCGCGGCAGTTTCCCTGCTCCAGTGGTTTTCGAGTGTCATCCCGCCGTATACGACTCGCGCGGCATGGATGCATGGTGTGCCCGGAGTGCGGCACGAAAGCGTCTCAATGAGATGCGGCATATCATTGCCGTAGGTAAAGCTGTTGCCAATGAAAAGCACGTTTAGCACTGGTTTCGACCCAGCGAGCTTGTGAATGAGCCCTGCGGGTACGGGCAAAAATGCAGATGCAGCAAATAAAAGCACGATAAGCAGCACTATCCGTGACGGAGGTGAAGATTTCTTTTTGCGGCAGCAGATTCAGGTCAAAGTAAATCCTGGCGCGTGCATTATATGCTGCGATATCTGTCTGGCGGGCGTTAAGAATCTCAGTGTAGTAGGCAAGTGCTCCGGCAGGATCGCGGTTTGCGAAAAGCGCATCGGCCGTCAGTCGGAGGCTGCTGAGATTTTGATCCACCGGCAGGTCCGCCGCTTTCGCCATTGGTAATGCAGCTATCACGATAGCTGCCGTAAAAGCGAGAAGCGGCCATTGCTTAGTGGGAAATTGCTGCTTCATATTTTGTTCCGGCAAAGAAATTGTGATGACGGAGCGCCCTATTCAGACTCTGGATTTTAACCTCATGCGCATACAGACAGAGTGTCTTGAGCTGCGGCGTATCTTGCGCCGGAGGGCTGTTGTGTTGGTTGAATATTACTTAACCAAAGCAGAGGAGGAGCGTGGAATTAGGATAACGCAATTGCATGTTTCGAGGCTGCTTAAGTTAAGCAATGGGTGTTAGGAATCGTGGGGATGAAGGTGGTTGTTTCGAAAGGAGTCCGCGAGGAGGTCCTGGCACCGGCAAGTTTGGTCACAGAAAGCTCAGCAATGTCTCAGGTTAGTACCATTTCCAGAACAATATGATGCGAAGCCTTTTGGGCGGCTCTACAAGGCTCTGCTCTTTGCATAACGGTAGTAACGGCAAGCGGGCTGGCTGCGGCAGATCCAATCAGCGCCAGATAATGGTCCAGCTGTTCAGTACGCCGGGTTCGTGTGGTTTTAGTGTTTGATGTATGTCGCTGCAAGTCAAGCGGTTCATGGGAGGAAATATGAAAAGCATGTTGTTTGGTTTGATGATCTTGTGCGCAGCAGTCTATGCTGAGTCAGCAAATGCCTTCACGATGAGCAATGGAGATTGGATTGAGCAGAGCATTGATCCGCTTGGCGGGCCGCAGTCGGCAGCGGCTTACTTTCGCAATAATCGCCCGATGAGATTTGCTGCGAATCCGGGATTTGGACCAGAGAGCGATGCCGCTTTTTTTTGGATATTCCTGGACGTGAATACGGGAGACCTCAGCCTTAATATGGTGTTCGACCGGTTCAGAGATGGGAGCGGTGGTGCTATGGAACTATCTTTTAGCGGGATACCAGACTCGGCAGTCGTTGCGGTGGCGAACGAGCGCAATGAAGTCAATCTTAGTGGCGGTGATTTCAATTGGAAGGGTTTTTATAATGACGGTGCTGTTATTAACAACATCAACGGCTTCGACGAGATAACGATTGATTTGACGCACTGGCGCAATATTGACGAGTTTTATTTTCTGAGCGGAGACCGGTTTGGGCCAAGCCGCTTCGCACTTGACCCGGCCAGGCCAATTACGATAGCCGGACACCTTGACGGCGGAGGAGGCGGCGGAGGAGGTACAACGGATATTCCCGAACCGGCTACTGCTCTCCTGCTTGGTTCGAGTCTGATGTTTGCGGCTTGGAGCAAACGAAACGCATAAAGATTGAGTCCCCTCAGACAAAGCTGCGCGGTCCGATGTTCGGCTTAGTTGCTGGAGGGGGCGCGCCGAGAGCCCGCGGAAGGTCAGCTTTGCAACCTTCCAAAAACGGGCTTGCGGCATGCGATCAGGCGCTGAGGGAATCCGGGCCCCGGGCGAAGCGCGCTAACCTGCCAGGACGTAAACCAGCGCTGTCCATAATTGCTTGTGTTTGGTTTCACGCGTTGTCGGCGGAGCGGGGAAGGGTTTTTCGGAACCGGAGTCATCATCGCCGCCTGGACGGTGCAGGATGCCCAGCTCAACCATTTTGTCGATGCTGCGCCAATCGAGAAAGCCCCAGGAAGTCTCGCCGCTTTCTCCGGCGGCAAGAACAAAAGTGTCATCTTCGGCGAAAAGATGGACAAACGTATTGGGGTGGCCAGCAGAGATTGCTGCTGCCCATCGGCCGCCGCAGTTTCCGTCAGGTTCGCCCAGGATGACACGAGCGCGGCCGTTCTCATCGAAGAGTGCGAAGCCGCCGAGTCTGCCCGCACGGCGTGGTGATAGTTCACGCCTGACGACCTTATAGGTCAGCCAGGCGATGAGCAGATTCTGCCACGGGTCGGACAGCGCAAAATACCAAGTCGCAGCGCCTGTCAAGGCTGAGACGACTAACACCGCGCAAGCAACGTCGATTAGTCCGAGCTTCGGCACGGGAAGAACCTTTCTTTCAAGAGAGCAAAACTGACCTTCAACACGGCGCGGAAGCGTAATCCCTCGGCGTGCGAAGTCTGTTTCTGGATTTCACATGTTAGGAGGATACTGAAAGAACGAACTCCAGGAATACTGCGGAGAAACAGCCCGCGGTGCTTTTAGCCAAAAATCATGATGGAATCAAGCAACCTCTGTCCGTCAGCCTGACGCGAAGCGCGATGTATTTGTGTCAGCTTTACTTGCAAGACACTGTATTGCTTGGAAAATCCCGGAATCCGGTAACCAGGTGCCCAGATTCACGGGGCGCTGAATACAGTAACCCCCTTCCAGTAGCTAACCCCCTTCCAGTAGCTACAGAAGAAGCAGCCGATGAGGAATGGTTCCGGGGTGAAGGATTCTTCACTTAAAGGTCGTGCGCCGCGGTTTGGCGCACGACCGCACCCTGATCATCGCCCCGGACGCCCCGAAACGGTGACCTCCGAACGGTAACCCGAACGGTAACCAGGTTCCCTGACCTCCGGGGGCGGAACGCTGTTCCGCCACCCGGATGTGGATCCCCACCTCCGAACGGTAACCAGGTTCCCGTTTTCAGTTCCCTTTCGAGAAAACCGGTGCCACGCCTTCCCCGAGATCTCGATTAAAGTTGATTTGTTGTCCTTTATTAACTAGAAAAAGACTATCGGAAAGTCTGGCTGGTGCCAACAACGGTTCTTTCTCGTTTCGTTCTCTTTTGGGCCAAACAGGAGGTTGTCATGCAGGTTACGGACAGATTTCGTCATCGGGTAAGGGACCACGCGTACTTCCTCTGGGAGAAATGGGGAAGACCGCCAGGCGAGGGTGCGTTTCACCAGGCCGGCCGGTTCGCTCGGGAACGTGTGCGGGCGATGTTCCGCCACCCGGATGTGGATCCCTTTGTCGTGACTTCCTGGGCGGAACGCCGGGCAAGGGAGTATTGGGCGGCTGATGGCTGCCGCTACGGGCAGGATCTTGAACATTGGTACTTGGCGTTTTTCGAAGCCGTGCTCGCGCACTGCCAAGTCCAACAAGAGGCGCCGAGGCTCGCGGTGTTTTTCTACCACACTAGTAGAGACGACATCGTCTTGAGCAAGCTCTACGGTCAGGCGGCATCGCGAATCCGCCGTTGGCGAAACCCTGCGGTGCAAGTCCGTCTTGAGTGCAGCGTGGAAACAATGCGCGACACGTTCGTCAATCGCCAGGGCAATGACCATCCGCTGGTCGCCTGTTTCTGCCCCATGGATCGTAATCTTCGCGGCTGGCAGAGCAGTATCCTGACCGCGGTCTTGGGGGCGATGATCGAGAAGGGAGTGCCATGGTACACCGACAGCTCCGTCATCCTCGAAATGACCGGCGACTCCGACGGCATCAATGCCCTGGATTTTTCCCAGTCCGGGCTGGTAGCCGATCGGATGCTGCTCGACCTGCTCACGTGAGCTTCTGTTTGGCCGCTGGTATCCTGCAAGCGGACGGCTTCGGCCTCCGCTTGCAGGACATGGTCGTGCCGGCCGGCTTTCCGAATCGCTTATGAGAGCAGAACAGTGGTTGGCACAATTACGCAGGCATAATCGACGATAAACTCTTCAAGAAAATAGCACTGGATGGATTTGTTCGCGTCGACGAGTATAACGTCAAAGCAGCAAAATGCAGGATGCAATGAGATAATCGGTGCCGGCTCCGTGAGAACTCAGTTTCCACTCAAGAAACACAAGGACAAGAAATCTTGTGCATAAGAATGCGAGGCGCCATCAGATCAAATCAAAATCTGGATTGCTTGTTTCCGGGGTCTCTTGCTACATCAGCGGACCAAACAGCCGCGGCATTCGCAATTGAGGAAGCGGCAAGCTCACGCGCGGCTCAGCGAAAGGGACGATTCCGCGCACTGCATCATCTGCAAGTTTTGCCACGCGATCCCGCAAGCTACCGCGCCTGGCTATCTGCTTGCTTTTCAATCCCTCGACGGCGTGGTCGACCCTTGTTTTAATCCCTTGATGCACTGCATCAGCAAAGATTTGCGCGAGCTCGATGTTGGACATTGCCAGATTATTCTCCGCATCAAACCGCAACGTCACGCAAAAAGGCTCCCCCCCTGCCGCCGGATTGCCAATCAAGCAGCGCGCGCTCCAAATGCCGTGAGCATCCGAAATTGGCTTAAAGTCGCGGTCTACTTCCACAGAAACGCTCCTCAACGGGCCATGCATGCCGATGTTCACGGCCATCTGATTTGGTGCGGCGCCGGGCCGGACGCTGAGACTGTTAATGTTGCAGCGCAGCGTGTCACTGACGCCGTTTCGCCGTAATTCAGCATATGCCGCCTCCGGCAGAAACTTTTCCAACAAGGCAAGTTTATCCGCCGGGATGAAGGGCATTTCCGCGCCGATCCCCGGACGAACCGAAACAGAAAGCCCGTCATTGCCCCGGCTTACCGTGTCAATGGTGAAATCTTTGGGCACGGTGAGCGTCAATCCGCCCAGCTCTTGCTTGTAATCCTGACTGAGCTTGACGCAAACGCGTTCACCTTCTTTCCTCACGCTGCGCACTTGCGGCATCTCTAGCGGCAGAACCGCTCCGCGCTGCTCAATTTGCCGCCGGAGTTCAGCACCAAGTGTCCGCTCACGCAGGCCGGATACCGCTTGCTGATAAAATTCGTTGATTAATGCTCCATTTGCGGTGTGCTCGAGGTCGAATTCGTGCTGCATAAACATCGTTGCCGCCGTATTCTTGCCTATTGCGCCAACCGAATGTGCAGCAAGCGCCAAATCGTCGAGACTAGACATCGCGCCCACTAAGGCCGAGAGCACCCTTTTCTTGGGCGCACCAGCCGCCGGCTCCTTCTTTGTCTGAGCCGGTTTCTGCCGAGCGATGTCTTCCAATTGTTTCACCGCAACCTTAAGTTTCTTGCCGTCAGAAGAAAGCGCGATGCAGCGCACTTTAGCATTAATCGCCCCGGCATGAATTTCCAGGCCTTCAATATCGCTGAGCAGAATCGTGCCGCTGCGATTCGGGTCAAGCGCAACCGTGAAGCTTAAGTTATTCATCTCAATGCGCGAGCCGTCAGGCAGCGCTCGATCGCGCAGGGCAATCGAGGACTTCCCCATAACGCGAAACGTGTTTCCGTCAAGTTCCGCCCCCTTGATCTGGTCCAAGGCTACAGTAAGTTCCCGGCTGATGCGCAGCCCCGGAACAGCATGCAGAACTTTGGCCGCGCTTTCCGTCTCAAGGCGGAGTCCTTGTTCAGTAAGCGACAGGCCCAGTCCGTCGGGAATCAGAGAAAACAGAGTATGCACCCGCCCCGGGCCGGCCGCTTTGCTCAGAGCCGCGCGCTGCTCAGCCAGCCGAGCTGTCTCCACTGCTTCGTATTCATGCTCCTTTGCTTTTTCGGGCAAACCGAGAGTCCGGTAGAGCACCGCCTTATCCGCATGAAAACGGGCTACGGTATTGCTGTTTTCACCGAAGAGTTCCGTATAGCCCGCTAATGCGCGGCTGTTGTGCTCCTCGGCTCGATCAAATTCACGCTCCATTTCCAGGCAGCGGCCGATTGCTTCGTGGCACTGGGCCTGCGACTCCTTGGCTAAATCGATCCCGCAGATCCGGCCGCGGAAGTAGCGTACCCCGGCGTCGATGAGCGCATAAAGACTGCCGAAGGCTTCTGTGGGGGGGTAGAGAAAGTCATCACTTGTCATTTTTTCTGACTGCACCAGCATGCCGGCATAAATCTCGCGTGCCTGGTGATGGTTGCCTGCGGCCGCGCACTGGTCCGCTTGTGCTGCTTGGCTCTGCAGCGCGAGGCGCGGCGGTATTTGATCTCTGCTTTGCACCGGCTGTTCCTTTCCCGCAGCGGCCCGTTTGTCAGGCGCACCGGCAGCAGGAGCTGGTGTTTGTTCAGATCTTGCCGGGTTCTGAGATGGAATCTGTGACGGTGTAACCGCCGCGCGGGTCAGAACAAAAGGAGAGGACTTTGCGCCCTCTGGCGCCATGAACGTCATATCCGTAAAACCTCCAAAAACAATCCGCCATATATTTTGTGCGCCATGGGCGGCGTAATGTGACAAAAGAAGCTTCAGACTGAGCGATTGGGTGAGATTGGACTGCGGGTTCAGATTTAAACGCGCGCCATCAAGTTTCCGGAGCGAATGGGCAGGTCGAAAAAACCTTGCAGCGGCCGCAGGCACCGGACGCGGAATGTTGCATCACCGCTAAAAAGGTGGTAACCCCGCTAAAAAGGTGGTAACCAGGTGCCCGGATCTGGGGCTCTGTTAGCGCGGAGATAATTCTTATTCAATTGTCAGGCGCTTGCCGTCAAGAACAGCTTTGTGCCCGGTGCTTTCAAAAAGGACATCAAGTGCTTCATCCCAAGGCGCATCGACAAGCAGCAGATCGATCGAACGGTCGAGTTTGGACACACCTGTTACGTCCAGTCCCAACTGATTCGCCAGCTGCTTGACGCAACCAGCTCCCGGATCTTGGTGCACTACACACGACACAGCGGCGGAAGACGTCATGGGGTTGACGCCAAAAAAGAGCCCTGTCCTGGCGCGGCGCTTCAGGCTTTGCGCATTGTAGATCCGGATTATTGAACCTTGATGGACTAGTGTAAACCCGGCGTCGGCAAGTGCTCTCGAGAATCCGGTTGCCCACGGTCCCGCGACTTTAAAAACCGGGATGTTGGTGTCGGATGCCAGAAGAACGATGTTTTGGCAGCGAAGCTGCCGACGGGCTTCCGACAGAATCTTCGACATGGGCAATCCATACATATTCGCTCCACCCCTGCTGCCTGTTTGAGTCTGTACGGCAGGCCGGCTGGTCAGGTCAATTTTTTCCGCATTTGGATTCACCGGGTGCGGCGAAGTCCTGTCTTCATTAAGATTGTGAGTGCTGCTTGCCCAGCGACGAGCTGCCGGCGCGATCGCCTGGCTGTTCCCCCGCGCGGCAGAATGGACAAGAGCGGCCGTGAGTTCGCTGTCATCATCGGTCATACATCTTTCCGCAATCCGAGCGGCGCTCTGCGCAATGCGATCATCCACTTGCTCTGCATAAAGGCCCTTTAGCACACACGGCTTAGCATCGGCGCATTTCGCTTTTTGGGCAGGGTGGCGATAAGCGATGCAATCAAACAAGCCGACGAAAGAGCCGTAGGTCGTGTGCTGCGAGTCGCAGGCTGATTCAAGCAGCAGCGCAAACGCATGTTCCGGCACATAGCGGCAAAGACTGCCCAAGAGATAGCCGGCATATACACCAAGTTCGGAATCGCTCTTCAAATTTGCGGCGGCAAAAGGAAGAATCTCCTGCTGAATAAACACCTGTATATCCCGATCGCTCGAAGCCGATTCGGTTAAATCAAGCATCGTTCCGATAGGGCGAAGCCTAAGCACGGGATCGAGTTTCGCGTCGGACCTTCGGACAAGTGTGAGCAGAGTCCTAACCAAGTCCAAGCCTTGCGCGGTTTCAAAACGCGGCTTGTTGCTGCCGAAAATCAATTGGTGAAGCACTGCTCTCCTCCTTGAAGGATCGGAATCGTCGGACAGTATTCGCTTTAACTCTAAGGCGTCTGGGAGGGGTTCAATACGAGCAGCAGTGCGGGGTGCGGGCCTCTGAAACCTTTGCCGGTTAAAAGAAAACAAGAGGAAGCCCAAGGAAACGAGGCAAATAAGCATTGCTATCTCAAGCAGCGGCTTTGCCGTATTTCGTCCTTTGTCCGGCTTAGGAGGAGGCTTGTCGTCTGTCCTTGTCATTTAGATCACCCCGATTCAGAATTGTAATATTGAAGCACCGGAAAATTTCTTGGGTCAAGCGGCATTTTCTAGATCTCGGCCCCGAAAAACAGCCCCTTCCATAATCCTGTGGATTCAATGATTAAGTGCAACACTCATTGATAAAAGCCTCATGAGGAGTAAGGAAGTTCAGGCACTTACGAGGCCGATGGTTAAGTAGCTGTTCTAAGGTTCGAAGTTGCTGAAAAGAAAGTTCTTGCACAGCGAACCCAATATGGGTACAATCGTACCCAGAATGGGTGCAAGACTAAAAAACGTACGTATTCGGAGCGCAATTGGAGCTTCGCTCTTCGGCATCACGCGGCAGGCCGTGCTTCGCCTGTTCTTTACCCATCCCGATGAGCGCTTTTACCAGAGGCAGATCGTGCAGTTGCTTGAACTTGGTTCGGGGGGCGTGCAGCGCGAGCTGGAAGGTCTGACAAAGGCGGGGATACTTACCAAGTTGGTTGAAGGCCGCCAAACGTATTTTCATGTTAACAAAGAAAACGCAGTATTTGACGAACTTCAGGGCCTTATCAGGAAAACCTTTGGCGTCCCGCGCATTGTCGAGACGTGTCTTCGTCCGCTGGCAAAGCAGATCCGGCTGGCTTTCATTTATGGTTCCTTTGCTTCGGGCAAAGAAACTGCACAGAGCGACGTTGATCTGATGATTGTTGGAGATAATATTTCCCTGGACGATGTTGTGCCCGTTCTCGCTGACGCTCAGAGGGAGCTGCGGCGAGAGATGAATCCAACAGTGTACAACTCCGATGAATTTGCGCGAAAGCTCGCAGAAAAGAGTCACTTCGTAAGCCAAGTAGTGGCAGGGACGAAGATATTTGTGATTGGTACCGAAAATGACATTAGCAAATTGGCTGAAAAACGGTTGGCTAAAGCCGCACCAAAGCAGCGCACAAGAAATCAACGACCTGCTAAGCGTCGTTGACCGGGATTTGGCCGCGTGCCAAACGGCTGGGCTGGTGTTTTGCGATCGGCTATAATGCTGCGCTGCAGATAGCTACTGCCGCCTTGGCCGCAGCGGGCTACAAGGCGGAGCGGACGGCTCACCACTACAGAGTCTTTCAGTCGCTAGAGTTCACCTTGCAGACTGATGCCAAGAGAGTCCAGAAGCTCGATGTCTTTCGCAAGAAACGGAATGTTGCGGACTACGAGAAGGCGAATGTGGTGTCCGAGCTCGAGGCGGATGAGATGTATAGGGTTGCGGCGAAGCTGCGGGAGGACTTTCAGGTGTGGCTGAAGGAATCGCATCCCGCGTTATCCTCGAAGTGATCTCTCTCTCTTCCTCGGATCACTTTGTATTGAAAAATCGGACCTGGCCCTATTTTTTAACGGCTGTTCCCCGCGCCAACAGGAATATCGCCCGGCAAACCCCAGCGGACGACGCCGACATCGCGAGTCGCGGAACTGAGATAGAAGAACGTGCCCCAGGACGGCCGCCATACGGCTAAATCGAGGATACCATCGTGATCAAAGTCGGCTTTGACAGGGCGATCTGTCGGCAGGCCGAACTGCCGTGCAAAGTTGGCCCACTGGCAGTCGAGGTAGTAGGGGCAGATATACCAATTACCGTTGCTTGGGCGCCAAACTACCAAGTCCGGATAGCCGTCCCCTGTGTAATCTCCAACGAATGGGTAGTCACCGGGAAGACCCCACTGCAGCCAGAGGTAATCAGCGTAATTCGTGCTCGATTTGAGAGCTGCCCACATGCCGCTGCTGGGGCGCCATACAATCGGGTCATCTTTGCCGTCGAAATCTAGGTCAGGACCACTGTACTGCGGACAAGCGCGGAAACTGCCGCCGATAATCGAGATGACTGCGTCTTGGGCATGCTGCTCGAATTCGAAAAAGTCTGTTTCCAGATACTGCGGCTCTCCGGAAGCCCAAACCAGGCCCCATTCGTCGCCGCTTGCGTGAGCTCTTCCGCCTTCCGGGGAAAATTCCAAGTCCCACTCCGCGAGAAAGAAGAGCGGACGTACTTCCCAAGACATCACTTCGCTGGCATTCATAACTACATAGATTTTCCAGTTCTGTTGTGCGGTGTGGAAGAACAAAAGGAATACATTATGGGCTTGTGCATGTGAATCAACGATATGGGCTTGGCGTTCGTATTGGGCTGCGGCGCGCATCTCAGCAATGGTTGCACTATACCCAGGAAAGCTCGCTGAAATTGGTGCGCGGGAATCAAGACGGCCTGTTCCCTCGATAGTCCGTGTTGTGCATGCCCAGGCATTCCCAGATGAAAGATAGAGCATCAATGCTGCTGCCACGATATGCCAGATCCGGAAGCGCGCCATATCAGTTCTCCTAAAGTGCAGATACTCCACAACAAGCTAATTCAGCTTTCTATCTTCCCGTGCCACCGCTTTTTCTCACCGGTTGCTTCCTACGCCAACCGGAATATCGCCGGGTAGGCCCCAGCGGATGACGCCGACATTGTTAGTGGCAGAACCAAGATAGAAGTATGTACCCCATGACGGCCGCCATACGGCGAAATCAAAGATGCCGTCGTGATCAAAATCTGCTTTAACCGGGCGATCTGTCGGCAGGCCGAACTGCCGTGCATAGCCGTACCTCTGACAGTCCTCGTAGCTGCACAGGTACCAGGTCCCGTTGCTGGGCCGCCAGACCACTAGGTCGACAGAGCCGTCACCCGTGTAGTCCCCAACGAATGGGTAATCGCCGGGAAGGCCCCATTGAGTCCAAAGATATTCATCAGAATAGGGCGCGGATTTGGTTGCCGCCCACATACCTGAACTTGGCCGCCAAACGACGAAGTCGTCGTTGCCGTCGGCATCGACATCAAGACTTCCATATTGAGGACAAGCACGGAAACGTGCTCCGTTGATTGCGATAACGGCGTCCGAGCTTTGCTGCTCGAAGTACGATAGGTCTACATCAACATATTGGGATTCGCCAGAAGTCCAAATTATGTTCCACGAGTAGCTGCCTCCGCCGTTCCATATGCCGTCCGGGGTGAAGAACAGTTGCTGGTCTGTGAGAAAGAAAAGATGTTCACCCTCAGCATTCGTTACTTCGCTGGCATCCATAACCGCGTAGATTCTCCAAAGGCTCTGCTCAGTGTGAAAAAAGAACAAGAACAAATTGTGGGCTTGCTCATGCGAATCAATGATATAGGTTTGACGTTCGTACTGAGCCGCCGCGCGCAGTTCATCAAGGGTTGCGTTGTAGCCGGGAACGCTTGCCGCAATCGGCGCCCGGGCATCGAAAGTTCCCATTCCTTCAATTGTCCGCGTTTCGCACGCCCAAGCGCTGCCGGTCGAAAGATGAAACAGGAATGCCGCTGCAATGATGTGCCAAATCCGCAGGTGCGCCATATGAGTTCTCCTAAGGTGCAGATGCCGCCCCCTGGGTTAGGTCGACGAACCGCTTCACCGGGGCTACGGGGAGTATCATAAATGATCGATGCCAGCCGTCTTTCCCGCGGTGCGGTTCCAGGAGGAATAACGCCGCAAATCTTCCATATCCGGCGGATGGATTCATCCATCCCGACCCCTGGTTTCTGAAACTTGAACTGGTGATTGGGTTATTCCGTCGGGTGCGGTGTAACGATTTTGAACAGGGGGAGGGGGCGCCGGAGGGCGGGGAGCGGATATCTCGTTCTTATGGGTGGATGTTACTCGGGTGAATGGAGTCTTTTCGGGTGAGCGAGTTGGCGGTAAATGGAAAATTGACTAAAAAGGGTGGATGCAGGGATTCCAAAATATGCAATAAGCATGGAGCATGTCATGTCAGTACCAGATTACCAATCATTCATGCTGCCGCTTCTTAAGTTTGCGGAAGACCGGCGGGAGCATCCAATCGACGAAGCATACCAAAAGCTGGCCGAACAAATGCGGCTTTCCGAGGATGACTTAAATGAATTGCTGCCTAGCGGCCGGCAGGCCGTTTTTTACAACCGGGTTGGTTGGGCAAAGACGTATTTGAAGAAAGCCGGCCTGCTCGAATACCCCCGGCGCGGATACATTCAGATTACAGACCGTGGACTTGAAACGCTCAAGGAAAAGCCATCGAAGATAGACAATTACTACCTCGAACGATTTCCGGAGTTCCAAGAGTTTAAGACACATCAGAACCACGCTGATGAAGCCGAGGTCGCAGTAGACGCGGCCGATCAGCGAACTCCCGAGGAGAGCATCGAAGAAGCCTATGCTCAAATTCGCCGTGCTTTGGCTTCGGAAATACTGGCGAAAGTAAAGTCCTGTTCACCGGCGTTTTTCGAACGGCTCGTTGTCGACCTGCTGGTTGCTATGGGTTACGGCGGATCGAGGAGGGATGCAGGGCGTGCAGTTGGCCGAAGCGGCGACGGCGGGATCGACGGCATTATCAACGAAGATCGCCTTGGCCTGGATATCGTCTACATTCAAGCCAAACGCTGGGAGGGAACGGTCGGCGGGCCCGAAATCCAAAAGTTCGTTGGCGCGTTGTCCGGCAACCGCGCAAGAA
>JAKPSH010000037.1 GCA_029555385.1 Pseudomonadota bacterium
AACCTCCCGGCAGTCGATATACGTGAGCGCTGCTTTGAGGACTTCCAAGCTGGGCTCGGCGACATGAACCTCCTTCCCCCACATTTTGATTAATGCCCGCAGGTGATAAGCATCACCGAACCCGGCAACAACAAGCGCACCTTTGCTGCGAATATCCGGCACATTGAGCGCACGCTCCGCCCAGGAAGCTCCGCTTCGTTCCGGTTTCTCGCGATGACTGAGGGCAAGCCCTTGACATGAAATCACCGGCTCGCCGGCAGCGGAAAACGATACGGAAACCGCTTCAGTCAGCACAGTTTTCTCTAACAGCGACTCAAGCTCGGGAAAGCGCCGGCGCAAGATTTCCAGATTTTGCGCATAAACCGGAGCATGCTGAGAATGTGCACTGACTTCGTTCCGCATGCTTGCGGCGGTAGGCCCGTGCTGATGACCGGCATTCACCGCCCCGGTTAAGCGCCGCAGTTCAGCAAGAAGTTCACGAACATCAGGTTCCGCCTGGGCATACACCGCTACCGCGAATTCAAGCGCAGCAAGCGCTTGCTGCGCTTGGCCGGCATCAAGCTGCTGCTTGGCACGCGCAAGAGCCATCAAATACTCCGTGCGCGACCCCTGCCAGGCCGCTCCCGCCGCACTTTCGCTGCGCTCGACAAGATGCTGCTGTACATCCGAAGAAACAGCAAAAATGCCGGCCATCCTTCTTGCGCTGACGATATGGGCGATTATTCCTTCTTCGTGGTTTGAAACCTCAAACGGCAGTTCCAGTTCTGTTGCGTATTCAACGGCAAAGCCGGCAGCGTGGAGAGCTTCACAGAAACGAGCCTTTGTGAAAACTCTGATCGCCAGCGTATCCTCTTCTGCCGTATCCTGCTCCCGGCCAAGAAAAACCTGAAGCCGGAGCAGGCCGTTTGGTTTAACTACACGGGAGAGCTCGCTAAGATAATTCGCGATAACAGCAACCGGCATACTGCTCATTGCGGCAAATGTAAAAGCAAAGTCGATGCTGTGTTGTGCAATCTGCACCAGATCAACGCCGTTTCCCAAAATCAGGTCAACATTCGGCAGATCGGCAAGCAGGCACTTCGCTTGAGCTATCGCCTCGGCTGAAACATCTATACCGATGGCCCGTGAAAACACCTGGGCCGCGGGACGCATCAGCCTGCCCACGCCGCATCCGATTTCAAGCGCTGTTTGCCGGGCAAGCTCAGTCGGATCGAGTTCTTTAATCAGGATGGAAAAATCGCGCTTGCCCGCTTCCCACATTGTGCGATCGCTGTCCACTCCGTCGCTCATCCAGTAACGGTAGTCGTGACTTACACGACGGTCCCATTCCTCACGCATTCGCGCAGAAATCACTTGAAGATTTTTGTTCTTCAGCTCGTCGGGCATGCGCAGCAAAAACCTCGGATTTAGGCGTCAGAAAAGACCGCTTTATTGAATGGATGCCGCCGCCGGTGCAAAAGACGCGGGTAGTTTCAGATTTAAGGTAAAAGTCCGTCCTCGCACCTGCCCCACGGTGAATTCATTAAGGGCATGTCGAAAAATGAAGCCGCTTCGAACGTGCCTCGTCCAACGCGCATATACCCGAGGGGCTGATTGATTGTGTTATTTTATTCACACAATGAGGGATGCCGTATGAAAATGTTCATGACGCTTGTCTTGATTTTGCTTTTCCCAACGGCTCAGGCCGCGGCTGAATGCAGCGATACCCACAAGTCAGCCGCACCCGAAAAGACGGCAGAAAGCGCATTGCCAGCGATGATCGAAGACTCCGACGGCGATGTTAAAAAGAACCAATTTGTCCGGATTGATCCGCAGGGCAGCATTACACGCGCGTTATGCCCGTATACTTGCGAGATGCGAGGCCTGCCCAAGGAACACTGCCGCATGTGGCGTTCGCAAATCGATCCGCAGCAGTGCTACGTGCAGGATACGCGCATCGCGTCAAATGCCATCCGGTTCGGCGCGGATAAAACAGCACCATAGCTTGTTATCCCGAGCCAACCGGTGGCCGTTGCACACGGCGCTTGCTCTCAGAATGACGAGAGGTTGCAGCGTTAGAAACTGACGCTGATGTTTTGTCCGCGGGCAGGATCAGCTTCAAGCCGCTTTTGCTCGCCGTCGACTGGTTCTCCGCCTGGCAGCGCGCTCTTTGCTTGCCCTTCAATCACTTCGCGATAAGCGCTGGCAACTATTTCCACCAGCTCCAATACGCGCTGGATCTTGACCGGGTTTTTCTCGAGGTTTGCCTCGGTCAAATAGAACAGCATGAAGTCATACAGCCGATCGAGGTCTTTGGCGATCTGCCCGCCTTTTTCGAAATCAAGCGTCAGCATCAGCTCGGAGATAATCGCCTGCGCCTTGCTCATGAAGCGCGCAAACTTCGCGATGTCCTTTTTCTCGAGACCGTCTTTTGCGTGCTTAAGGAACTTGATGCAGCCGTCATAAAGCATCAGCAAGAGGCGTCCGCGATCAACTGTTGAAATATGTACTGTGGCGTATTGTTTGTAAGCTGATTTAGCTTGCATATCCCAGTGATTCCCAATCGTGGTCCATCAACACATCCCCCGATGATATTATCGGGTTGATATACGAACTTTCTTTAGTACTTTCTTTGGCTCTCACCAAGCCCCCGGTCAGTCGCTGGCCCAACAATCCTTACCGCCTAAGCGGTTATGTTTACTTCACTTTCTCTGCGTTTTTCGTTGCTGACCCAATAACTACGAGAGTCCTGCCAATATACCGGAAAGTGCTTGTTGCTGGCTCTGCAAGTCCCCAACGATTGTCTCCAGCCGCG
This sequence comes from Pseudomonadota bacterium, assembly GCA_029555385.1. Lineage (GTDB taxonomy): Bacteria > Bdellovibrionota_C > UBA2361 > SZUA-149 > SZUA-149 > JAKPSH01. The sequence continues at coordinate 2,795 of JAKPSH010000037.1, forward strand.
CAAAGCTCTTTTCCATGGTCGAGCGCAAAGAGTCCGTGCGCCGCTCAAGCGCCTTGATCGTATCGCTGATGTTCTTAATCTCGTTCTCGTTGCCAAGCTGAGCCAAGTCAATAAAACCATTAAACTTGGTGTACTGATAAATGACGCCGCTTGTTCCCGAAACCGCGTCAGCAAAGCCGTTGAGGACTTCTGTCGCCCCGGCAGGATCGTTGCCAACGGCCTCCTTAAACTTATCTGTATCAATGGAAATTGTGCCATCACGGTTCGTCGAGATGCCAAGCTCGGCCATGCTCGTTACTGTTGTACCGTTCTCCGCATCGGTCTCAAGCAGCGCCATTTTAAATGCAGCAAGAAAATCGTCATCAATCCGCGTTTTCGCCAGGGAGCCATAGACATTGGTCGCCTCCTCATCTTCCTCAACGCGCTCGATGAGATCGTTCTCGTTTATATACGAGACAATGTCGTTATAGGCGTTGACGATTTCATTGAAGGCATCAGCCGTTCCATCAGGATCGGTGCTGATTGATATATTCGCCGAACCTGCTTTGGTAAGCTGAAATGTCACGCCGCTGATTACATCACTGACAGAATTCGTTTCGCGCGTGATTGCATCACCAATGCCTTGAATCGAAAAGACAGCGTTTGTTGCGAGGTCTATCGAACTCGCGGCAAGCTCGGTAATTGCGACATCCGCAGCCAACGCAAGCTGGCCCTGAGCCGTACCCTGGTGCAACGTGGTAAAAAGCAGGCGGTAGTCCGGAGCTGATGATGTGCCAATGTTGACTACACTTGCATGCACAAGTCCGTCGTTATCTTCATCGCTGTTTACCGCGGCCGCGAACGCATCGAGCGTCGTTGAGTTCGCCGTCACTGCTACCGTAATGTCAACCTGATCCGCCCCGCTGCCGACAGAAATCGTTACGTCTCCACTGCCGCTGGCTGAAACATAATCGGTTGAAGCGCCGTACTGATGGTCAAACGAACCAGTTGCCGTATCGGCAACCGAGGTCACAGTCAAAGAATATGACGCGTTTACCGCTGATGCTCCAACGACAGCAGTGGCAACTGTAGAATCAGAGCTTGACGCCTTTTTGCTGACCCCGCCGCCGTTTATCGTGCGGAACTTGTCGATCACTTCGTCAAGCGCAAGAAGCTTGGTATTTAACTCCTCCAGCGCGCTATTTTCCGCATCAAGCGCGTCAATCTCATTGCGGCGCAGGATGTTAACCGATTCTTTAGCTTCGATGATCGCATCGATCAGCGATGCGGAGTCGATTCCGGAAGCAACTCCGGAAAATTGCGCAATAGCCATAACCCCTCCGTGGTTTTACTTGTCGTGGTATCGTGCTTTTAAAACATCCCTATCAAAGCAGCGTATTTATCTTCCCCTTCCTGTCAAATTACTAAAACTGCAACAGCGAACTTATGAAACTCGAATCGGCCTGAAGCTTGGCCAGGAGCCCTTCGAGGCGTGAAAACTGCCCGATAATCGCTTGTTCACGGGCAGACGCAGCGCGTTCGACGCGGCTGATTGTATCCTGCAAACGTGAAGTTTCTGCCTCATCGCCTTTAATCGCACCGTCAATCTGCTGGCCATAACCGGTAAATTGGTGCACCACTCCTTGAATACCGGAAACACGATCAGCCAGCGCCGTCACAACCTGCTCTGCACCCGCCGCATCACCGTTGAAGGCCGCCTCGAATTTCTCACGGTCAAACGAGAGCGAACCGTCGCGATTAGTCGAGACGCCAAGCGCCGCAAGAGAAAGCGTGCCATCGCCTGATTTCGCACCGGCGATTGCATCGCGTAGGCCGAGAACTGCATTTTCGTCGACCGAAGTCCGGGCCAACGAACCATACACATTGGTCCGCTCGCCGTCTTCCTCGACAACGTCAACACGATCCTCGGTGTTAACAAAACGCACTACCGCATTAAATGCATTAACAAAAGCCTCCACCTGGTCAGCGCTGGCATCCGCACTCGGCGTTACGCTGACGGAAGCGGAGCCGGGCGAAGCAAGATTCAGTGTCACACCCGCAATAGCATCGCTCACCACATTACTGCTCCGGGTGAATGTTCCCGAGATGCCGCTGATGCTGAACCGGGCATCTGTGGCCTGTTCGATAGTCGTGCCGCCCAAGACATCTTCTTCCAGTAGCGCTGGATTTTCGGCGCTTACCGTAATGCTGCCGCGTTCAGTTCCGGCTTCACTGGTCGTGAAGCTAATGCGGTAATTTGGATTTTCGACTGTACTAAGGTTTATCAGATGAGCTACCGCCGCACCGTTTGCCGCTTGATTAAACTGCGTGACAAAATCCTGAGCTGTCGTCTCCGGTCCCACCTCCACAGCAAATACTTCGGCATCATCACCGCTGCCGACACTAAACTCAACAGCCCCTGACTGCACTGCGTCGCTTATTATTGCCTCGTCCGCCGCACTGAAGCTGCGGTCGAAAGAACCAACGGCCACAGTAGCGAGTGAAGTCACATTAACAGTGTAAGTGCCGTCCTTTGCGCCGCTTCCTGCTGCCGCGCGAAGAACGTCATTATTGGAGCTTGAAGCCTGTTTAACTGCCGCACCGCCGTTTGATGTGCGCAGTGCATCCAGCCGATCGGACACGTCCAATAACAATGTCCGCAGCTGCTCCAAAGAGGATATCTCGCCGGCAAGCTGATCGATTGAATTCTGATGGACCGCGTTCGGCAGCCGATATTGGTCAGAGATTGCCTTGGCGATGCTTGCACCGTCAATGCCGCTGCCAATCCCTGGAAAGGTGATGCTTCCAGCCATGGTGTTTCCTTTTTGCGCGCGTTTACATTCCTTGCGCAGCAGCCCGTTCGGGAACGCACAACACAATTCCCCCCGCGCACGCCTATCCCTGAGCTTAAGGGTTGCCGCTCAGTCTAAATATCGGCGTAATATCGGACGAGCTTGACTGAAAATACGCCGAATACGTTAAACACGACGCGCAAGTTGCTGAAATAACTGGAATAATGCTCGTTTGGAGCCGCTTCCCCTCGACAATTAGAGCGGATTAACTTCCAGTGTAGCTGGAAGTTAATCCGCTCTAGGGCACACCGGGATGGCGTGCCCGGACGCCGCAGCACCGATGCGGCCTCCGAACTGCGCGAAATTGCTCACGGATGAGCAATTTCGCGCGCTATAACAGCTAGAGCAGTTTGCACAAAGACTACACGGCTCGCCTCAGGCGAGTCCTTGTTTCTC
>JAKPSH010000079.1 GCA_029555385.1 Pseudomonadota bacterium
CGCGCTGTCCGTAAGCGCTGAGACCGTGCGGCCGCCGAGCTGCAGGCTGACATAAATGACGATGCCGGCGACAATTAATGCCGCGATTGCGTCGGCATTGACCAGCCAGGGTATATTCAGCTTGGGCGCCAGCGTCACGCAAATAAGGCCAAGGATGACGACGGAGGATGACCAAACGTCGGTTGAGAAATGAAGAGCATCGGCTTCGAGTGCTTGACTGTCGTATTTTCGTGCGACGCGGTACAGCGCGCGGGAGCGTGAAAGATCAATGATAATCGAAAGGCCCATGACAACGAAGGCCCAGGCCGAAGGTTTAATTTCGGCTTCCACGAAAAACAGGCGTTCGACTGCTTCATAAATAATCCAGACGCAAGTTACCAAAAGGAGCACTGTTTCAAACAATGCCGATAGGTTCTCGAATTTGGCATGACCGAACTGATGTTCGCGATCTGCTGGACGCGAGGAAACGCGAACGGCAAAAAAAGTAATCACTGCGGCTACTAAATCAAGTAGTGAATGTGCTGCCTCCGAAAGAATACCCAAGCTGCCGGTCAGTAGTCCGGCAATAAACTTAATGGTTGTCAAGAAAACGGCCGCAGCGATTGAGCTAAGCGCAACAAGTCTTTTCTCGCGGTCGGCTTCGTTTGACATTACCGGCAGGTTCCTCCATAGAGATCGGAGCGGCCCATCAGAAACTCATCAATAGCACGTGCGGCATTTCGTCCTTCGGCAATCGCCCAGACGACCAATGACTGTCCGCGCCGCATATCTCCAGCGGAGAATACGCCAGGGACGCTCGTGAGATAACTGCTGTTTGTCGCCACATTGCCCCGGGCATCAAGCGCCGCGCCGAGCTGTTCAATAATTCCCGCGTGCTCCGGATGGACGAAGCCCATTGCCAGCAGGCACAATTCGCATGGAATCTCGAACTCGGAACCGGGGATTTCGCGCATGCCAAGCCGGCCGTCGGCGCCTTTTGTCCATTCAAGCCGCACAGCATGAAGCCTGCTCACGCGGTCATTCTCCCCGCTGAAAAACTTGGTGTTGATACTCCAATCACGCATGCCGCCTTCTTCGTGCGATGAGCTCATGCGGAGAATCATTGGCCAGTAAGGCCAGGGCATGTCCGAAGTGCGGGCTTGCGGTGGGCGCGGGAGCAGCTCAAACTGCTGGACCGATTTTGCTCCTTGGCGCAAGGCTGTGCCTAAGCAGTCAGAACCGGTGTCTCCTCCGCCGAGAATTACGACATGTTTGTCTTTGGCGCTAATCTGGTTTTCGTCGCGCTCTCCGAAATCGTGCTTGTTTTGTTGGGCAAGGTATTCCATTGCCAAGTGAATGCCGTGCAAATCCCGGCCCGGGACGTTCAGATCTCTGCCTTGTGTGGCGCCTCCGCAGAGGCAAATCGCATCAAAACTTGTCCGCAGCTCTTCCAGCGGCACATTAATTCCGGCATTCGCATTTGTCCGGAAGACTATTCCTTCTTCTTCCAGCAATTTGATGCGGCGCTCGACGATATGCTTTTCCAGCTTGAAATTCGGGATACCGTAAGTGAGCAGACCGCCGATGCGATCGGCGCGTTCGTATACCGTGACTGAGTGGCCGGCCCTGTTGAGCTGAGCTGCGCAAGCAAGCCCCGCCGGACCGGAGCCGATCACGGCGGCTTTCTTGCCTGTGCGCACTGCTGGTGGCAGGGGCTTAATCCAGCCGCGTGCGAAAGCATGTTCAATAATGTTTTCTTCGACGAGTTTAATGGTTACCGGCTGATCGTTAATGCTCAGCACGCAAGCTTCTTCGCAAGGTGCGGGACAGACGCGGCCGGTGAATTCGGGAAACATATTTGTCTTGAGCAGACTGTCCAGCGCGCTCCTCCAGCGGTTGCGATAGACGAGATCGTTCCAATCTGGAATAAGATTACCGAGCGGGCAGCCGTTATTGCAGAACGGTACGCCGCAATCCATGCAGCGCGATGCTTGCTGAGCAAGTTTTTCATCGGAATACAGCTGTTCGTCGTGAACTTCGCGCCAATCACGCAGACGCTCCGGAACCGGACGAAGCGGCGGCAGCTCTCGCGAAAATTCTTTGAATCCTGTTGGCTTGCCCATGTGCCTCTAAATGTTGACTGTCTGAAGCTGCGATAATTCTTGGGCCCTTCTTTCGATTTCGGCTTGTTGGGACAGGACCCGCCGGTAGTCATTTGGCATTACCTTAATAAAATTGACCGCAGACTTTTCCCATTTTCTCAGAATCGATTCAGCAATCGGACTGCCGGTGTGCCGCAGGTGATTTTCCAAGAGCTGCCGGATGACGGCTAAATCCTCGCTGTCCGGAGTTTCCAGCTCGACGAGCTGCAAGTTGCAGTTAAGCGCAAATTCATCCTTGGCGCCGTAAATATAGGCGATGCCGCCGCTCATACCCGCAGCAAAATTTCTTCCCGTGGGGCCGATAACAACTACCCTTCCGCCGGTCATATACTCGCAGGCATGATCTCCTACACCTTCCACGACGGCGTAAACGCCGCTATTTCGCACGCAGAAACGCTCACCGGCGATGCCGCGCAGATAGACTTCGCCAGCAATGCCGCCGTAGCAAATGACATTACCGGCAATAATGTTTTCTTCAGCGCGAAAAGCCGCGCGCCGAGGAGGGTAGGCGATGATCTTTCCGCCGCTCAGTCCTTTTCCTAAATAGTCGTTGGCATCGCCTTCCAAAATAAGGGTCACTCCTTTGGCCAGAAAACATCCAAAACTTTGGCCCGCCGAGCCATTAAAACGGAATGTGATTGTATCGTCAGGGAGGCCGGAGAACCCGCGGCGCTTGGCGATTTCTCCGGAAAGCATCGCGCCGACCGTGCGGTTTGTGTTCTGAACGGGAAGTTCGAACGATACATTTTCTCCGTGCTCGATGGCGTGTTCGGCAAGTTCAATCAAACGGTGATCCAACGCGTGCTCCAGTCCATGTTCCTGCTTTTCAATGTTGCGCCGGGCTGTATCTTGGCCCGCTTCCGGTTGGTGGAGAACCGGTCCGAGATCGATTGTTCTTGCCTTCCAGTGCCACGACAGATCTTCAGGAACTAAATGCTCAGTGGCTCCGACTATGTCCGCCAGTCTCCGCACGCCAAGCTGTGCCAAGTATTCTCTTACTTCCTCGGCAATAAAAAACATCAAGTTTACGACATGCTCCGGACGTCCGGCGAATTTTTTGCGCAGCTCCGGGTCTTGGGTGGCAACGCCTACCGGGCACGTGTTGAGGTGGCAGACGCGCATCATGACGCAGCCCAGCGCGATGAGCGGTGCTGTGGCAAAGCCGAATTCCTCTGCGCCGAGGCAAGCGCCGATAATCACGTCCCGTCCGGTCTTGAGATGGCCATCGACCTGGAGCACGACGCGGCCCCGGAGATTGTTAGCGACCAGGGTTTGCTGCGCCTCAGCGAGCCCCAGTTCCCACGGCAGCCCCGAGTGCTTGATTGCTGTCAGCGGAGACGCTCCGGTTCCGCCGGTATCGCCGCTGATCAAAATATGATCGGCTTTGCATTTGGCGACTCCCGCGGCCACCGTCCCTACGCCGACTTCGCTTACCAGCTTTACGGATATACGCGCCTGCCGGTTGACATTCTTCAGGTCGTGAATCAGCTGGGCCAAGTCCTCGATGGAATAAATATCGTGGTGTGGGGGCGGGGAAATCAACCCGACCCCCGGGGTGGTATGACGAATTTTGCCGACGTACTCATTGACCTTATGGCCAGGAAGCTGTCCGCCTTCTCCCGGTTTTGCGCCCTGGGCCATTTTGATTTGCAGCTCATCCGCGTTAATCAAATACTCTGTGGTTACGCCGAAGCGGCCGGAGGCGACTTGCTTGATTGCGCTGCGGCGGAGATCTCCGTTTGCATCCGGCACAAAGCGCGCGGGATCTTCTCCGCCTTCGCCGGTATTGCTCTTACCGCTGATGCGGTTCATCGCGATGGCAAGAGTTTCGTGCGCTTCCTTGCTGATTGATCCAAACGACATTGCCCCGGTTACGAAGCGTTTGACAATTTCCGAGGCTGGTTCAACTTCTTCGAGAGGAATGGCTTTGCCCGGCCGGATCTTCAACAATCCGCGAATTGTGCATAGCCGCTTGGCGTGGCTGTCGGCCAGTCGCGCGAACTCTTTGAATACAGCGTAACTGTTGGTGCGCACTGCATGCTGCAGCTTGGCCACGGTATCAGGGTTCCACATGTGATATTCACCGTCGCTTCGCCACTGGTAGTTGCCGCCGGAATCAAGCACTTCTCCAGAGGTCTTAATTCGTGGAAATCCACGATGATGCCGTTCCAGACTTTCGCGGGCGATGATCTCCAGCCCAATGCCGTTGATCCGGGACACCGTGTGTGTGAAATACTTATCGACCACATATTTGCTCAGGCCGACCGCTTCAAAAATCTGCGCCCCACGGTAGCTCTGCACCGTCGAAATGCCCATTTTTGAAGCAACTTTAAGAATCGCTTTGTTCGCCGCCTTAATATAGTTCTTGCGCAGTTGATCCAAGGTCAGCTTTTCGGAAAAGAGACGCTGGCGCTGTGCATCCGCGATTGTTTCGAATACCAAATACGGATTTACCGCGCCGGCGCCGTAGCCGATGAGCAGGCAGAAGTGATGCGCTTCATGGGCTTCTCCGGTTTCAATAACCAGGCTGCAAAGTGTGCGGATGCCGTCGCGGATAAGCCTGTTGTGCACGGCAGCAGTCGCGAGAAGCGCGGGAATGGGAGCATGATCCTTACTGACCCCGCGATCGCTAAGGATCAAAATTGAAACACCGTTTGCGACAGCTTCTTTTGCCTTTTGGCATAAGTCGTCGACCGCAGCTTCCAGGGCGGACGGGCCCCCGGCAGCCGGAAAGAGCATCGGCAGCGTGGCTGATCTGAACGGCTCGCGGTTGAATTGGCGGAGTTTTTCCAGCTCCACGTTGCTCAGTATCGGCTGCGCAAGCCGGATTAGCCGGCAGTGCTGCGGGGTCTCATCGAGCAGATTGCTCTCCCGCCCGAGATATGTGTGCAGCGATGTGACCAATTCTTCCCGGATTGCATCAAGAGGCGGATTTGTTACCTGGGCGAAGAGCTCCTTGAAGTAGCTGTAAAGAAGCTGCGGTTTGTCGGACAGGCAGGCCAGCGGAGTATCGCTGCCCATCGACCCCACGCTTTCTTCGGCATTGGTCGCCATCGGCACGATAATCATTTTTGCTGTTTCGGTTGTATAGCCAAACGAATGCTGGCGGGCTGTCAGCGATTCCAAATCCGCTTCATGCACTGTTCGGGGGCCGGGCAGGGTATCTAATCCGACGACGTTTTCTTTGATCCAACGCTGCCACGGGCGCTTGTCCACAAGGTCGTGCTTAATTTCTTCATCTTCAACTATACGCCCTTGCTTCATATCGACGAGAAATATTCTTCCCGGCTGAAGACGCCATTTCTTCACGACCTTTTCCGGTGGAATAGGCAGCACGCCGACTTCACTGGACATGATTACCAGGTCGTCGGCAGTGACATAAATGCGGGAAGGTCTGAGACCGTTGCGGTCAAGAACCGCGCCGATCATATAGCCGTTGGTGAAGGCAATCGACGCCGGCCCGTCCCAGGGCTCCATCAGGCAGGCATGATACTCGTAGAACGCGCGAAGTTCCGGGTCCATGTGGAAATTATTCTGCCAAGCCTCCGGGATGAGCATCAACACGGCATGCGGCAGGGACCGTCCGTTTACAGCAAGGAACTGGAAGGCGTTGTCGAGAGTGGCCGAATCACTGCCGGATTCGGTCAGTATGGGAAACATTTTTCGCAGTTCGTCACCGAAGACCTCCGAGCTGAGTGACGAATAGCGCGCACGCATCCAGTTTCGGTTCCCGCGCAAGGTATTGATTTCGCCGTTGTGGCAGAGATAGCGGAACGGCTGCGCCAAGTACCATGACGGAAAAGTATTAGTGGAAAAGCGCGAGTGGACCATCGCCAGCGCGCTTGCGAAATCCGGTTCTTCGAGGTCGAGGTAATACTGGCGCAGCTGGAGCGCGGTAAGCATGCCTTTGTAGATCAGGCGGTTTGCCGAGAGAATGCAGATGTAGAAATCCTGCTGAGCATCCCGCGGAAAGTCACCGAACTCAACCAAGTTCTCCGCTCGCTGACGCACCAGGTAAAGACGGCGGTCGAAATCGGTGCGGTTAAAAAATGTTTGGCCGGGCGCCACGAATATCTGGCGAATGACCGGCTCGCTTTTGCGCGGCGTGGGGCCGACATGGCGGCTGTCCACCGGCACATCGCGCCAGCCAAGAACGACCATGCCGTATTCCTCAAGCACACCTTCGAGAGCTTTCTCGCACATCCGGCGCGAAACCATGTCGCGCGGCAAGAAGATCATGCCGCATGCATACTGTCCGAGCGGGGGCAGGTCTATGCCAAGCTCCCGGCATTTGCGCCGCAAGAAAGCATCTGGAGTGCGAACAACAATGCCGGCACCGTCGCCGCTGTCTGGTTCGCAGCCGCATGCGCCGCGATGATTCATGTTCTCCAAAACCAAGAGCGCATTAGAGACGATTTCGTGAGAAGGCACACCCTTGAGATGACAAATAAAACCGACACCACAAGAGTCGTGTTCGAAGCGAGGGTCGTATAAGCCCTCTGGGTGACGACGGCTATCCATAATTCTCCAGCCCGCGAACCCGGGCTAATTACTTGAGATAAATATCATCGCAAGTACGCAGTTGTATCTGATTACCGAGTGAATATGCAACTATTCCCGGCGCATTAGCGGCAAGCTATTCTATTGTAGTGGCAATGGCCAGTTTCTGGACGCCTGCTTCTTTGGCCAGGTCCATTACTTGCACGACAAGGCCGTGGTTGACTTTCTCATCCGCACGAAGAATAAGGACCGGCCCGGAGCCTTGCTGTAATAAGCGTGAGAACTCTGTCTTTAGTGCACTGACAGCGACTGGTGTGTCGGCAAGAAAAATCTGTTCTTTGGCGTTGATGCTTACGGTGATGTCTTTGCTGGCCGGCTCAACAGTACCGCTTGCCGCCGAAGGCAGATTGACATTGATGCCAAGGGCGTTGGCGAAAGTCGTGGTGACGACGAAAAAAAGCAGCAGGCAAAAAACGATATCCACCAAAGATGTGACATTCACATCGACTGCCTCGTCCTCAACAACTAAGTCTTTGCTGAAGTTCATCGTTTCCGTACAGCGCTTTTGACTGTTTCAATGCTTTCCGCTTGCGTCTCGTCTCTGCCAGGTGTGTTATGCGCGGCGCGTGTCAGCCGGCTGATCAGATGCACGGCGATGGTCTCGATTTCCACAACGAGCTTGCGCGTAGAGAAGAGAAAATAGCGGTAGAACATCAATGTGGGAATCGCAATCGTCAAGCCCGTGGCCGTTGTAATCAGCGCCTCAGAGATGCCCCCGGCTAAAGCCTGAGGATTTCCGGCTCCCTGAGTCTGCACCACGGAAAACGTTTCGATCATACCGAAAACAGTTCCCAGCAGTCCAAGCAGCGGACTTGCTGCGGCAATCGTGCCCAGAATTGGCAGATAACGCTGAAGTTCCATCGCTTCGTTGCGGCCCGCGATCTCGACCGCATCTACTACTTCGCGTTCCGGGCGTCCCAGGTTTTCCAATGCCGTAAGCACGATGCGGGCAAGCGGGGTCTTGTTTGCGCGGCAGAGGCCGAGCAGCTCATCAAGACGGTTTTGATCGATTAAGCGGTTGATGTCGTGCTGAAGTTCTGGCGGCAGCACTCGTTTTCTGCTGGGACCCCAGACAAAGCGTTCAATAATTAAAGCGACGGAGACCAAAGAACAAAGAACAAGGGGAACCATTACTGGTCCGCCCTTATACAACTCCAGCAGAAAGGGGTATTGCTTAATTGTCTCGAGCATAATTCAATCTCTATCACCGGCTGCTGGTGCTGTGCGTGAGTATACATTAGCCTGGCCGCTGAAAAGGTATAGCACGGCAATTATCGACGATTCAAGTAGGGTAAAAGATGGGAGAGTTTAACCGGTGGGGCGTCCGGGCTGTTTTCGTTGCGGGCGGTTTGCTTTTGGCGGGAGCATCTTTTTTGCCGGAAACGCTGCTGAGTGCGATTTGCGGCTTTTGTTTCGCTCTGGCATTGAGCTGGGGAAACCGGCGAAGCATTACGCCGGTTAGGGATTTTTGTCTCAGCGGTTTTGTTTTTACAGCCGTGTCCTTCTACTGGCTGCCGGATACGATAATTCTATTTGGTGGTTTTGGCCTTTTCTTGGCGTATGTGCTGTTTATTTTTTTCTGCTTTATCTCTGCGCTGCAATTTGCTTTCTGCGCGTGGATGGCCGGACATTTGCGGTGCGCAATGAGTGATCGTTTTTTTCTTGCTCTGCCGCTTGCCTGGCTTAGCGCGGAAGTCATTGTTCCGCGAATGTTTCCTTGGGCATTGGGCCACAGCTTGGCGGCCATTCCGTCTTTATCCGGTGTTGCCGAGTATGGCGGAGTCTTCCCGCTGGGCATGCTTATTTTTTGGTGTGCGGAGGCGGCGCTTTCTTTTGCGGCCCCGCTTCTCTATTGCGCGCCGCATTTGCGTATGGGCCGTTTGGCCGCGGCAACTGCTCTGTTTGTCTGCATCGGCTGCGGTCTGCTGCGGGAGAGTTCTGTAACAAGGGATCTGGCGGCCGCGCCCGGCATCAGAGCCGGTATTGTGCAAGGCAACCTTTCTACTAAAGAAAAGGGCGATGTTCGCTATCTCGATGTTAATCTCGAACGCTACCGCAGTGTCTCAGCGCAAGTAATCGCTGAAGGTGCAGAGGTGCTTTTTTGGCCTGAGTCCGTAATGAACCAGTGGACGCCAGAAGATCTGCCGAATGTGCGGGGGACGAAGGCCGATCCGTTTCCCGCGGCAGCGGTGCCGCTTGTTTACGGTGGTCTGGCCTACAGGCTGAAACCGGAAATGCATGGTGAGTTGGCGGAGTCTCATGCCGCAGCGCAGCGCAAGCGGCATTTTTCTTTTAATACCGCATTCGGACTAGACGAGCATGGCAATGTGACCGGTGTGTATCACAAACAAGTACTGATGCCGTTTGGTGAGTATATGCCGTTTGCTGACATTTTTCCCGCGCTGCGCGCACTTAGTCCGCATACCGGAGATTTTACTCCCGGAGACCGGAAAGCACCGATTGTACTGCAAGTAAAGCGTGCGGCGCAGAACTCCGCGCCGGTGAGTCTTCGTGCGGGGGCGCTGATTTGCTATGAAGACTTAGTGCCCAGCTTAAGCCGCGAAGCGGTAGCGCATGGCGCAAACATCTTAGTCAACCTGACCAACGATGCATGGTATGGAAAAACCGCAGCTCCTTATCAGCACAATTTGCTTGCCCAGTGGCGGGCTATTGAAACCCGCCGTTACCTGCTTCGCGTAACAAATACAGGATTAACGGCGGTAATAGATCCTTTGGGCCGCACTGTTCAGCAGCTTCCGTTATTTTCTGAGGGATATTTAATCTCAGATGTGCGGTTGTTGAACGCGGTAACCGTCTATTCCAAGGTTGGGGACTTGCCTGTTTGGGTTATTTCGGCGATCTCTCTGTTATATTGTTTTCGCCGGAGAAAAGCTTAGTGGCTTAATCGCAAAACATTTTGCTTTGTTCTTCTCGGAATTCGTTGATAAAATCTTGCGGTCGGGGAAATAAAACTTGGAAGGTTGGTCACGTATGATTCGCGCAGCTCATAGCTTTACAAAGGCGGGAGCAGCAGTGTTCGTGCTGTTTGTAGCTTCTTGTGCACCTACACCGGGGGCTGATAAGTCGGTTGCTGGGGCGGTGCTTGGCGCCGGCTGGGGAGCCGGCGCGGGCGCCATCATCGGTCACCAAACGGGCAACATCGGCCCAGGTACGGCGATTGGAGCAGGATTCGGAGCGGCAAGTGGACTTTTGACCGGCGTAGGTCTTGATATAGCGGAAGGCACCGAATTGGAGCAGCAGCGCGAGATAGACGCGATGAAAGTCCAAATTGCTTCCAATTCCCGCAATTTGATGATGCTTCAGGCGCGCCTTGATAACCGCGACCGCCGTTTAGATCGCACCAGTATCAGCAGTCAGATTTTCTTCGATCCGGACAGCGCTGCGCTGCGCGCTGGCTCGGTAGCGGAGCTGGAAAGACTTGCCGAAGCGATTAAGGAGAATCCCTATGTCGCCGGAGTTGAGGTGCGCGGGCACACTGATGAAACCGGAGATACGGAACGAAACGAACGTTTGAGCGAAGCACGAGCGCGTACTGTTGCGACATTTTTGGCGAATTATGGCGTCTCTTTGGACCGGATAAAGATAGTTTCGCACGGTGCGCGCCGTCCGGTGACAAGCAATGAATCAGAAGCGGGCCGGCAGCTCAACCGCCGCGTGGAAGTTGTGCTGCTCAAGTGATTTTGACGCAGCCGTGCGTCCATGACTCAGCGCAACGCCGACACTATCTTTGGGGCGCTGTTTTTGCTCCTGACAGCAGCGCAGCTTGCTGTCATCCTGTTCAATCCTTTCGATTTATCCGGAGACGAAGCGCATTACTGGGAATGGTCGCGGCGACTCGACATCGCGTATTACAGCAAGGGACCGCTTGTTGCTTGGTTGATTGCGGCAAGTACCCATTTTCTTGGTGCGACAGAGCTTGGTGTTCGTCTTCCGGCCGTAATTTGCTTCGGGCTATTTTCACTGATTTTTTATATTTATTTGCGCGGAAGATACGGCGCAGATATTGCGCTTATCTCGTGGCTTGCCGTGCGCTCGGCGCTGATTTTTGCGCAAACCGGCTTGCTAATGACAACTGATGCCCCAGCCGTGCTTTTTGCACTGCTTTGTCTAATCAGCGGCTGGCACGCAGTTGAAAGAAAGAGCGTGCGCTCATGGTGTTGGTTTGCCGTTTTTGCTGGGCTCGGCATCTGGGCCAAGTACACGCTGATCATGCTCGTGCCGGCGTTTTTGCTGTTCTTGTTGTGTGCACCGGTGTTCCGACGTGAAGTATTTGCACTTCGCTGTGCTTCTATGCTGTGCATCGTTTCGTTTTTTTTGCTGCCGCTAATTGTCTGGAATATGCAAAACGGTTGGGTCAACGTGGCGCACAATGCCGGCCATGTGGTGCATGCGGAGGCATTCCGCTTTCGCCCCAGGTTCTTTTTCGAGCTGCTTGCCGGTCAGGCCGGGCTTGTTGGTCCGCTGTTATTTGCCGGTCTGTGCGGTGCGCTCTGGGCGGGGTATCAGCGGCGGCGCAAGAGCGATTTGTTCGTGCGCTATCTTTTGTTTATGACTCTGCCGCTGGTTTTCTTTGTCGTTGCTGTGTCGCTCACCAAGCGGGTATATGCAAACTGGCCGATGCCGGTCTATGTCGGTGCGCTGCTGCTTGCCGCACATTTGTCTGCTGAAGACGAAGTCTTCCGGAGCCGCGTTCGTGGCTGGATTGCACCGGCCATATTGCTGAATTTGCTTATCACGCTTGCAGCTCACGCTGTGCTGTTCAACATCAATTTCGGTCTGCCGGGGAACATTCTGCCGACCAAAAAACTCGCTGGCTGGCAGAAACTGGGCGAGGCTGTCGATCGCGCTATTTACACCGGGAGGCAAAGCAGCGCGGACATGTTTGTTATGACTGATGAATATGCGCCCGCTTCGGCTGTTTCTTTCTATTCGGCTCAGCATCCGTTTGTGTACTGCACAAACACAGGCCGCCGGCGGATGAACCAGTACGATGTATGGATAAAGCCCAAGGACTGGGCGGCCCTGCGGGGCAAGCGGGCGCTGGTGGTTTTAAAGCATGCGCAGGATGCCGAGTACTTGCGGATGAAGTTTTCGGCCTTCTTGCCCGCAGCGCCTCAGCCGGACCTGCAATTTGTCCACAGCGGGACGAAAATCCGTGAGTTTTTTCTTTTTTGGGGCGAAGATTTTGACGGCAGCGCGCCGATTTCCCCCCAGGCGCGCTAGCCGCCGCGGCGTTTTGGAGGGAGAATCTTATAAGGAGGATTCAATATGAGCAGTCAGGTAAGGGTTACGGATCTCCTTCGCAAAAAAGATCAAAACGAAAAGATCGTTGTTGTCACCGCGTATGATTACACGTTCGCCCGGCTGGTCGATGTGGCAGGTGTTGATGTTATTCTGGTGGGGGACTCGCTGGGTACTGTGATTCAGGGTTGTGCGACGACGCTTCCGGTTACGCTGGAAGAGATGATCTACCATACGCGGGCGGTTGTGCGCGGTGCGAAGCAGGCTTTAGTGATTGCCGACATGCCGTTCATGTCCTACCAGCTTGGACCCAAAGAAGCCTTGGCCGCGGCGGGCCGGGTAATGAAGGAAACCGGCGCGGCCGGGGTTAAGCTTGAAGGCGGCGAAAGCGCCGCCCAAACGATTAGAGCGATCGTGCAAGCCGGAATACCGGTGATGGCGCATGCAGGGCTTCAGCCCCAGTCCGTGCATCAGCTCGGAGGCTACCGCGTGCAGGGCAGAAGCGAGGATGACGCTGTGCAGGTGCTGCGTGATGCTGTCGCTGTGGAAGAGGCGGGAGCATTCAGCGTGGTGCTGGAAGGAGTCACCGCAGAACTTGCTGCGGGCATAACGGAGCGGCTGTCTATTCCGACAATCGGTATTGGTGCAGGTGCGGCGTGTTCCGGGCAGGTGCTTGTGCTTTACGATTTACTGGGCCTTACGCATCTTGAGCCGGAGAAGTATCCGAAGTTTGTCCGCCGTTATGCTGAAGGCGCCAAAGGAGTTGTCGATGCCGTGCGGCGTTTCGGCGATGATGTGAGGAAGGGGGTATTCCCGGCTGCTGAGCAAACTTACTTTGCCGGGCCGCGGCGGGTTAATTCTTAGCCGTAATCCCCCCGAAAGTCGCTGAATGGCGCATA
>JAKPSH010000089.1 GCA_029555385.1 Pseudomonadota bacterium
ACAACGTACAGCTCTCTCGTCACCTCTAAGCGCCGGATCGCGGTAATGACACACATTCTTTGCTAGCGCGTAGCTCCCTGCGCGGCACCGCGCGGAAACTAAGGCGCTTCCAGGGCTAAAGGAAGGCGCTTCCAGGGCTAACTAAGGCGCTTCCAGGGTTCTAAGACACACATTCTTTGCTAGCGCGTAGCTCCCTGCGCGGCACCGCGCGGAAACTAAGGCGCTTCCAGGGTTCTAGGCGAAAGGTTTTACAACTCCGATCGATTGCATTCCTCGATCGGATACCGCAGCCCCATTGAGTTTGAACTCTTGGAGGCTGCCGCTTAGAGAAGACCGTGTCCACCAAATGGGGGGAAGATCAGATGAACAACCGTATACCAGCCTACTCGCGCAAGCTGCGCCAGCTTGCGCGCATCTATCCTGTCCGTCTTCTTCTTCGTATGCGTTACCGCCTTGGCCTGCCTTGAGTCGATAATATTAATTCCATGACCGGATTTTTCGACAATACCGCACATCCATTCCGCCAACGCTGTCGCTTCCACTACACACCTTAATTCTTTGAACTTCCCTAAGAATCTCCGCACAGCCTCCTCTTCGGTCGGAATTTCCGTCTCGCTCACCAGAACCACTTCTTCATCAATTACGCATATCGACGTTGACTCGTTACTCAGATCAATCCCACAATATCGCGTCATCTTGTCCTCCAGGTTTGTTTGCAGTGCACTACGGTGCATCCGCGTTTTCTCAAAACTCAAGCCTGGAGGACTTTTTATTCCCTGTCTACGCTTCTTCTCGCGCAGATGCGGTTAATGACATCTAGAGGAAATTCTACCAGTCAAAGAAAGTTTCCCAAAAAGATTTCGTCGGTCCAGGCGCAGGACGACGCGCGCGGCGATGAGTATCCCGCTGCGCCGCGGGATGCGGTTCGTCGGGCTCGGACGGCGGCAGAATGCGGTCGATAAATGACGCACCTGGCCCATGACGATCACACGGAGTAATCGGTTCCGTTCCTTCAATAAAGATCTCGCTTACTACCGACTCATTCGGACAGTATCCTTGATCGAGCAGCCCGCTGGTCTGATCAATTTTCCGGTAAACAATGCCCGTCGGTGGCACAAATTTTAGCTCAGGTTCCATCACGGCTGCACATTTCATAAACTCGGTCCAAATCGGCACAGCCCCCTGAGATCCGGTCAGTTTGGTCTGGCGGTTGTCATCAAAACCGACCCAAATCACCGCAAGCAGCCGGGGAGTAAACCCGGCAAACCAGGCGTCCTTCGTGTCGTTGGTTGTCCCGGTCTTTCCCGCAGCAGGCCCGCTGAACCCTAAGCGGCGCACCGACTGCCCGGTTCCACGCTCAATAACCGTGGTCAGCAGGTCGGTCAGCACGAACGCTGCCTGCTCGGAGACTACACGCTGTTCACTCAATGGCGCCTGATAAAGTGCATCTCTTGCGCCGGGCTGGAGGATGCTCGTCACCGGACGAAGATCCATGAGCAGACCGCCGTTGGCAATCGCCGCGTAAGCGCGCGCAAGCTCCATCGGCGTAACTTCACCCGCACCAAGCGCTAGCGACGGCACGGCAGGCAGGGCCTCGCCGAAGCCAAACAACGCGGCAGTTCGCGCTACATGATTAATCCCAACTTTCATGGCCAGACGAACTGTCGGGACATTCAGGGATTGCGCCAGCGCTTGACGCAATGTCACCTCCCCACGGAACTCTTCGTCGTAGTTCTGCGGCGACCAGCTGCCCGAACCCGGGATATTGATTGTCAGAGGTTCATCAAGCAGCGTATTGGTAGTCCGCGCCACGCGGTAGTTGTTTAACTCCCCGGCAAGCGCCGTCAGATAAACAAAAGGTTTGAATGCGGAACCCGGCTGGCGCTTGGCCATGCTCACCCGATCAAACTGATTCTTGCCGTAATCACGCCCGCCAACCCATGCTGCAATTTCTCCAGTCGCGGGATATACGGCAATCAGAGCCGCTTGCAGCGCCGATTTTCCGCGGCCCAAACGCGGATTTGCCGCTTCAAGCTTGCGCAATCCAAGCCGGACCGCGGTGTTCGCGCACTTTTGCGCCTCAGGATCAATGCCCGTGAGCACATGCAACGGTCCTTCCGCTGAATCACTGTTCTCCAGCAGCGTGTTGACCTGCTGGCGCACATAATCGACAAAATACGGCGCCGTGCGCCGGTTGCGCTGTCCGGTTTTCACATGCAGCTTTTCTGCCGCAGCGTTTTGTGCTTCCCGTTCGGTAATAACACCCGCTTCCCGCATTCGCTCCAACACGACAAGCCTTCGCTCCGCCGCACGATCCGGATAACGCCGCGGTGAATACTTTGTCGGGGCCTTCACCATTCCGGCAAGCGTGGCCGCCTCGGCCAGGCTGAGGTCCGCTACATCCTTGTCGAAAAATGTCCGCGAGGCCTCGCCGAATCCATGAATCGCCACTTTGCCTTCTTGGCCGAGAAAAACCTGGTTCAGGTACAGTGTAAGAATCTGTTCTTTGGTAAACGCCGTTTCAATAAACACTGCGGCCAGCGCCTCGCGAACTTTGCGCAAAAGCGAACGTTCAGAAGAAAGGAACAAGTTTTTTGCAAGCTGCTGTGTAATTGTCGAACCGCCCTGCACAATGCGCCCCGCCGTGATGTTCAACAGCGCCGCGCGAACAATTGCCACGGGATCTACGCCAAAGTGCAGGTAAAAACGTTCGTCCTCGGTTGCCAACACCGCTTTAACCAGCAGCGGGCTGAAATCCGGCAGCACTTTGGCGATCTGCGCGCGCGTGCTTGAGGTTCCCAAAAGCGACAAAATCTCAGGCTCCAACCATACGCTTGGCAAAGCATGCTTTCCGGGCACTGTCTGTAAATCCTTGATCATTCCTTGGCTGTCCAACACAGCGCGAACCAGCATCTCATCTTGCCGGGCCCCGGGTCCGAGCTGCGCCTCGCGCAGGAAAATCAGCGCCTCGCCGCTTGCGGCGAAATACTGTCCCGGGCGTTCGGGTTTGCTGTTAACACGGCGATAACCAAGCCTGTCCAGCCGGTCCGTAATTCGCACACGCTCAAAATTAATGTCACGGGTTATCGCAAAAGGGCGGCTGAGCACCAAGGATGAGGAAGTGATTGCCAGCGTTTTTAAGCGCCTGATTACTTGCTGACGCATCAGGAACGACCCGACACTGGCAATGACGCTAAAAACAAGGAGCGTCAAAATAAACAGACGAAAACACCGCGAAAAGCGCGTTCCTGTATCTGGCTTCTTGTTGTTTTTCGGTTTTTTCGGCGGCATGAAATTCTCAACTGCGCATGTTCTCAAAAAGGCGCTATTTTGTGTATAAGAAACCTCGCGCGGCAAGCCTTGCGATAGTTTTTCATCTCTCTCTGTATCGCACTGCGGTATTTTCGCGCTAGACTGCTCCGGTCCCGGGTTCTGCCGGGATAATGGATATTTATCAATGATTGCAACCACATAACTCTGCTTAAACAAGGTCGAACATGTCCGGACACTCAAAGTGGGCGAGTATTAAGCGCAAAAAAGGCGCCGCCGACCAGAAACGTGGAAAAATCTTTACCCGCTGCATTCATGAAATAACCGTAGCCGTGCGTGAAGGAGGCGGAGGGGATCCTTCAGGGAACGCTAGGCTTCGTTTCGCTATTGAACGGGCTAAGGCGGTAAATATGCCCAATGAAAACATTGACCGGGCGATTAAGCGCGCGACCGGTGAAATCAAGGGCGAAGAACAGCTAGAGCTGACTTATGAAGGTTACGGCCCAGGGGGAACGGCGGTCTTAGTTGAGGTGATCACCAACAACAAGAATCGCGTGGTTAGTGAAATCCGTCATGCTTTCAGCAAATGCGGTGGTTCGCTCGGCGAAGGCGGCTGTGTGGCCTGGATGTTCGAAAAGCGCGGGGTCATCGTGATCAAGAAGGATCTCATTGAAGAGGACGCACTATATGAAGCCGCGCTTGATGCCGGTGCCGAGGATGTTTCGGGCGACGACGAAGAATGGGAAGTTAAATGCGAACCGAAAGAACTGCACTCGGTGAAGTCGGCGCTGGAGACAAAGGTGAAAGTCGAGTCAGCAGAAGTGCAAAACATGCCAAAAACCACGATCTCGCTTGCCGGGAAGGAAGCGGAGCAGGTGATGCGCCTGATGGAAATGCTCGATGATCTTGATGATGTCTTAAATGTCTCTGTTAACTGTGATTTCGTAACTCCGTAGCGTTAAATGATCGGGCGTCTGCAAGGAAAAGTAGTTGAAGCAGCCGGCAGTCTGTTAATAATTGATGTCCACGGCGTCGGCTATGAAGTCGTCGCGACTAGCGCCGTGCTGGCCGGCTTGAACAACGGCGGCAACGAACTGAGCATGCTGGTTTATACGGACGTGAAAGAAAATGCCATTGTGCTGTATGGATTCCACGATCAGCTCGAAAAGCAAACTTTTCTTTTGCTGAAAAAAGTCAAAGGCATCGGCAGCCGCATGGCGTCCGGCATCGTCTCGGCGATCGGAGCTTGTGAGCTCTTGGCCAATATCGGAAGGAGTGATGTCCGCGCCCTACAGCGTGTCCCTGGCGTAGGAAAGAAAACGGCCCAGCGTTTGATTGTTGAGCTGCGCGAGACGGTGGGCAAGCTTGCTGAAGAGGCGCAGATGCCCGTGTTTGACGATGATGCTGGTGCGCACCAGAACAAACGCAACAGCGCATCGAACCCGGAGCTTGACGCACGCTTAGCATTGGAGAAGCTCGGCTTCAGCAGCGACGCAGCGCAAAACGCCGTCAGTGCGGCAATGGCTGAGCTTGCGCAGCCCGGCGGCGACTCTGCTGGAGATCCGGGAGAACTGCTCCGGGCAGCACTGAGCAAGCTTTAGGAGAGTAGTGTGGCAAAAGATAAAGATGGCGAAATTGACCAATCAAGCAGCGGTGTAGACGACGGCGCTTTTAGCCATGCGTTTGCGTTTCGCGAACGCGTCTCCCCGGAAATCGCGCGCGAAGATTATTTTCAGCAAAACCTCCGGCCGCTGAGCGTTGACGAGTATATCGGGCAGGACAAAGTCCGGAACAACATTGCTCTGGCCATCGCGGCCGCAAAAAGCCGCGGTGAGCCGCTGGATCATGTGCTGCTTCACGGCCCGCCCGGACTGGGCAAGACGACCCTGGCCGGCATTATTGCGTCCGGTCTGGGCACGGCAATGCGCGCGACATCCGGGCCGGTGCTTGAGCGTCCGGGGGACTTGGCGGCGATCCTCTCGGGTTTGAATCAAGGCGATGTCCTGTTTATTGACGAAATCCACAGGATGAACCGCGTCGTCGAGGAGATTCTTTACCCGGCGATGGAAGACTACCAGATTGACATTATCGTCGGCCAGGGCCCAGCCGCACGCTCCGTCAAGCTTTCGCTGCGCCCGTTTACCCTTGTTGGCGCAACAACAAGAACGGGTTTGCTCAGCGCTCCGCTGCGTGACCGTTTCGGCATCGTTGAACGTGTCGATTTTTACAGTCCCGGGGAGCTGGCGCGCATCGTCATGCGTTCTGCGGCAATTCTCGGGATTGCGATCGATGAACCAGGCGCAGCGGAAATAGCGCGCTGCGCCCGCGGCACGCCGCGCATTGCCAACCGCTTGCTCAAGCGCACCCGTGATTATGCCCAAGAAAGAGGCAGCGGCTCAATCACGCGGGAGTCGGCGCGCCAGGCGTTGGACATGCTGGAGATTGACGAACAAGGGTTTGACCGCATGGACCGCATGCTGCTGTTGACGATTATCGACAAATTCAACGGCGGTCCGGTCGGGGTAGAAACGCTCGCGGCGGCAATCCACGAAGACAAAGACACCATTGAGGATGTTTACGAACCATATCTGCTGCAACAGGGATTCCTCCAGCGCACACCGCGCGGACGGGAAGCGACAAGGCACGCATATTCTTATTTGGGACGCAGTCCCAAGAACTCAGCAGCTTCCGGACGCCAGCTGACTTTATACGAACAAGAGTAACACGCTTGCCATGGACAGCAAACGGGACGCTTTTGGACTGAAAACGTTGTCGTTAATCCTTTTTCTCGCCGCGGTTGCGGGCCTGATCGCTTATTACCTGCAGGGCGTCACACCACGTTCTGTTTTCCGGCCTTCCGGCTTGGCCGCCGATTATTTCAGCATGCTGGTGGGTGAAGAAGACGTTGAGCGCGGACTGATTAGCAATCTCGTCTTTTTTCTCCTGATCAATCTCAACATCATCCTGGTGATGGTCTTGGTTTTCCTGGTGGCAAAGAATCTGATAAAACTTGTCCTCGACCGCCGCCGGAACATTCTTGGCGCAAGGCTGCGCAGCCGTTTGGTTTCCGCTTTTGTCGGCCTTTCGCTGATTCCGACCGTGCTTTTGTTTTTTGTCGCTAAGGGCATATTAGAGCGCGTGCTCGGCGGCTGGTTTTCCCCGCAGGTCGAAGCCTCGGTTGAAGGCGCACTCGGCGTTGCGCGGTATCATTACGATGCAGCAGAAGCAGGGGTTTACCGTTATACCCGCCACCTGGCCCGTGAAATAGCCGAACTTTATCCATACCTGGGCAATGCACCCGACGATTCTTTGGCCGGGGATGCTCAGGCGATGTACAGCGTCATTGAAACATATCTCAGCGCCAAGCGTCAGGAATACGGACTATTGGAACTTGCACTACTCAATGAATTCGGCGTGACGCTGGCCGCCGCATCTGGGATTGAGCAACGTCATCGTCTAGTTGAGGCACCCGCCGCAAACTTGGCAGCCGTGAACGAAGCAAGAAGCGGCGTCATCCTTGTCCGTACCGAACAATCAATAAATGCCGACTTCCTGCGGGGATATGCGCCGGTCAACGCTTCTGTCTTTTCCGGACTGGTCAGCGGCTCCGCCATGCAGCGCGACCGCTCAAGTCCGTCCTCCGGCGCCGCAGCGTCTTTTACCCCGGCAAAATATGTTATCACGGCAACCTACTGGGTCCCGCCGGAGCTGAGCAAAACTCTCGCCACAGTGATCAACGCGCATGAGGATTATATTGAACTCAAGTCTTACCGCAGGCCGCTTGTTTCTAGTTATTTCTTGACTCTGGTTGTCGTCACACTGCTGATAGTTTTTGGCGCGATCTGGGTCGGCTTCTACTTGGCCAAACAGCTCTCCATACCAATCGGGCTTATCGCCGAGGGGACGCAGCAGGTCGCACACGGCAACCTCGACCATCGCATCCCCGAGGTGGGAGATGACGAACTCTCTGTTCTAGTACGCGACTTCAATATCATGACCAAGGACTTGAAAGAACTAACGGAAAAGCTGCTTGCGGGCCGGCGTTATATGGAGACAGTGCTGGCCCGGGTCGGCGTCGGCGTGATTTCCATCAACCGGGACAGCTTTGTCACCACGTGCAATATCAGCGCCTGCGAAATTCTAGGATTAAAGAAAAGTGAGTTTCCGGCAAGCTGTCAATATGCGCTCATCATGCCCGAGGCTCTTGCATTTAAAGTCGGCGAGGAACTTGCGCAGCTCTATAACGCCGCGGAGCGCATTTCCACCTTCAGCCTTTCGTGCAATGTCGGCTCAGAGACAAAGCATTTGCAGGTGACTCTCAGCAAAATGGTCGACGACAAAGGTTCGCCGATGGGCACGGTTATTCTGCTGGACGATATCACTGAACTAGTCAGTGCTCAGCGCATGGCCGCATGGCGCGAGGTTGCCAGACGGATTGCACACGAGATTAAAAATCCGCTCACTCCGATCCAACTGAATGCGGAGCGCATCCAACGGCGCATTAGCGCGGCAACTTCTCAAGCCGCTGGCGTAAGCCAGCAAACATCCGCGCAAGCGCCGTTAGTCCTCGAAGTGCCGGAGCTCGCGCTGCTTCGTGACGCCACCGGCATTATTGTCCAACAGGTGGAAAATCTACGGCTGCTGGTCAACGAGTTCTCTGATTTTGCCCGTATGCCCAAGGCACAGCTACGCCCGGATCACCTCAATCAGGTTGCCGCCGAGACGTTCCGGGTATTTGAGCAA
>JAKPSH010000138.1 GCA_029555385.1 Pseudomonadota bacterium
ATGCGCTATAATCCTACAGCAGGGCGGCCGGCTACTTCGGTCGGTGTTGAGGAAGGCAAGGTCATCGCTGTGACATCAGGTTATGCGATCACTGAAGTGCCATCCAATGATTTGTGCCAGCAGTAAGTGGAAAGGAGACAAGCCATGAAAACAAGAAAGCTTTTTTCTTCAGAAGCGGGCGCAATACTCCTGATTCTGGTGTTTACAATTGGGATCGTTGGGACCGCAGGCTATATCGGCATTCGCGTGGCGCAGGACCAGGGGCAGCAGTACTCCCAAACGTTGAATGCAATTGCCAATAACGAGCCAGTGACAGACGAGCAGCTCGATCAAGCGCACAACAGCTTCCACAATCAAATTCGCGTGCTGGGAGCTACCGGAAACGTTATTACCGGCGTGGATGTTAATCCATCGTCGCAATCGCTGAGCGGTGTTGCCCAACAAGCGATTCAAGCTGGGGTTGAACGTTCGCAGCAGCCTCCGCCAACGCGCAGCAACAATCTGCCGAGTGATGTGGCAAACCGCAACCGGCCCACGCCGACACCAACGGCGACTCCGGCGGCCACGGCAACGGCGACTCCGACTGAATCGGAGACCGCGACGCCAGAGCCTACGCCGACCGCTACGCCGGATGCAGAGTGTCCGAACGGAACATTCACCTGTGCAAATGGTGCGACGATTTGCGCCGAACTGGCATGCAATACGACGCCGAATTGCTCGGACGGCAGCGATGAGGATGCAGCCACTTGCGGGCAGGCTGATTCGTGCTGTGTGGCTACCCGCGGCTGTCCGGGTGAAACCGGATCGTCTTGCGCTGACACATGCTGCTGCTGCCCATACGGCCAGGCATGCGATCAGTCCAACTGGGCGAACGGCTGCGTGAGTGCTCCGACGCGCGTCATTTACGACTGGGAAGATGTGGTTGATGCCTTGGAGAAGGACATTGTTTCGTCGGAGTTCAGTCAGTAGAACGACAGGGGAATGCTGAAAGGTGATTTTGTATTAATCAGCATTTTTCTTTAACTGAACAGGGGCGCGGATTAATTCCCCGCCCCTGTTTTTTTGCGCGCCCTCTTGGTCTCGCCTAAAATCTCTCATTCTCGCGACGGAGCCCCGGCACGCGACAGGCCCTATTCCGCCAGCCCGGGCAGCGCAGCTTGCGTTGTCAAAAAGCGGAAAAAGATCTCGCGTTCGCCGGGGTGAATTTTCCGGTTGTCCGCATAACGTGCTTCAAACGAGAGGATATTGGTCTGGTTGTCCCAAATGCCGGCGGGGATATTAAATGAATAATCGGTGAATGTGCGGGGTTTCAGCTCCAGCGTTTCAATGAGATGGTGATTCAAGTAGACAGCAAGATGCACCGGCTGCAGCTTGAAGCGCGGCTGAAAGCCGATGTTGAGAGTGTGTCGTGACCCGAAGCGGCTTAAGCAACGATCTCCTGGCGCAAAGAAGGCACTGCGGTTTCCATCTAGTGCGCGAGCCCAAAACTGCCCAAGGTGTTCGGCTGGACCAAAGCCACTGACTGGCGGTGCTGCGGCGGAGGCGAAGTTGTAAACGCGCTTAGTATTTAATAGCGCCGGGCGTTTGCCTGAAGATGGAGAAAGACCGAGCACAAGCAGCGCCTCCTTGCGGAAACGGCTGGGACCGAGAATTTGATAAGCGTGGATGCTGGGGAGAGTCAGTAATTCTTCTTCAAGAGCAAGCGGGGCAATGAGAAATCCGAATTGTCCGGATTGCGCAAGTGCCTGCGCTTCGGCAAGATCAGCGGCGTTGTAAAAATACCCTTCAATCATGCCGCGATAGATTACCTCGGTGCTGAAATGTCCGTATTTGGGATGAGCGTCTTTGGCAAGAGTTTCACCGAGAGTAATGACCCCAGCTCTCTCCGGGTGCTGCCGGGCAGTGGAAATGATTTCTTCGGCCAGACGATCAACGAGAGGGCGCGGTGACTTTTTTGCTGCCCCGTTGATCGTGTGTACAATGTCCTGCGAGAGAACCAGTGCGGCATGGCCGAGCAGAAGCATGCAGGCAAGCGAGCCCCCTAATTGCCACAGCCTCCGATACCCAGGAAGCGGACTAATTAGCGTGCAGCACATTCCGGCCACGCTCCACAGAGCACGTCCCATCAACAGCGACAAAGGAACAAACGCGGGCGCGATGTACCAGAATTGACGGGAGGGGATGCAGGTATAGCCGGCGAGAGGCAAAGCGGCCCAGACGCAAAGAAAAAAAGTTCCTGCGTCTTTCTTAGCAAATACGCGCCACGCCGCCCAGCAGAGCATTAACCAGATAAGCAGCGCGGAGCCGACAAGGTGTCCTCTAAAGAGCGGACGCAAGTAAAGCCAGGTGTCTTGCGGATTATGATAACCATATCGGACACGGTGGAATAGCTCTTTGGTAAAGAAACTCTCGCATGCAAGTTCGGAAAACAGGCAGTGCGGCGTAAAGTAAAGCGCCGGGAGAACAATAGCAATTAGTGCTGCGAGGGCAAGGGGACGGAAAAAGTACATCCGCTTGCTGCTTGTGCTGAGGAAGATGGCCGCAATGGCGAGCGGTAAAAGGCCGGAGACGGTCTTAGTCAGCACGGCCAGGCCGGTCATGACGCCGGACGCTGCCGCAAGGCGCCTAATTCTCCGGTGTGGAGTGTCTTTGCGGCTGGAACTGTCCGGGCACGCGCGATAAAGCTCCCACACAAAAAGAAGTGCAGCAGTGCACAGCAGGACCAACAAACTGTCTTGCGTGCCCCGGCGTGCGCCGTGGGGGCCAAGAATAAAGCTCTGGATGCCGAGCAGGAACAGGGCGGCCAGCATTCCGGTTCCCGGTGACGCATAAATGCGCCAGGCGCCTAGAATAGTTAGCGCGACGACAACCACGCCGGAGAAGGCATCAAGCACACGGTAAGAAAAATTACTTTCACCCAAAAAGTAAAGCGGCAGTAAATTAAGCCACATTTTAAAAGGCGGTTTGTTAAAATACGGTTCGCCGCCATGGGTCGGCTGCCACCATCTGCCCGAATGGAGCATTTCTTGCACAACCCGGATGTGAATGACCTCATCAGAGGCTGGGGAAATTGTCTGTTCGCCAAGGCGGTAGAAGCAGCACCACGCAGCAAGCAGCATAACCACCGCGCAAATCAAACCGGCATGAATCAATTTATTTACAGAGAACACGCCGTGCAGCCGTCCGCAATAGAAGTCGCTAATTACTCCGGTCAGCCGCAGCATCTCACAGCCCGCCGGCGATGAGAGATCACGGCTAGATGCATTGTTCACGGAAGGATTATGTGTGGCAAGAGAAATAAGGGGATCGTCCGCGTATGCGGCCGATCCCCGGTCGTCGTAGTTAATGCTGGCAGGAAAGAAAAATTACGCGAAACTTTCTTCTTGTTCCATTTCTTCTTCTTCGCGCCAAACACGCGCGAAGAATTTTTCCGGGATCGGGCCGATTAATGTTTCCACAGAATCCCGCCGGATTCGCCAATCAGCGCCGACCTTAAAGCCGTCGATTGCCCCGTCACGGATCAGCTCATAAACCTTAGGCCGTTGAACACGAAGAAGAGAAGATACTTCACGCACGGTAAGGAGAAGCGGTTTTTCTTTCATACTGCCCATATTCAGTTAACACTCCTTAAAAGAACAACACTAATGCATAAAAACCGGTAATTCTGGCGCGTTAGATGCGTTTTCACCGCCGCGCGCGCCGATGGGTCTTATTAACCCCATCTACAATCTAGCTTAACCAGATTTAGACAGTTTCTTAATCGGGCAAACGGGGAAATCTGCTTCAGATAATTTCACAATGTGGCATGCGAGATTCACCTAGTCCGGATACGGACCGGTAAATGGCTACTATTTCTGCGTATTTTCTTCGTGATCAACCCATAGTTTATGGGTACGATCTATTTCATAATCAAACATAATTGCATCGAGCTCTCTATGCTCGCGCAGCACCTGGATTGCTTCGTCAAAAGCCTTGCGTTCAGCATACCAGCGTCCAAGCCCGCGTAACCGGTCGCTGATAATTTCTCTTTCTACATTGTGGGCAAGCGCTTGTTCATACGCGGATTTCGCGGCCTTCGGCTCATTGAGCTTGACATAGGCGTCTCCAATCAGCACCAGATAGAAGTGCGGGTTTTCGTCCGGTGCACGTGTGCGGTCGGCGAGCCGGGAGTTGAGATGCTGCTGATATTCGTTGATGGCTTCCCGGTATTGTCCGCGTTTCATCAAATTGTCGGCGTGCTGAGCGTGGTTTTCACCGAAACCGGCACTGAAAGTTTCTGCGGCGATGTAGCAGCCGTGCAAAGCAGCAGTCATCAAGCACACGGCAATTGCTCGAAGTATGCTGGCTGCTATCTGCGGTTCGTGCGGCATCACCGGCGCGGATCAGTCGCCGCGGCTCAGGTACTTTCCGTCCGCAGTGTCAATCGTGATGCGGTCGCCAATCTTGATGAACGGCGGCACAGAAACAACTAATCCAGTTTCTGTCTTGGCGGGTTTGGGAGAATTAGAAGCAGTGGCTCCACGCAGTTCAGGTTCAGTTTCCGCAACAGTCAAAACCACAGTTTTCGGCAATTCGATGCCGATCGGTGCCTCGTTATAGAGCATAATGTCTACTTCCAGTCCTTCCTGCAGGTAATAGACGCCGTCGGCGATTAGTTCTGCGGATATAGCGACCTGATCATAAGTGTCTAGTTTCATAAAGTGGTGACCGATGCTGTCGCTGTAAAGATAAGTCGCGCGGGACGAGTAAACATCGGCGGTCGGAATATCTTCCGTGGAGCTGAAGCGCACCTCGGTCTGTGAGCCGTTAAGCAGGTTGCGCAGCTTGGTTTGCACCATGGCGCGGAGATTGCCAGGAGTATGGTGGTGAAAGTCCATTACCCGGTATGGTGCGCCATTGTAGAGTATAACTGTACCTTTCCTTACATCTTTGGCCTTCATGATTCCTCAGCGGCGAAAATATTCTCTTAATGGCCGCAAATAATGCCCGAAAAAGTTTCTAACGTCCAGTCTCGGCCAAGCGGCTGGTGGGCAATAGCGAAACGTGCTTTCCGGCGTGCTCAAGGTCTGTTATTCGGTAGTGGCGATGGAGCGGCGATGGATTAAATTACGATGCTGAGGGTTGCGGAATTATGAGGCAATTTGCACACTTAGTGATTCTGGCGTGTTTGGCCGTGATGACGGCTTGTGCGCCTTACCGCGTGCCGCTTCAAGCGGGAGAATCTGCGCATGTAGCGCGGATGGGCAACGAGACAATTTCGTGCAGCATGAACATGGCGCCGGACCCAGCGGCGATCAACTCCGGCACTTGTGCACACGGCGTCTCTTCGCCGCGTGGTGCGTCAGCCAGCCGGCAGCGCTCATCTTCCACGCAGCGCAGGGTCAACTTGCTCATCAAGCAGCTTAAACACAACGATGCCGCGGTGCGCACAAACGCAGCTACAGATCTTGGCGCCATCGGTCCGGGAGCGCATGACGCGATCGAGCCGCTCGCGCAAGCAGCGCGCGACGACTCCAGTAAATGGGTCAGGCGTGCCGCCGTTAAGTCGCTGCCGCGCATCAGTTCCGGACCTCGAGTAGTTGACGTGCTGGCCGCCGCGTGTAACGACAAAGATCGCTGGGTGGCGCAGTCTGCTGAGAAAGTATTGCGCCGGATGCGCAGCAAACCTGCACCCAAGGCTTCTCCGCTTACAAGAGAGTGATAGCCGCTGCAAAATAAAATTACGCTAAGTACGAAGAAATCAACGGCCGGAGATTTGAGGCGTGCTGGACTCGAACCAGCGACCCGCTGCTTAAAAGGCAGCTGCTCTACCGCCTGAGCTAACGCCCCATACGTGCTGATTGCAGTGCAAAAACGCAGTGTGGAATGCTATTGCCTCTGCATTGGTGCGGAATGCTTAACACAATGCTTAGGCTGAGTAAACCTCAGCAAACGTAAGCCTTTTCTGGGCAACCTCGTTCAGCGATTAAGCACCCTTAAATTGAAACCCGCAATGTTTAATTGGAATTAACGAAGAAGCGTGATAATGATGCCGCTTCGGCAGACAGTATGTGTGCGTGTGTCGAGTGAAGAATGAAAGAGTAATTAACGGTGATGCGTATTGTAGCAGGGAAATTAAAAGGCCGCAGGTTTCCTGAACTGAAATCGACCGCAGTGCGGCCCACAACAGATCGGACGCGTGAGGCTGTTTTTTCGACGCTGAATTCCTTGTGCACTATTGCCGATGCGCGGGTGCTTGACTTGTATGCCGGAAGCGGCGCCCTTGGGTTTGAAGCTTTGTCTCGTGGCGCACACTGTGCGTGTATGGTCGAGCGCGATCGCCGGACGGCAGCACAACTAATCGCACTTGCGGGGCATTTTGGTGTCCAGGATCAAGTTCAAGTAGTGTGCGAGGATGTCCTGGTGTTTCTCGAGCCCAAGCTGCGGAGGTCAGAATGTTCACTGGAGCCCGGGGAGTGCTTCGGACTTGTATTTGCTGATCCGCCGTACGCAAGCCATCCCGCAGCCGCACTTCTCCGCGCGCTTGGTGATTCCCGTTTGCTCGCCCATGGTGCGGTGGTGGTTGTCGAAGGGACAGGGAAGGAGCAGAGCGGCGAGGCGCTGCTTGCCGAAATCTCTGCCGTGAGTTCAGCGGTGTTCAGCCTGAGCAAGACCAAACATTATGGCTCAACAGTCGTTAGTTATTTTCAAGTTGCCTACCTATAAGGTCGGGAAATTGGTATAAGATCGGCAAGAGTTTATTCTTGAGACTATTTCTGTTAGCTTTTGCGCGAAATTTTACATTGAGAAACCAGCAGACCGGGGAAGGATTCGCTATGCAACCGGTGGTCTTTTTGGATCGCGACGGGACAATCAACATTGATTCTAATTATGTTTTTAAGCCGGAGCAGGTCAGTCTCGTGACCGGTGCCGCGCAGGCGATTTCGCGTTTGAAAAAAGCGGGCTTCATGGTCGCAGTGGTTTCAAACCAGTCTGCGGTCGGCAGAGGGATGGCGACGGTTGAGGATGTCGATGCGGTAAATCAGCAGCTCAGCCGGCTGCTTGCTGATGCTGTCCCGGGGGCAGTGATCGATGAATTCGCGTATTGCCCACATGAACCTGAAGCACTTTGTGATTGCCGGAAGCCTAAGACGGGCATGCTTAACCAGCTAACTAAGCTTGAAAGTTTTGATCCACAGTGCTGCTGGCTGGTGGGGGATAAGTTCATCGACCTGGAATTTGGTGCTAATATCGGTATCCCGCCGCGGCAGCGCATCCTGGTGGCAACGGGTCATGGTGCGGGTGAATTTGCGCAGTATGGCGGCGGTGCGGGTACTGGTGTGCGTTATTGTGAAGATATCGCGGCGGCGGTGAATATCATCCTTGAGGAGTCGGGCGCCGCGGAGTAATAGTCAACTGGAGAACAGAGAATAGCTATGCGATGCGTCGTTACAGGTTGTGCGGGATTTGTCGGGTCCACTTTGTCCGAATATCTGCTTGCTGCTGGGTATGAGGTGCTGGGCATTGACTCATTTGTTGATTATTATCCCCGCCGAATTAAAGAGGCTAATTTAGAGCGGGCGCGTTCTTTCGCCAAATTTGCGTTTGTCGAAACGGATCTGCAAAGTGCATCATTGGAGGAGTTGTTCGGCGGTGCAGAGAGTATCTTCCACCTTGCTGCCCAAGCTGGAGTGCGGGCGAGCTGGGGCGATGATTTTCGTATTTACACGGGCAACAACATTTTAGCATCACAGCGCGTACTGGAAGCGGCAAGGAGCAGCCGCGTGAAAGAGACCCTGAAAAAGATCGTCTACGCCTCCAGTTCTTCAGTGTACGGACACGCTGAGACTCTGCCGACCATAGAGACTCTGCGTCCGCAGCCGATCAGTCCGTATGGTGTTTCCAAGCTTGCGGCCGAGCACCTGATGGTGCTCTATACAAAAGAATTCGGAGTGCCAACGGCGAGCCTTCGTTATTTCACGGTTTATGGCCCGCGGCAGCGTCCGGATATGGCTTTCCATCGCTTTATTAAAGCGGGCCTTTTGGGCGAACCCATCGAGCTTTATGACGATGGCGAACAATCCCGTGATTTTACATTTATTAATGATGCTGTAGCGGCTACGGCCGCGGCGGCTAATGCACAAACTCCAGGAGTGGTCTGCAACATCGGCGGCGGTTCTCGTGTCACAATTAACGAAGTTATTCGTGAGATCGGCGATATTCTTGGATCTCCGCTGAAGGTGCGGCGCCAAGCCCGGCAGTCCGGTGATGCCAAACACACATCAGCCGACACTTCGCTTGCGGCGCGGGAGTTCGGCTATAAACCGCAAGTGGCGCTAAAGGAGGGACTGCGCGCTGAAGCCGTTTGGATCGAAGAAATGCTTAAGTGCGGCGTGCTCGATTAATGAAAATTTTGCTGGTTCAGACAGGCTTTCTTGGAGATGTCGTCCTTTCCACACCGCTGATCAATAATCTGCGGAAGCTTTACCCGCCGGCGCAGATTTCGGTCATGACCACTCCTCTTGCTGCCCCGCTGGTGGCTTCGCATCCCGAGGTCGCACAGGTTATTACGTTTGACAAGCGCGGTGCGGACAGCGGCTGGCCTGGACTTGCGCGCATGGCGCGTATGCTGAGAGCGGAAGGATTCGCCAAGGTTTTCAGTCTGCACAAGTCAGTGCGGACCGCGGTGCTTCTCCGTCTGGCATGTATCCCGGAGCGTGTCGGTTTTGCCGAAGCAGGAGCTTCGTTTCTCTACACCCGCACCGCACGGCGCAGCGACCTTGCCCACGAAGTGCTGCGTAATCTGGCGCTGCTGCGTACCGCAGGACTTGAACCAAGCGCTCTGAACAGCAGCTTGGTTTTGTCTATTCCGGGTGAAGTGCAGCGCCGGGCAGATCTGCTTCTGGACGCTGTTGCTGCCAACGAGGGCCCCGCCGCAGCGCCTTTGATCGGCTTGGCGCCGGGAAGCGTGTGGGCCACAAAGCGTTGGACGGCTGAAGGGTTTTGCAGAGTGGCAGAGGCGCTTTATGAGGATGGTTTCAAGGTGCTGATACTGGGTGCTGAGTCAGATGCGGACTGTGCCGCCGAAATCGAACGCAAGGCTCGCGTGCCGGTGGTGAATCTCGCCGGGAAGACTGATTTAATTACATCGGCAGCGGTAATCTCACGTTTGCGTATACTGGTGACCAACGATAGCGCGCCGCTCCATGTTGCGGCGGCGTGCAAGGTGAGCGTAGTTGCGGTATTCTGTGCGACCGTTCCGGAGTTTGGTTTTGCTCCGTGGGGCGTGGCGCATGAGTGCGTGGGTCTTCCCGAACTGAGCTGCCGCCCATGCGGAAGGCATGGGGCTCAGCGCTGCCCGGTGGGAACAAACGCGTGCGCAAAGAGCCTGCCGGCGGAGGCGGTAATTTCCGCGGTGCGGCGCGTGCTCGCGCGTGCGGCAGCTTCAATGGACGATGGTGCTGCGCAAGCGGCCCGGCAAGCGTACTGAGACGAGACCAGATGGGGACTGCAAAAAAAGGCGATGAAATTGTGGATGCGGGAATCAGGTCTGCCCGCGTATTGATCGCCCGGCGTTTCGCCGATGAACTGGATGCTGCCGCGGTTCACGATATTCTGCTGGAATTCTTCCCGCAAGAAATGGGCCAAGGAAGTATGGGCAGTAAAGAGCTGCCGCGGGATTACCGGGGAAGAGGGGCGGTGCGGTTGGTCGTTTTGCCTTCCGGCAGAAAGATTGTGGCACGGCTGCTCAAACGCGGCGGCATGATGCGCCATGTTTTGCGCCATAATTTCTTCGTGTTGCCATTCTCTTCCTTGATCGATATGCGGCCTTTTGCGGAGTTTCGCATCCTGCACAGCCTTAATCGTAACGGGATCGGTGTCCCGGTTCCGGCCGCGGCGATAATTGAAAAGCAATGTGCAAACTTGTTTTACAGGGGAGTGTTGCTTACAGAATTTATCCCTGATGTAACAAATATGCTGACGCTTGTTGAGCAAGTCAAAAGCGGCAGCGGCTCGCTGGATGATTTGCGAAATGTTGGTACGAAGGCCGGGCAAGAAGCGCGGCGGTGTTTAGGCCAGGGAGTGCAGCACAGCGATCTTCATTTCGGCAATGTCCTGTTTAATGCAAGTGGTCAGGTCTTTCTTGTTGATTTTGATAAGGCAGTGCGGCTGCCGCTTAATGCGCCTTCGACTTCTCATATTGTGGCTCTTCGTGAACGGTGGTGCCGCTCGGTATACAGGCACCTCAGTGGGCATCCCAAGCTTGCTGAGGCAGTACGACTTGCCTTTATTGAGGGACTGAGCAGCGCATGACGCCGGTGGCTTTTGCTCAGTCTGCACCGCGCAAAATGCTGATTGTTCTGCTTGGTGCAATCGGTGATGTGGTTCGTGCTTTGCCGCTCGCCATGCGGATAAAGCGGCACTGGCCTGATGTTGAACTGCATTGGGCTGTAGAGCCGATTTCCAGGACGCTCGTTGAAGGTCATCCGGCGGTTGACCGGGTTATTGTTTTTGACCGCCCGCGAGGACTGCCTGCTTTTCTTGAGTTTATCCGTGAATTGCGGGCCATGCGTTATGAACTTGTTTTAGATCTGCAGCGGCACTTAAAAAGCGGCGTCGCCAGTTTTTCCACTGGTGCGCCGGTGCGCCTGGGGTTTAATCGCGTAAACTCGCGGGAAGGAAACTGGTTGTTCAATACGCTGCACGTCAGGGCACTTGAACATTTCTCGTCCAAAGTGCAGCAGTTTCAGGCTTTTGGAGATGCGCTCGGGCTTGCTCCGCTTGAGCCCCTGGATTTTGGGCTCCGCGCGGAAGCGGAGGAGCTGGCGAAGATTGAACACTTTGTGCAGGAGCACTGCGCACGTGCTGGATTCTCGGCACCGGGCCCGGAGCGGCGCGTAGCGTTTATCCTTGGCTCAACATGGCCCAGCCGTTTCTGGACAGCGGCGCATTATGTATCTCTTGCAAGA
>JAKPSH010000155.1 GCA_029555385.1 Pseudomonadota bacterium
GCCTTTTTCTTTAAGGCGTTCGTGTTTTGACCACAGCATGTACCCGCCGTGCTTGAGTCCGTTTTTGTACTTGCATGCCATGCGCTTGGTGCCGTCTTTATTCCATGTTTTTGCTACGCCGGATTTTTGCCCATCGGTGTAGAACTCGAGTTGAAGAAGTGTCCCGTTTTTGTCCCAGCGGCGAAACTCACCGTTTTTTACGGGCTTGCCATCTTTGTCCTTCTTCTCGCACCACTGGGCAAGCTGCACGGGATAGGCATTGCCGGCCAGCTTGGATCCTTCCGGACAGCTGCGGATGCTGTTAGCTTTGGCTTCTTCGTTCTTTGGCTGTTTTTCAGTTTTGGTATTGCTGGCAGTGTCTTTGGCCGGGCTCTTGCCGGATTGTCCAAGACTGTTTGCGGCGCCCCGCAGCGCCTTGCGAAACTCAGCGCCCCCGTCCTTGCATCCGCCGGCAATCAGCAGCGTGCCCAGCGATAGAACCACGACACAAGAGCGAACCAGCCGGCCAGTTCTACTAATGTCCGAGACGCCTCTTAACATGAAGACTCCTTTATTTAAACGAAACCTTGCCTCCTAAACTCTGTTATTTCAGCGAGTTTTGTTCGTGTTGCAGATTACCTCAGCGAAATATATGCCGATTAAGGCAGGGTGAGTTATTGAGTCTCGAAAAAGCGCCTGGTGCGCAGGTGGCGCCGGATCGCGGGCATTTTGGCAGCCCGGGGCTTCGATTAACGTAAGAAAATCAAGAGGTTGGTGCATTAATTGTTTGAGGTGGATATATCGAATGAAGCGGTCGATATTAGTAGCTGTCAGTTAATACTTATGTAAAACGAATCTAAGTTCGTAAGACCGATGCCTGGTAATTACCGAACATTGGCCGTCGACGGCGGCGCTCCTGTGCGGAGTGCGCCATTTCCTCCTTGGCCCTTTTTTGACCCGGAGCTGATCGACGCGGCCGTGAGAGTCCTGAGTTCGGGCAAGGTTAATTACTGGACGGGTGAAGAGTGCCGGGCGTTTGAAAGCGAATGGGCAGCGAATTGCGGTTCCCGCTATGCGATAGCGATGGCGAATGGGACGGTTGCTTTGGAAGCGGCGCTGTTCGCCCTAGGAATCGGTCCAGGGGATGATGTTATCGTGCCGGCGAGAACATATATTGCCAGTGCGTCATGTGCCGTGATGAGAGGGGCGCGGCCGGTTATTGCCGATGTCGATCTGGAAAGTCAACTTGTTACTGCTGAGACAATTCGCAGTGTCCTGACTCCGTCGGCAAAAGCAATTGTTGTCGTACATTTAGCCGGTTGGGTCGGCGACATGGATGAGATTATTGCGCTGGCGCGCGAATATGGACTGAAGGTTATTGAGGATTGTGCGCAAAGTCATGGCGCCAGATACAAGAACCGCGCGGCAGGTTCGATGGGTGATGTTGGTTGTTATTCGTTCTGTCAGGATAAAATCATCACCACTGGCGGCGAAGGTGGGATGTTGATCACTGACGACGAAGAATTCTATCTCAAAGCATGGTCTTATAAAGATCACGGAAAGAGTTTGGCAAAAGTCAAAAGTAAAGATGAGCAAAATGGTTTCTCCTGGCTGCATGATTCTTTTGGCACGAACCTGCGCATGACGGAAATGCAGGCTGCTATGGGCAGGGTGGCTCTTCTGCGGCTTGCGCGCTGGGTAGAGCAGCGCCGGAGCTTGGCCTCCCAATTGGCCGAACGTTTTTCCGGGATGGAATCTTTGCGCCTGACTTTGCCCGGGCCGGATGTTTTTCATTCTTATTACCGCTTTTATACGTTTTTGCGTGCTGAACGGCTTAAGCCTGGCTGGAGCCGCGATCGTGTGGTGCAGTGCATCCGCGCGGAGGGTGTCCCGTGCGGCGTCGGGAGCTGCGGCGAAATCTATTTGGAAAAGGCTTTTGTCGAGCGGTTTGGCTGCTCCGCGCGCCTTCCCGCGGCCAAGCTTTTGGGCGAGACCTCGCTGTGTTTTCTCGTTCATCCGACGATGGGCAGTGCTGAAATAGATGACGCAGCGGCCGCGGTGGAAAAAGTGCTGTCGTATGCATGCGCTTAACCAGGAATTGCCGTCAGCCGCTGGAAATGGAGCAATGAGCGCGCACTGCGCAATAGCATTAATCCAGTGCGTGTCAGGGCAAGATTAAGGGAGAAGAGAGTTGGCAGAGAAAAATAATGAATTTCCCGCGCGCATCATAACATTGCCTGTTTATGCCAGAGATCCGTACGCCGCACAGGAGGGTTACGATTTAGCGCCACCAGAAGAATCAGACGGCACGCAGAGAACGCTGCATGATTATATCGAACTATTGATTACCTATCGCTGGCCCGTGGCGTCCGTAATTCTTACGGTGCTGTTTGGTACTCTCTTGTACAATCTGCTGGCGACTCCCCTTTATACTTCGGAAGCGAAGCTGAAGATATCATTGTATTCTCCGGTGCTGCCTGGCGCGCGGCTGGAAGACGCGCTGCGGCAGCAGACGAGGGAAAACGAGTATTTTCAAACGGAAACCGAGCTCGCCTCAAGCCTTACCCTCGCCGAACGGGTGCTGTCGTCTCCGGAGATCGAAGCCGACGTGCGCGCGTATCTAAGGCGCAGAACAGGGTTATTCAGCGTATTTGCGCCTTTCTTGCGGTTGCTTCGCAAAGACAAAGGGCAGGAGACGGCCCCGGCTTCCCCGGGAGGCTATAGTTTTCCCGTTAACTTGCTGCAAGCTTACCTGGGCTTGGTTCAAGTGCAGCCAGTGCGTAAAACTTCACTAGTCACCATTTCCGTTACCACGGCCGATCCCGTATTGTCTGCCAAAATTGCAAACCGGCACAGCGAGTCTTTTATTGAATTGTCGCGCGAAGAACGGCAGCGCGCTGTCCTGGAAAACCTTTTGTTTCTGAAGAATCAAGCGGATGAGCTGGGCGACAAAGTATCTCAGGCAGAACGCAATCTTGCTGCATATGCCGAAGAAAACGCCCTGGTTACCGATCCGAAAGGGGAGAGCATCACGCTGAAACGTACAGCGGAGCTGAGCCAACTGCTTACGCAGGCGACGGCAAGACGAATTCAGTCGGAAAGCATCTTTAACGGCGCCAAGTCTGGCGCGGGAGCTGATTCTACCTCGCTCGATGATAGTTCGCTGCAAAATCTGCGGCTGCGCCTTAAAGAAGTGGAGGCGGAGTACGCCATGTTGAGCGAGAAATTTGCGCCGGGTTATCCAAAAATGGTTCAACTGCAATCACGAATCGCCGAGCTGCGGGAAAATATCAGAGAGCAGCGTGCGCAGGCGCTGAACGCACTCGAAGGCCGTTACCGGGCGGATCTTGAAGCAGAGGCGGAATTGAAGAGACAGCTCGAAATACAGAAGAGCAGCGGTTTCGACCAAGCCCGCCGCGAGGTGCAGTATAACTCCATGAAACGGGAGTATGAGTCACTTAAAGAGTTGTATCAATCGGTTTTACGTCAGGTAAAAGAAACGCAAGTATCTGCCGCTGGGCAAGGGACTAACATTTCTCTGGCCGATCGGGCGGCGGTGCCGATGGGGCATTCCAGTCCCAGGCGGATGATGAACATTATTTTCGCGATGCTCTGCGGCCCATTAATGGGCATATCCTTGGCCTTGCTCCTTGATGCGCTCGATAATACCTTCAAGTCGCCAGAACAGCTGCAGGCTGTTTTGAATTTGCCGGTGCTGGGCGTTGTGCCGTCATTTCTCGCGGAAGTGGGACTGGAAAAGGACTTTGCGGCGAAAACAGCCTCTTTTGCAAGCTCTCTGAGCGAGAAGAAGGATGATGCCGGCATTGCTGAGAAGGAAGATCGGCCTTTTGTGACAATTAGCGCGCCTCGTTCCTTTGCCACCGAGTCTTATCGGGTGATCAGAACGGCAATACTGCTCTCCTCGGCGGACAACCCGCCCAAGACGCTGCTTGTTACCAGTGCGAAAAAGGGAGAAGGAAAGACTACTTTTATATTAAATCTTGCGGCAGCGTTGTCGCAAGCTGGCAGCAAGACGCTCGTTGTTGACGCAGATTTGCGGCGCCCGAGTGTCGGCAGGTACTTTTCTATACCATCCCGGACTGCCGGTCTTGCGGATTTTCTGGCCGGGATGAAGGAGCTTGACGAAGTGCTGCGGAGTACGCCGATCGATCGCTTGTTTATTATTCCCGCCGGTTCGGAAGTGCCGAATCCCGCGGAGCTTATTGGGTCACGCAAGATGGCTGAGCTGCTGCGGCAGTTGGCCGAGCAATATGATTATGTTTTAGTCGATACGCCGCCGGTGCTGCCGGCTACGGATGCCGTCAGTTTATCGCATGCGGTCGATGGTGTGGTGCTCGTCGTGCGCGGCCATGTCACCGTTAAACACATGGCCCGGCAGGCGGCCTTGCGGCTCAAGCAGGTGAATGCGCGGATTCTTGGCGTTGTTCTAAACGGCATCAACTTGCGCAGCGGTCACTACTATTATTACTACCGTGACGCTTTTGCCAGTTATTACGCTGAAGACGTTCCGCGCAAATTTCCGAATTAACTATCGGAATTGAAACGTGGAGCAGCAGCTTGGGTTTAGAACCGGAATCTCCGGGAAACCCAAGCTTGTGCTCCAACGGACTGGGAGACCGGGTTTCCTTGTGATTATTTCGCTGGCGTAACGGCGCGCAGATCAGCGAACGTCAGTGCTTGGTTTTGCGGACATACCCAAGCGCTCTCTCCGAAAAACGCTTTTGTCTCATGTTTGAGTGCGACTCCGTTTCCATGAAGCACGCAGACGACATGACCCGCGCCGTAATGCTGCAATTCGCCCAGACCGGCTCGAAACGTTTCGACGTTAAGCCCGTGGGCATCGAAGACCAGCACATTTCCTAAATGACGATCTGGAGTTGCCCACCAATAGTATCTGCGGGGCGGCAGCTCCAGGTGAGAACATTTGACACGCGGATGCCAGCCAGAACGTTCGCGGTGCTTCCCGGGGTATCCCCGGTTGGGCCGCTGTCCGTCCGCAACGTCTTTGTCTGGGCAGGCACCGCTCATGAGCATGGCGGCAAGCCAGTCCGGGTCTCCGGATTGCTGGTGCACGGACGTACGGGATAAATAATAAGGATTTTTCATAACCTCTGTCTCCTGGGACAGAACTATTCCTAACCTTCACCCAATGCTCCGCTCGTTCGCAGCGTCAAAAAGGCAGTTCGAACGAGCGGCAAACCCGTATTTCTTTATCTATTACACAAAAAAAGAACGATGATTTAATATGGAAAGAACGATAGCTGCCAAAAATATTTACTTAGCCAGGCTGCGTCCCTAAACCGCAGACCGTAAAGAGAAACCCTATCAAAATAATAATAAAAGTCAACCGATGCTTATTAAATATCTTCCCCGGGGGCTGTTCTAACGGCTCAGTTCTTTACTTAGAATACATTGCGGTGCTAAGTATTTCGCGAATCTATTAGTAAGAAGTTTTGCAAGGTCCTGCCTGGATATGGTATGGGGAGCGCGCAGGATGTAAAGATTTTTGGAGATTGTCCATGACCTTGGCCCAGGAAGAAAAGTCCGGTGTAATTAGTTCAAACCGGCTGCACGAAAAAGATACAGGTTCGGCGGAAGTGCAAGTTGCACTGATTACAGCCCGCTTGGGGTACTTGCAAGAACACTTCGATGCCCATGTGAAAGACCACCATTCACGGCAGGGGCTGCTGCGCATGGTTGGAAAGCGTCGGCGTTTGCTTGACTATATCCGGCGCCGTGATGTCAACAAATATCGCGCGTTAATTGAGAAACTGGGAATCAGAAAATAAGAGTTTGTGTCCCCGGCCATTGCGCGGTAGCGCAAACGGGGGAGGCAATGCGCTGCTTGGTGCGGCGTAATACGTAATAGCGGAAGAGGGTGCGGCGGCAGGGCATTTTGTTCGGACGGTACTGTTGCTGAATAAGCTTTTGCTTCTAAGCTTGTTTAGGAACAGTATCTTTCCCTCTGTATCAAAGTGTTTGCTCATCACCCCCATCCATAAAACAACATACGGAACTTGCACCTGCCAAAATGCGGTGCTGCATTAATCATATGCTGACTGACTTTGCGGCGAAGCTGCAAAGAGTGTGTGCCGGACGGCGTGCGTGCCATGGTGTATGCACGAGGTCTGGACTTTCAGTACGGCCTGATTCTGCACGGCGGGTTCCAGATTAGTAATAATGAGGAGAATTGATTATGTCATTTAAAGGAAGTGCGGCTTCGCGAATTTGTGTGGAAATGCCGTTTCATGGAGCTAATTTGTCAATTGAGACAGGCTGGCTTGCGAAGCAGGCTGACGGCGCCGCCATTGTCCGGCACGGAGATACTATGGTGCTTGCCACTGTGTGCTCCACCCCCACGGATTCAGACCAGGACTTTTTCCCGCTCGTCGTCGAATATCAAGAAAAGACCTATGCCGCGGGACGAATTCCCGGCGGGTTTGTTAAACGTGAAGGCCGGCCCGGCGAACATGAAATTCTGGCCAGCCGTTTAATCGACCGCCCCATTCGTCCACTGTTTGCCGATGGGTTTTTCGATGAGACGCAAATTATCTGCAACGTCTTCTCGTCGGACGGTGAGCATCATGCAGATGTCCTCGCCATTTGTGCGGCGAGTGCTGCGCTACATATCTCCAAGCTGCCGTTTTTGGGACCAATCGCTGCTGTGCGCGTCGGGCGTATCAACGGTTCGCTGGTGATTAATCCTTCCATGAAAGATCTAGAAAATTCGGATCTTAACTTGATTGTTGCGGCGAGCAAGGACGCGATCGTGATGGTTGAGGGCGGGGCGCAAATTGTCCCGGAATCAGAGGTGCTGGATGCGTTGTATTTCGGCCATGACGAGATCAGGAAGTTGATCGCGCTGCAAGAGGAATTGCGCGAGAAGGCAGGCAAGCCAAAACTGGAAGTCGCGCCGCCGGCTAAGGATGAAGCGCTGGAAGCACGGGTCAAAGCTGTTCTGGGCAGCCGCTTGGAGGATGCGCTGAACATTAAAGAAAAGCTTGAGCGCCGTGACGCGGTGAAGCAGGCCGAAACGGATGTGCTCACCGCGCTTGCCGAAGAGTTCCCCGAGCAAGAACGCAAGATTAAGGAACTGATCCACGACTTAGGCAAGGAAATATCGCGCCGCCGCATCGTTAAGGATAAAGTCCGGCTGGACGGGCGCAGCCCGCGCGAGGTGCGTCCTATTGAATGTCAGGTCGGTGTTTTGCCCCGGGTGCACGGTTCGGGCCTGTTTACGCGCGGCGAGACGCAGGCGCTTGTTACGGCAACGATTGGCACATCCATCGACACTCAGCGCGTTGATACGCTGGTTGACCGGGATGAGAAAACTTTTATGCTGCACTACAATTTCCCGCCCTTCAGTGTCGGGGAAGTGAAGATGCTTCGCGGTGCATCGCGCCGCGAAGTCGGCCATGGGGCGCTGGCGCAGCGTGCATTGATTCCGGTCTTGCCCCGGCAGAAGGAATTCCCTTATGTCTTGCGCATAGTTTCGGAGATTCTGGAGTCAAACGGTTCGAGCTCCATGGCTTCCGTTTGCGGCGGAACGCTTTCGATGTTGGATGCTGGCGTGCCGATTAAAGAGCCGGTGGGCGGCGTGGCTATGGGCTTGATTAAGGAAGGCGACGATGTAGAAGTGCTGACCGATATCCTCGGCGACGAGGACCATTTTGGCGACATGGATTTCAAAGTGTGCGGCACCGCAAACGGCGTGACAGCGCTCCAGATGGACATTAAGTGTACGGGGTTATCCCGGGATACCAT
Source organism: Pseudomonadota bacterium (assembly GCA_029555385.1). Lineage (GTDB taxonomy): Bacteria > Bdellovibrionota_C > UBA2361 > SZUA-149 > SZUA-149 > JAKPSH01. The sequence continues at coordinate 7,765 of JAKPSH010000155.1, forward strand.
GGAGCGGGCGCTGGGCCAGGCGCGTGAAGGCCGGCTGCATATTTTAGGCGAAATGGCGAAAACGATCGGCGAACCACGCCCGGAACTGAGCAAATACGCACCGCGTATTACCCTCCTGAAAATAAATCCGGATAAGATTCGCGACTTGATTGGTCCTGGCGGAAAGACAATCCAGTCGATTATCGCGGCGACCGGTGTGAGGATCGATGTCAGCGATAACGGGGAAGTGGCGATTGCGAGTATGGACGAAGATTCGCGAAATCGCGCTGTTGAAATAATTCAGGGCCTGACTGCGGAAGCGGAAATCGGCAAGATATACAATGGTGTGGTGAAGCGGATTACCGATTTTGGCGCTTTCGTGGAGATCCTGCCGGGAACCGAGGGTTTGGTGCATATCAGTCAGCTTGCCCGGGGCCGTGTGCGTGAAGTCAGCGATGTGGTCAAGGAAGGCGATGAGGTGATGGTGCGTGTGATCGACATTGATCGCCAGGGCCGCATTCGTCTTAGCCGTAAGGATGCGCTGGAAGCTGACGAAGAGTAGGCGTAATGGCTGAAGTTGTTCTGCGTTACTATCGCAATGGTCAGGCGAAACGCGCCGGGGCCGTGCTTGGGGTGCCGCGCGAGATGGATGCTGGCTTTGATTTGCCGTGCGTGGAGGATGTGAGTATTCCCGCGCACGGCTTTTCACTTATTGCAACAGGGCTGCATCTGGCTATTCCCGAACAATGGGTCGGCTTGGTGCGGGACCGCAGCAGTGTGGCGCTGCGGGGTGGTGCGGTAACGGCGGGAGTGATTGACGCCGCTTACCGCGGTGAAGTTAAAATCGCGATGCATAATTTGTCCGGTGAAACGCTCTGCTTTAAGGCCGGGGAGCGCATTGCGCAGCTTATCGTCGTCCCTCATCTTCCGGGTTCGGCGAGTGAAGAAACCGGTTCGCTCGAACAGCTAGGTGAAAGCGGCCGTGGACACGGCGGCTTCGGTTCTACGGGCCGGTAGTTCATCTTTTAGTATTGGTGATCACGCGGCAGTACAAATTAACCGCCGTGTGTCCCGCCGCGCCCAATAAACAACTAGATTTTCCGCCAATTGCTCAAATTATTTGTTTTTGATGCTCCGTCGTTATATAGTATATTATGTCTATTAACGAACTGGACTAAGCGATGAAAGTATCAACCAAAGGGCTCTATGGTCTCAAATTTATTTTGGATTTGGGAATGCATGGAGGATCGGGATGGGTCCCGCTGGGAGATGTGGCGAAGCGTCAAAATATCTCCCAGAAATACCTTTGGCAGTTAGCAAACGCCCTGAGGAGTGCCGGAATTATCCGCGTGCTTCGCGGACCGCGTGGCGGTTTTGCGCTTGCTCGAAGCCCGGAAGCGATAACGCTTTGCGATATTCTTGGTGCCCTTGAAGGGGACTTTTTGCTTTTTGGCGATGCAAAAGCCGTCGTGCGAAATGCGCGAGATGTGACGGGCGAGGTATGGAAGGACCTTGAGCAGAAGTTAAGGGAAGCTATGGAGGCAATCAATGTTCAGCAGATGATCGATCGACAGAGAGCCAAGGAAGACAATCCGGTTCTGGATTGGATGATCTGATCCTTCGATTTTTAAGATATTGAAACGAGGAGATGCTATGAACAGCTATAACGATATTACGGGAACTGTAGGACGCACACCACTTGTGCGGCTCAGCAGGATCGTCGATCCGAAGGATGCGGAAGTGTTCATCAAACTGGAGTCGCATAATCCGCTCTCCAGTGTGAAAGACCGGATTGGTGTGGCGATGATTGATGATGCCGAAAGGCGCGGTGTGCTTAAGCCTGATACGGTTATTATCGAGCCGACCAGCGGAAACACCGGCATTGCCCTGGCCTTTGTCTGCACCGTGAGAAAATACCGGTTGATTTTAACAATGCCCGAATCGATGAGTCTTGAGCGCCGCGCGATGCTGCATGTGCTCGGCGCCGAACTCGTGTTGACGCCCCCGGAAAAAGGCATGAAAGGAGCGATAGAAAAAGCGAACGAGCTGCTTGCTCAAACGCCGAACAGTTGGATGCCGCAGCAGTTTGAGAATCCAGCGAACCCGGCGATTCATCAGGCGACGACCGGACCCGAAATTTGGGAGGACAGCGCACAGCGCATTGACGCGATTGTCGCCGGGGTGGGAACCGGCGGCACGATTACCGGTGCAAGCCGCTTCATTCGCCAGCATAATCCCGATTTCCAGGTGATAGCTGTCGAGCCTGCGGCATCTCCGGTAATCAGCGGCGGCAGCCCGTCTCCGCACAGAATTCAAGGGATCGGCGCAGGATTCGTGCCCAAGAATCTGGATACTTCGCTGCTCAATGGCGTGATTACGGTTTCAAACGAAGAGGCGTTCGAATGGGCGAAGCTCCTTGCGCGGGAAGAAGGAATCTTCGCCGGCATCAGCTCGGGGGCGAATGTGTGCGCGGCGAGCAAGGCGATAAAGCAATTCGGCCTGCAAGGCAAACGCATTGTCACGATTGCCGCAAGCTTCGGCGAGAGGTATCTGTCCGTGCCGGGTTTGTACGGTGCTGCCGCATAGGTAAGGTGTAGAGGAAAGAAAGGATAGATAATATCCTGAGAGATTCCGGGGTCTTGCGAAGCAAAGCAAAGCAAGAATACCCCGGAACCTCGAAAGGAAAAGGTATGAAGCAACAGCCGAGTTCGTCAGAGCCAGGCTGGCTCAGGATGTGTTTGCCGTCCTCAGTCAGCCCAGCCCGGAACTCAAGGTCAGCGAGCTCCAATTACTTTCCGGGAAACCTTAATAAAACCTGTTATCCCTTCATTCCTCAGCTAAAGCGTTTACGTGCCAACGCCTTAACCGAAGTCTCGGGGGATGCCTCTTCCACTGTTATGTCCATGCTGTTCGGCAGCGTGCTGCCCGTATTCTGATGCAATCCGCGCACTCCCTGGATGCTGAAAATCTCGTGTGGCGCCAGTTATTTGCCGTATCCCGCTCAAACTTTCGGGTACAAATCAATTACAGCTAACCAGATTCAGCGCAATTTCAACTGGTGTGATAATTGCATAGTTGTTAAGTGGAGAATTATATCGCTCTTTATTTTCTTGCAGGGAACGGTTTTTGGCCGGTCAAAGCGGCCCCAAGCCTTCTAGGTTTTTAGGCAGTTATGGGTGCTCAGGTCCTCTACAAGGAGAAACCATCTTTTCTTCTTGCGCCGCAGACGGTGGTCAACAACGACTATGTTGTGCTCGACTGTCTGGGGGCGGGCAGTTCCGCTGCTGTCTACCGTGCGTTTCGTCGCGATAATCCCAGGCGGACTCTTGTCCTAAAAGTTCTGCATCCATTTACGGCTTCAGACCGCGTAGCGCTTGCGCGTTTCCAGCGGGAGATCTTGGCTTCCTACCGGGTGGATCATCCGAACATTGTCGAGATTATCGAATACATTGACACCGGGTCTTTGGTCGCCTGCAGCATGGAGTATGTCGGAGGAGGCGACTTGCGGGAACTCTTGACCAAAGAGTCTCCGCTTCCCCTTCTGCGTGCTGTGCGCCTTATCGCCGAGTGCTGCTCCGCTCTCGAAGCGCTTCACGAAGCCGGGATTGTGCACCGTGATCTGAAACCAGAAAACGTGCTGCTCACGCGTGGGGGGCAGGCGAAAATTACAGATTTCGGTGTTGCCCGGCTCAAATCCGGGAGGCCTTTGACGGAATATGGAAATATCCTGGGTGCTGTCGACTATGTCAGTCCGGAGTATGTGCTTGCGGGTAAAGTCGATGAACGCTCGGACATCTATGCGCTCGGCCTTATTGCTTATGAGCTGATTACTGGCAAGTATCCTTACTCACACGGGAACAATGTTGTTGAGTCACTTTCGCAGCGCATCACAAAAGATCCGCTTTCCCCGCAGGAGCTGCGCAAGGATTGTCCGGCCGAGCTCAGCGCATTTGTCATGAAAGCTATCGAACGAAATCCACAAAAGCGTTTTCAAAGCGCGCAGGAAATGATGGCCGCACTTGTGCGCTCTTCTGCGGCATTGGCCCATTCCGCTGTTATTCCATTAGGACTCGAAACTGCCGGTCCGGGCGATGAGCCGGGTCGGCAAAGCGCGCAGAAGACCTCCGGCAGTCCAGTAGGTTTGTTCGGACGTGGTGAACCATTTGGGCAAAATAGCCGCCAAAGGAAATGTGCCTTGCCGGATCTACAAATTCTTGTCCTTGCCGTAAGCGCGTTGATGATTGGGCTGTTCTTGCTCTGTGATTTTCAGGTCATTAACGCTGAAGAACTGAGCCATCATGTCCTTCGCCGTAGCGCCCGCTTCCTGCTGGCCATAGCGCCAGCCTGGCTCTGATCTTGTTCCAGCGCCGGGCTGTGCTGCGCTGGAGTAAAATATTGTAAAGCGCAAACGAAGATAGTAATCTGACCCATGCAGTCAAGTGTTATAAATTGCCATGGCTCGGATTCAGCTTATTTCAGTGATTTTTTATGCGGCCGCGGTGCTCTTATGCCCGGTGGTTGTGCTTGCGCAGGTGATCGAGGTGGGCAGTCCCGATCTTGCTGAGGCCAGAAGACTGGAGTTGCCTGAAGGGCAAACTGCAGACGTGCTGGTGCATCTCAAAACTTTCACTGACACAGTGGATGATTATCTTGTGACGCTGAGCCATGATGAAGACAACCGCCGGGTCGCTGCGCTGCTCAGCGATCGTCATGGTCGGGTTATGTTCAAAGAAGTGCCGCCTGGCAAGTACCGCGTGGAATTGAAGACAAAGGTCCGGGACGACGGGGACGTATCGACTGTGACGCTGGGGGACATAATGCTGGCCGTGTCAGGAAGTGACGCATTTTCGCTTGGGCAAAAATAGGGGTGAATAGGCAACGAGGTGAGCGTGATGCGAATTGGAAAAACACCCAAATATTGGCTGGCGGCTAGTGCGTTGTGTTTTGTCTTTGGCTGTTCCTCGTCCGCCCAGCACGCAGTGATTGAACGTCCGGGCGGCGGAGAAAGGCATTATCGTGTTACCGTTAGTTCCGGCGGCCAGGCAGTGGACAATCATGCTGAAGAGCTGGTGCACCGGGTCGAGCTTACGCCGCAGCAAATCAAGGATTTTCTGGGAGCACTAGGTGCGGCTGGCCAGATGCCGCTCCAAGGGAAGACAGAATTGGATAATCAAGGCAAGCCGACGGGCTACCGGATCAAGCAGCTTGATGCACGGTCACCTTTTTCACTTTTGGCACTGCGCCAAGGAGATCTTGTCACGGCTGTCGGGACAAAGCATGTGAAAAACCCAAGTGATATAGTTGCTGTATTTGATCAATTAAATGCCAGACGAAACTCGTCCATTACCATCGAGCGTGGCGGCAAGCCGCACAAGATACTGTATACTTTTTCCGAGGCGGGGCAGAGGTAGTGATTGGTCTTGACTATTGCCCAAAACTGCGCTGGCCGCTGGATGTGCAGAATGTAAACATTCAAAATATCAGTTGCCTTGTTCTTCGTGATCCCTTTGGCTTGGCTGAGCGTGTTGCGGCAGTTCCCGCCGAGCTGGGCCCGTTGCTTTCGCTTTTTGACGGGAGCCGCAGTATCCGCTCAATTCTCGTCGAGCACGCGTCCTGGGGACTGACGGAGACATTGCTTTGCGGGATTGTCCGCGGCCTGAAAGAACTGCGCTATCTTGACGATGCGGAAACTCAGCAGGTGTTTGATGAATTACGAAAAAACTATAATAAGGAGTCGTTGCGGCCGCCGGCTTTGGCGGGCCGCGGGTATCCGGATGATCCGGTGCGGCTGACCAAACTGATTGAACAATTCCTGCACGAAGCCGCATGTCCTGCCGTGGAAGCAGAAGCGCAAGGCCGGATTAAAGCTATTGTCAGTCCGCATATTGATTACGCTCGCGGTTGGCAGGCCTACGCGGCAGCCTATCGTGCGCTGGAAGCGGCGGCGCTGCCGGATATTGTTTTTATCTTCGGTACGGCGCATGCCGGCGGCAGCACTCCCTTCCATCTGGCACGCAAGGACTTTGCCCTGCCTACCGGTGTGCTGCGCTGTGCATGCGATGTTGTTGACGCGGTTGCGCAAAGATACGGGGAGGGCGATTCTTTTCGTGATGAGCTGCTGCATCGCCAGGAACATTCTATCGAGCTGCAGCTTCCTTTCTTACTGCACCGTTTTGCCGCTGAGAAACTGCCACATATCGTTCCTGTTTTAGTCGGATCGTTTCATCATTTCGTGCAAGCGCGAGTGCAGCCGGTTGACGACGAGCGGGTCGGCGCTTTTGTGTGGGCCGCAGCACAGACGATTCTTGACGCGGCAGCGTCGCACCGGCGAGTGCTGCTGATAGCCAGCGTGGACTTGGCGCATACCGGACGTCACTTTGGCGATATCCAGCAGACGACGGATGAGGATCTGCGTATCATTGCCGGCCGCGACAAAGAACTGCTTGCGTTATTGTGCAGATCGGACGAGGCGGGATTGATTTCTCACATTATGGACGATCAGGATCGGCGGCGTGTGTGCGGCTATCCGGCGCTTTATACCATGCTCGCCATAATGAAGTGCGCCGGATGGACGCCGGAGGGTAAGGTGCTTGATTATCGTCAGGCAATTGACAAAGAAAATGACTGCAATGTGACGTTTGCCAGCGCATACTGGACGTGTTAACCGCCGAGCCTTTCCTCGTTTCTTTTTCGTTTCGCGCAGCTATTTTGATGAAGAAGCTTTTTCGAAAAGAAGTCTTCGCGGGCGGTAAAATACAATCATGTTTCCGTCCGGGTCCCTGACCGCGAATTGAATACCCCATTCGCCGTGAAAAACTTCGGAGATCGAGTCCGGCTGCATATCGTCCCAGTAACTTGTGTTTGTAATGGGCTGCGCCGGCCTGCCGAGGCGGCTGGCGTACTCCTTGTGCAGTTTTTCGAAGCCATTGCGTACCCGGATTAGAACAGCCGCAGAACGCGGCAAATTGCGAGAGTCCGTTTGATTGTCCGTGTCTGATTGTCGGGCCGGTACAGCTTCTAAGATTAGTCTTCGCGGCCCGGGTAAAACAAAGCTGCGCGTGGTCTGACTGTCGCGGCTATCGGCAAGCGGAAAATCAAGCACCGTGTTGTAAAACGATACAGAGCGCTCAATGTCTGCTACCTGGATAATCGCTCCCTCTGGTTTGATTAAATATCGATCATAAAGAGTCTTCTGCCCTGTCCTGCCGGAGTACACAGCAACGCAGAGGATGATCGCAACGTAACAGAAAAAGACCAATACAGACTGCAAAGTTCGTGACATAAAGAGTGTATTTTCAGCTATTCTAACGTTACTGTATTGTGTAAGAGTACTCTGTGCGACGCGGACAAACAATTAGCAATAAGCCTGAAGGATAAGGGTTTTATTGTTTTAGTTCAAGAAGCAGCACTTTTTGCGGAGAGAATCCGGTGGATGCTCATCAAAAGACAAGGACAAGGACAAGGACAAGGACAAGGACGAGGGCGCAGGCGCTGCTCATCGCGGTTATTGGCCTGGCTGATTCTCTCTATCTCGTGTCTCATCATGTTTCTGTGACTTTGGGCTTTCAGCGCCAGCCGTCGCTCTGCAATATTGGCGGGACTCTAAACTGCGATGAGGTGGCAAAAAGCCCATACGCCGTGCTGCTCGGGGTGCCGGTGGCAAGCTGGGGGTTGTTCTATTATTTGGTTTTCTTGAGCTATCTTTTGCTATTTTCAGCGAAGCCCGGGGATGAAGCGAAAGACGACGTGCGGGCTTTTGAGGATGGTATTTTCGCTTTTAGTTCGGCAGGGCTTGCTGCATGTGCTTGGTTTGCCTTTGTTTCTATGTATTTCTTGCATTATGTCTGCTTGTTTTGCTCACTGCTCTATGTTGCTGGTGCGGCGCTATTTATCGCAGCATGGCGGGCGCAGTACAGGACGAGACCAGCGCACCGCGCACTATTTGCCGGTATACATCACCTTGTCTGGTGCTTCATCTTTGCCGGGCCTTGGCTCAAAGATGGAGAGAGAAAAGTTCTGCGTGTACTGATTGTCTGGTTATGGATCTTAGTGATGGCGCTAGGAACTTATCTTTTGCCACCTCTGCTCGTTGACTACTACTTTGAGCCGCGGGACCGGCAGCATTATAATTCCGAGAGCATTAAGCTCATTTTAGAGCAATGGTCACGCGAGTTGGCGCGGGAAGTGCCCGTTAATGTCGGTGGTTCGCCGGAGGAGCGCGATTCTTATTTTGGTGCAGCCGATGCGCCGCTGACTATAGTGGATTTCAGTGATTACCAATGTCCGGTCTGCCGCACGATGTCGCGAGAGCTCAAACGCCTGGTCAAAGAGCGGCCTGATGAGGTGCGAGTGGTGATCAAACATTTTCCGCTTGACAAGTCCTGCAACAGTGCAATGAAGAAGGACTATCATGAGTTTGCGTGCCGGGCGTCGTTGATGGCTAGATGTGCTGAAGAACAGGGGGTGGAAGATTTTCGCAGGATGCATGAGGCGCTGATTGAGCTCGATCCGTTTTTAGATTGGAACTTGCAAACTCTGCTCGAGCTGCCGATTAAGCTCGGACTGAACATTCCCCGCTTTGATCGGTGCATGATTGCCCCGCAAACGATGTCCCGGATTCAAGCCGACATTCAATTAGCCGGTGAACTTCGCATTACCGGTACGCCAACGCTGGTTGTCGACGGCAAAAAACTGCCGCATACGGTGATTAGAGTGTTGCCCGGAGTCATCGGTGAAATCCTCAAACAACAACGCAAGTTGCCATAAGATGAGCGGCTCTTTGATAGACAAGTAAGTCCTCTACGCACCGGAGTGCTGTCTCTGCGTCTATTTTCGCTTTAAAAAAGATGCGCCAATCCTGAAAAACATCTCGAACGACCGGCAACAAAACCCCACGCGCCTGCGATAATCAAATTGCAGATGCATAAATTTAGAGCAATTTGCTTTTTGGCGCAGCCGGAAGTTAATCCGCTAAAGGGGGATGATCTATGAACGAAATCGAAAACGGACGTTATGCGCAGCAATTTCCTGTTCCGGCAGGGCTCCTGATCCGTTCCCGTGCAATAAGCTCTGGCGGTAACGCCGCTACTCATTCGCATTATTTCGAGCCAATTGACGCTTCGCCCCGGCGCATTGCGGGGCGCTCACGCAACTGGGGGGATATTGATGCCGCCGGGCAGCGCCAAGTTGTTGCTGAGCTTGTGCGCAATGGAGCGCGCGCTGGTTTGAACACACGTCAAATAGCGTTCTTGCTTGCGGTTGCCCGCACCGAGTCGGGTTTTAATCCGGATGCTGCGGCAAGAACCAGTTCCGCAGCGGGCCTGGGGCAGTTTATAGATGCAACAGGCAGCGCTTATGGCATCAAAGAATCCAAGCGGTTCGATCTGCAAAGCAATGTATCGGCGATGATTAGTTACTTGAGGTCGTGCCTGAAACAGGCTGCGGTAAAGAATAGCCAAGCCAATGAGGCGCAGATCTACACACTAGCTTATGGCCTATATCACGATGGACCGAGCCTGAACTACGGCGGAATGGAAGTCGCCCGTCAAAATGTTCTGCCGTGGATCGATCGCTACGCAAGCTGGCTCGATAATCAGCCGGTTACTGGACCTTAAGTTCGCCCAGTATAAACCGGCCGCCTTCCTCAGGCTTGAGCTCAAAACCAACGCTTTTGCAGAGCTGGAGCATATATTGGTTTTCCTGGAGTACTCGCGCGTAAATACGTTCCAGTTTCTCGTTTTGCGCGATGCCGCGCAGAGTTTCCGCGAGTTTGCTCCCCAAACCGCGGTTCTGATAGGCATCGGCCACGATCATTGCGGCAATTGCTTCTTTAGTGCCGCGAATCCGGCTCAAGCGTCCGACGGCAACTATTTGTTCGGCGCTGCTCACGGGGTCTCGCACACACGCGACCAGATACATTTGGCGATCGTAATCAACAAAACAAACGCGTGCCAGGCGCTCATGCGTGGTCCGTTCGGCGAAATGAAAATCGTGGCCAAAGCGCATATAGACCGTGCGGTAGGAGAGCGTTTCGTGAAACTTGACCAGCGCTGGTTCATCTTCGGGCCGGATCGGTCTAATTGTGACTTTCACGTTTCCGGTGATTGTGCATTCCGAACAGTATTGGATCGGATAAGGACGAATGGCCGGGCGCGGCAGTTCATCGTCTGTGACTTCTTTTGGATGAAGCACGAACCGGGCATCAAGTGCGAGCAAGTGCTCCGGACTGGCAAACAGCGGGTTAATGTCGCTCTCTTTGATTCGCCGCTGTTCGCATATTAGCTGGCTGAAGCGAAGCAGAATTTTCTCCAGCTCATCAAGGTTGATCGGCTTTCTGCCGCGCACGCCGTGAAGCGCATGAAAGATTTTAGTTTGCGACATCATCTGCCGCGCAAGCGTCGCATTCAACGGCGGCAGGCCCAGTGCGCTGTCCTTAAACACTTCGACCAGTTGGCCGCCCAGCCCGAAAAGCATTACCGGGCCGAACTGCGGGTCCAGCGAGGCGCCGACAATTAGTTCGTAGCCGTCCTTCAGCTCGAGCATCGGCTGTACCGTGACGCCGTCAAAATGCTCCTTGCCTACGCTCTTTGCTACGGACTTCTGGATAAATTCGTAAGCCTGCTTAACTGCCGTCCGTCCGCCCAAATCGAGCTGCACGCCGCCGACATCAGTCTTGTGCGTAATCGTCTGCGAATAGAGCTTGAGTACCACCGGATATCCAATGGCATCGGCGAAATCAGCCGCTTCTTCCATGGTCTTTGCTACGCGAGTTTCGACCGTCGGAATGCCATAGGCACTAAGCAGTTGTTTTGATTCCGCTTCAGTGAGGATTGCGCGATCTTCGCTCACGGCGCGGTTGATTATTTCGGCAGCAAGCGACCGATCGGGATGTTTATCGCTTGCTTCCAGCGCCTCGGCCAGCGGAGTCTGATAGAGTGACTTTAAGTTTTCACTGTACTGGCACATATACGTGAAAGCGCGTGCGGCCAGATCGGGGTATGCATATGTCGGAATGCCGGCCTTATTTAATATGTCGACCCCTTCCTCGACATCCGGACCGCCCATCCAGCTCGCGAGCAGCGGTTTATCCGGGTGACTGGCATAAGGTTTCAGATGTTCCGCTGTTTGCGTGGCGTCAGTCATGTCCTGAGGAGTCAGAATGACCAGCAGGCCGTCAGTATTCGGATCTTTGCCTACGGCCTCCAGCGCTTTTGCGTAGCGTTCAGGACCAGCGTCTCCCAGAATATCAATCGGGTTATTCCGGCTCCAGTGCGGCGGAAGCAAGTTATTAAGTGCAGAAAAGGTTGCCGGATCAATTTCAGCGAGTTGGCCGCCGCTCGTAATAAGTGCGTCTGTCGCGAGCACGCCCGGGCCCCCGGCGTTAGTGAGGATCGACAACCGGGGTCCCTTGGGGCGCGGCTGCTTGCCCAAAACTTCGGCCATGTCGAACAGCTCTTCAATCGACTCTACGCGCAGGACGCCGGCCCGGCGAAACGCCGCATCGAGGACATCATCGCTTCCCGTCAGCGAGCCGGTGTGTGAAGCCGCCGCTTTTGCCGCGGCTGCCGTGCGTCCGGCTTTAATCACGATGATTGGTTTGGAAAGTGCAACCTCACGAGCGGCAGACAAAAACGAGCTCGCCGACCCAATGCTTTCCATATACATGACAATACTTTGAGTGCTTTCATCGTGGCCAAGATAAGCGATGAGATCGCCCCAATCTACATCAAGCATGGAGCCGATGGAGACAAAGGAGCTGAAGCCGACCTGTTCACGAATGCTCCAATCCAAAATCGCCGTGCAGAGAGCACCGCTTTGGCTGATAAACGCGACGTTGCCGGGGCGGGCCATTGTCCCCGCGAAAGTGGCGTTTAATCCGGTGATTGGATTCATTACGCCCAAGCAGTTTGGTCCGACGATGCGCATCCGCCCGCGCTGGGCGTGGCGCAGAATCTCCTCTTCCAGAGCGATTCCCGGTGCGCCTAGTTCCTTAAAACCGGCAGAGATTACAATTGCTCCTTTTACGCCGACATCAGCGCACTCGCTGATTAGGGCGGGAATCGCTTTGGCTGGGGTGACGACAACGGCGAGGTCGATTTGATCAGGAACATCAGCAACCGTCGGGTAGGCTTTGATGCCCATCACGCTAGGGCGATTCGGGTTGACGGGATAGACGACTCCGCCAAATGGATTGATGATCAAATTCCAGAGGACTGTGCGGCCAACGCTGCCCGGCTTTTCGGATGCGCCGATAACAGCAACCGAGCGCGGCGAAAAAATCGCATCAAGTGCTTTATTTTCATGCTGAACAAGATCAGCGATGGGGTCTTTCGCGTAATCAGATGGACTCATTATTATCTGTCTCCTTTTGAGCAACGCCACCATATAGGATGCAAGAAAGCCAAAGCAAGCGCTACTTCCTGTCCGGAAACTTGAAATTTTACCGAGATTGACCAGGCGAAGATTTCGGCGGCACTGATCTATGCGTTATTTGCCGCAAGTGCGGTTTTAGCCCTTTGTAACCACTGAGCAAATAAGGGCGGCACTGGAGCCCAGCGCGTTCTCGCGCTGCTGTTGCAGAACAGAAAAATTGCGTTTCAGCTTGAGCGCTGCCTGCGAATTAGACAAAATAGTCCAATTTCCTCACTTTATGGTGTTAAATTAAGCCGCTTGCTCTTCAGCTATTTAAGGCTACAATGTCGGCGGCTTTTCCTTCGTGCGCCCATAGCTCAGGTGGATAGAGCAGCTGACTTCTAATCAGCAGGTCGGACGTTCGAGTCGTCCTGGGCGTACTTTTGAAAAATAAAAGGAAGGCGAGAGCTTAATTGAGCTGTAGGCAATCATAAAAGTGCCTGCGGATGCTGTTTTTCGGGGCACTCCGTCGGCCTCCGTGGCTATACCGGCTGCTCGTTTTGGGATCGATCCGGTGCGCGAAATAGACGTTCTCCTGCTCAGTTGGATGCGCACTGAATGCCCGCGACCACATACCTCGGGTCTAACGCCAGCGGAAGGTCGCGTAGATGCCTTCCGGTCGCGGCATCAAAAAAGGCGAGTTCTTGCCCAGCAATTCCTTTCACAACCACCAGAGTTCCGTTTTCCAGCACGTCCAAGCCGCGGATCCAGTCGTCATAATTCTCGAGGACGATTTCGCCCGGAACATCTTGGCCAATGGGCAGCCTTTGGATGCGATCTGCACTATGCCAAGCTCCGTAAAGCACGCCTTTGTGCGCAGCGATTGACTCCACCGGCAGTCCGCCGGGCAGGACCTGCGGAGGAAGTCCCCCAATTAGGGCGTCAAAAGAGTCGTAACGCCTAAGCTGCTGCTCCGAGTCTTGCGGATGATAGACAATCGGTTGGCCATCGTCGACGGCGATGCCTGTACACCCGACGAATATATCAAGCCGACGGCCGGTTGTGAGATTGATTTGAGTGATATTCTCCGAGCACCTGCAGGTATAGAGTGCATCACCGTCCAGAGCAAGGGACGAACTGTGCGAAAGATCATACTGAAACTGCTGATCGGCCAAGCAGACCCGGCCGCTGTCGAGGCCGATCAAAGCCGGTCTGGACATGGTGTCGGAAACCAATGCCGTGCAGTAGCTTGATTCGGACGCAACCTCGGTACAGTGCGCAAGCAGCCCATTGGCCGGCGCCTTGTCTTGCTTTGGTGCATTGGAGAACTTTGCAGAACCTCCAGATGAGCAAGAAGCCAGCAAAAGAACCAGGGCAGCCCAGGTAAGCCGATACATCGTTTTGTCTCTCGAGTAAAAAGACGGTTGTAATATTTTTCTTGTATGCTCTCCATAGTTATACGGAGCCGCAGATTTGTTTTGCCGATACTAAAGAAAGCAGGGAATTTGGTGCCTTAATGGGCTTAAAGTAGTAGCGACCATGGCGTTAAGCAAGTGCTAATTGAAGGCGGCATGAGCGGTTAAAGATCCTGACTGATGCCCGGGGCGCGACGCACCAGCACCGGTGTACCAGTGCCGCGACGGCTTGCTTTTCATGGTCCCTCTGTTAATCGACATCCTAACTCAGGTGTCAATTGATTTCGGGATAAGACCTCGCCAGCATAAGTCAATCGGCTGCACAGAATCCGTATAAGATCATTGGCAGCGAAAAACGTATCAAGGTTACCCCAAATTTTGCTTTGCGGATGGAGATGTCAGTAAAGGCATAGAGGCTGATCGTGCGCCGTGCATCGTGCTCTAGACACTGTGCCGCAGCAGATTACACTTGCCGGAGGTTTTTTTATGTCTTTATCCCCGAAAAGCGAGAACTTGCTGTCACCGGTTCGTATGGAATGGAAGAATATCCGGCGCCTGCTCATTGAAGCAGGCCTGAATCGCAGCGAGATTACTGAGCTGAAAAAATGCTATATGCTTCGCGCCGCGGCGGCTGAAGCTGACGCGATTTTGCCCCGACGGTGCATTGAAGTCAAGCTGCCGTCCGCCCAACGGCGCGATGCCCAGCAGAGTGTTTCTGCTTGTGCGGAGCAGTCAAATATTTTGCGGGAGAACCAGCTCCAAGCCCTGCAAGATGCATTTCGGCGGTACTCCGGGGCCGAACTTGTTTTTAACAAAGCCGGACTGCCGGGACAGGGCTACTTCGAGAAGCTTCCACCGCTGGTCCTGGAAAACCGCGTGCGTGCAGCACAGATCGCGCTGCGCGAGGTCCGGATGTATCCGCCCGGGTATTTGGACGGCATCGGACTAAAGACTATTGGTATTTTTGATGCTTGCGTGTCGGAGACTAACGACGGCTACCATCAATACAGCTCTGATTACGGCGGCTTCCTTTATTACGGCTGCTGGAACGGCCAGGATGGTATTTGTGCCGCCTACTACTCGAATGAACAGCTTCCGCTTACGCTCCATCATGAAATTTTTCATCACGCCGACGGGACGAAGCGCGGGCAGACTGATGTTCAGCGGCATTTCAACAGTGACGATCGAACCTTCACGCAGGTCGTGAGCGGACAAGCGCGCTACACGCCGCCGCAGATATCCCCGGCAGATTTACTTGCACTGCAGAAGCGAAGCAGCGGTTCCGTGCTGAGTAGCGCGGTGGGCGCCTACACCGGGAAAAGCAGCGGCGAAGATCAGGCTGAGACAGCCCGGTATTTAATGAGTCATCTTGCCGATGCGCTGGTGCAGATTATTGAACAGCCGCATCTCCCCGGCAGTCAGCGCATGATGCATGTAATGCACGAACTGGGACAAGCAGCGCCGTCAGGCCCTGCTTTTTCCTGGTGGGTGGATAAAGCATTGGGACGTGCGGGAGAGACTCCGGATAGTGCCGCGCCGCAGGCGGGTCCACAGGCTGATGCGGACCTGGCAGCACAGCTAAGAGCATTTGCCGGACGGCAGCAATGGCGGCCCGAAGACTTTCTCCAGGCGAGAGAGATTCTGGAAAATACGGCAGCATCGGCATCCGGCTCCCGTGCTCTCAAAGCTGCTCCCGCTTTGGTGCGGCAGGCGGCATCGCTGACTTATGAACTCGCCGTGCAGCGTATTAAGCCCGCGCAGTATGACGGGAGCTGGGTTATCTGGGGCGGAGAAAGCGTTCCGGGCGGACCGAATCTAACCCTGCAGCGGGATATCCGCCAGATTGCGGCAGATGCGGCGCGCCTCAATGACATTCTTAAGCTTGCGCCCGGGGAGAGAGAAGCCGTACAGAAGACTCGTCACGCTCTGCTGCAACTGGTCCAATCTTATCGCGGCTTTATCGAGTCGGAATTCAGCCTTAGCACCGAAACAGCGCAGGTTTTTGCTGAAGCTGAACGTTCGCTTGGTGCAGATGATGGCGCGCGAGAACTGCTTAGTGCATCGAAACCGGCCTATGAACCGCGCCGGAGCGCGCCGCCAGTGC
>JAKPSH010000169.1 GCA_029555385.1 Pseudomonadota bacterium
AAAATCGAACGGATCAGCGACGAAGTCCTGCGGGCAATGATCGATGACCAACTGGTCTTTGAACACCGCAATCGCGCCTTGAACCCAGATGCGCCGGTCCTCCGTGGCACTTCGCAAAACCCGGATGTGTACTTCCAGGGCCGTGAAACGGTGAACCCCTTTTATGAGAAAACAGTTGGCATTGTCGAAGAGGAAATGCGCAAGTTTGGGGAACTCACTGGCCGCAACTATCACATTATGGAATACGCCGGAGCGCCGGATGCGGACCGTGTGATTGTGGTGATGGCGTCTGGTGCTGAAACTGCGCGGGAAGTTGCCGAAGTCCTGACCAAACGCGGCGAGAAAGTTGGCGTTGTAACCGTCCGCCTTTACCGTCCGTTCTCCACCAAGCACTTGATGGCTGTGCTGCCGCCCACCGTGAAGAAAATTGCGGTTTTAGACCGCACAAAAGAAAATGGCGCGATGGGCGAGCCGCTGTATAAAGACGTGGTCAACGCTGTGAAAATGGCTTTGGCGGAAGGTTCGGCACCCTTCACGAGCATGCCAATTATCACAGGCGGGCGCTACGGTCTTTCCTCCAAAGAATTCACTCCCTCTATGGCTAAGGCAGTCTTTGATGAGCTCAAAAAAGAGCAGCCAAAAACCGAATTTACCATTGGCATTATCGATGACCTCTCCAACTTGAGTTTGGAGTGGGACCCCACCTTCGAAGTTCTGGATAAAGACGTGGTGCAAGCTATGTTCTTTGGACTTGGTTCCGATGGTACTGTGGGCGCCAATAAGAATTCCATCAAGATCATCGGGGACGAAACCGACAATTATGCTCAGGGTTACTTTGAGTATGACTCCAAGAAATCTGGAGCTGTGACTGTTTCGCACTTACGCTTTGGGCCTAAACCCATTCATGCACCTTACTTAATCCACGAAGGCGAAGCTAACTTTATCGGCTGCCACCAAATGAGTTTTGTAGATCGTTTCGATATGCTCAAGTATGCCCGCAAGGGAGCAACCTTCTTGCTCAATACTATTTACGGACCGGAAGAGGTTTGGGATACATTGCCGGTGGAGATGCAGCGCGATCTGATCAACAAGCAGATTAACTTCTATGTTATCGATGCTTATGACGTTGCCGATAAAGCCGGCATGGGCAATCGCATCAACACGATTATGCAGACTTGTTTCTTCGCTATCAGCGGCATTTTGCCCCGCGAGGAAGCCATCGCGCAAATCAAGCATTCCATTGAAAAAACCTATGGCAAACGCGGCGAAGCGGTGGTGCGGAAGAACTTCGAGGCGGTGGATAATGCCTTAGCGAACCTGCACAAAGTCACCGTACCAGATAAGGTCACCAGCACCAAGCAACGGCGCAGCCCGGTCCCCGAAGAAGCCCCAGAGTTTGTGCGTGAAGTCTTAGGCGCGATGATCGACCGGCGTGGCGATGAGCTCCCTGTGAGCAAGTTGCCTAATGACGGCACTTACCCAACGGGCACAACTAAGTGGGAGAAACGCAACATTGCCTTGGAGATCCCCAACTGGACCCCTGAATTGTGCATCCAGTGTGGGCGCTGCTCCTTTGTTTGCCCGCATGCCGCTATTCGAGTGAAATTGTATAAGAACGAACTGCTCGAAAATGCCCCTGAAGAATTCAAGTCGACGGCTTCGAAAAGCCGCCCTTGGATGGAAGGCTATTCTTGGACGGTGCAAGTAGCCCCAGAAGACTGTACGGGCTGCGGCATGTGTGCGCAGAACTGCCCTGGGAAGGATAAAACCGACCCCAGCCACAAGGCGTTGATGATGGTACCTCAGCCGCCCATTCGCGAACGCGAAATGAAGAATTGGGATTTCTTCCTGACGCTTCCATTCATCGACCGGGCAACGATTCCGTTACATCTGGTCAAGAACTCCCAATTACTCGAACCGCT
>JAKPSH010000183.1 GCA_029555385.1 Pseudomonadota bacterium
CACGAAGAGCTGGAACCGTTCCGCCCGCTCGGACCTGACGAAGCTGTTCTTGCGCTTCACGAACTTCCGGGAATGATCCGCCGGGAGTATCGGGCGGCCGAGGACTTGGGCACAGCATGGTTTAAGCATACCAATTTACCCTTTGTCTTTCTCGTTTGGGCAGCCCGCCCCGGCACAATCGAAGCATCGAAGCTGCGCCTGATCAACCAGCAATTTCATCGCGGAGCAAAGGCGGCACGGGAAATGGCGATCCAACATGCCGCCTACTATGGCACAACACCAGAGGAAGCCGCGGAGTTTGTCGGCGGAAACCGGCGTTATTACCTTGATTACTACCTGCAAGAAGGGTTGGCGGAGTTTTTGCGGCGGGCGCATAAATTAAACCTGCTTCCTGAAACACATTACGACGGCGCGCGAAAAACCCTGCTTGCCGGCATTCCCGCGCAGAGAAAAGAACCGTCGACGGAGCAGATTCTCGAAGGCCTCGCTGCCGGACATCGTTTAGCGGCACAAGATGCGTTAGTGCTGCTCAATTGCGCCGGGCTTGCGCAGTTGGATGCCGCAGCAGCAGACGCATACCGGGCCCGCCATCCACAGACTCTGTCGGTAGTTTTACAAGAGCTGGAGGACGAACAAGCCGCCATCGAGGCCGTAACAGAATGTACACAAAAAAATCAAAATACCCGGCTGTATCTTTCACTGCGCAGCAGTTCCGGCCAGCTATCGCCAATCTACCGCTACGAAAAACTGATCGCGGCATTGCGCGGCAAATGCAGCGCTTCGCTTCAAGCATTTTCCATACCTGCGCTAATCCAGCTTGCAGACCGCCACGGCATGTCCTTTGAAGACGCAGTCAACAGAGTAGTTCGGGAAGGAGTTGTTGTGGGCAGTTCTGGCGGCGAAATGCTTTCGCCCGCCGCTGAAGGCTCGGCTGCCGAGAAGTGGCTTACCTATTGCCGGCGCCTGCACTTTCTCGGGCGGCAGTCTCTTTGCACAATGCGTTTTTCTCCGGACGACAGCGCCGAAGATCGCCTTCTGCATCTGCAAAAATTACGCTGCCTTCAGGATGAAACAGGCGGTTTCACTTACTTCTCACCGCTTCCCGGCAAAGATGATATTGATGCGGAAACCCAAGCGAAGGAATACCTTGTTGCCTTGCTTTTTCTCGATAACATGCGGACATTTATTCGCACTGGCGAAGAACAGCGCTTATTCAATGGCCTTTCTTTAGAAACCCGTCCAGACATACTGTTTGCGCTGCAGCCTGCCAGTCAAGACTGACCGCATGCCCTATTCCATACCGCGGAACCTTGTGCTAGGCTGAGGCCATATTTGGGTGAGCCCAGCCTCCCCATTGCTCTTGTACGTCAATCTCAGCGGTCATTTGCCGTCCCGATCCATCGGCGGGCAAGAGCATTCCATGTCTTTAAATCCAGAGAAATATTGCATCGGAGCCGCTAAGTCGGGGCGCGGCCTGCTTGGCATTTCTCGTCCGTTTCTCATCACCCCTCGCGCTCCTCCGGAGACATAGTCCTGCATACGGCTCGACAGGGGAAGAAATGAAAGAGGAGCATCCCCGAGGGAGGAACGTCTCTCCGGGATGCTGCAAAAAGGTTTTGCAGTCAACGGTTTGCTGAGAAACAGGAAAGGACCGACCGATGATTACGCTTTCCCTGGTCGATGCCGATGTCCGGCCGCCGAAGGTGAGAAACCTTAGGGCGAAGGTGCTTGCCGTGTCAACAAGGGTTGATCCAGCAGTGCGCACAAACCCTCTTGTGATGGAACGCATTAGCGCCGTCTCGCCCAACGGGCGCTGGGCAGCGCTGCGCTATTCCGGGCCAATGAATGATCGCGCAGTGTTTTCGATCATCGATTTGGAGCATCCTGGAGAAGAGACTTTCGTTCCCCAGGATATCTGTTGGAGTTGGCCGCGCGCGATCGGACTTTACGACAATGGCACATTTGTCGGGCGCGCGGAACTCGACTCGTCAGACTTCGAAGGCTCACGGCGTCCGTTTGTTTTTCGTCCGGGCGATGATGCACCAGTGGTGCTCCCGCCTGAATATCAACGCGATTTTGGCCACCGGGAAAACTGGCCGCACAATCATACGCCAATGGCCATCTGTCCAGACGGTCGCATCTTCGGCTGGGCGTTCCGGCCGGTGATCATGCCGCGTCTTGTTCTGCCCTGCCTGGAGTGCCCTTTGAGCGGCAATGAACCCCCAGCCACGGAGCAGAAACGGCGGGGAATCCTTGCAATGCTGCGCCGCATGTTTCGCGGGCGGCGCCGGAAACAGGAAAAGGTATCTGCTGGCACTGCGGAGGAGGAACCACTCGAGATGGAAGTTCCCGAAGATGAAGCAGCAGCAGTTGTGCAAACGACCACTGATGCTGCGAAAGAGACGCCGGAGGATTTACACCAAGCGGCCTTACCGCAAGAATCAGAGGACCCTTTTGACGCAGACGAACCGCTTCTTTCGGACATCCTTCCCGAGAAATACATGGAGGAGCGGGACGAGGAAAACACTTGCTGGTGCGTATGGGAACAAGCAGCCGACGGAAGCTGGCGGGTGCGCTATCTCCCGCCGCACATGAGCACGCTTTGGCTGTGGCCATACGGAACGCGGGAGTTTATTTTCGCCACACGTCATGAGCCGCCCGAGCCGGGACTTATCCGCTTCGGGGTCTTTGACGGGAGAAGCTCCTGCATCCTGCCCATGAGCATTTTCGGCGCATCACCCCAAATTGTGGGAACAGCAAAAGACGGTTCCTTCTGGGGCCGCTGCTCGATTCATCAGGAACAAGGCTCCGCTTCCGGTGATGAAGCAGCGCGCAGCACTAAAGCTTCGTCACAAACAATCTGTTTTATCGGCCGGCCTGCGCGGGCGAAGGAATTGCTTCTGCTCGATGCTCCCGATATGTCGTTATGGATTGAAGCGATGTCGCCAAGCGGGCGCTGTGTCAGCGGCTCGTATGCCCGGCATGAACCAGGAAACCGGAAGGTAGTCGAACATGGCGTATTTCTTCTGGAAGAATGCCGAGAGGGCTACTCTTTTTCCATCGTCGAAGCTCCTGGATGGAGGCTTGAGGAAGTGGAAGCTGTGGCTGACAACGGAGACATCTTTTGCGCGGGTGTCTGTACCGAGCCAGCCGAACACTGCTACCGCTTGAAGCTTCCGCTTCGGGTGATGGCTTAAACGTTTCAAGAAGGTGATTGACGCGCGGGGTGGCGGACTCGCTCACCCCGCGCTGCGTTCTAATGCAGCATCCTTAACTTTCGAAACTTGTATATGCCCGTCTAGGCAGAATCCGGAGCTGCCTTTTTTATTAACGAATTTTCTGGTAAAATCTCCGCGTGTTTGCGGAAAGTCCCGGTTTCCTCTGTTCCTGAAGGGAGGTTCGGACATGAGGTTTAATGTTTGTCCTCGCTGCAACGCGGATCTGGTAAGCGGTCAGTGTCCGCGCGGCTGCCCGCAGCCGAAGCGAGACACAACATCGCACGTTGCCGCACATCCCGTGGCGCAGCATCCCGACGGAAAGCCCGGCACAGAGGCAGCGCTAGACAAGTGCCTGGCCTGCGGCATGCCCTACGTTGACGGCGCCTGCGGATGCGACGTATGAAAAGGAAAAAAGCCGGGCGGAAGCAACACGAACTTCCGCCCGGCTTGCTTTCCGCAACTCTTCTTCAGATTCGACACCAATAGCACCAGCAGAGTAATCGGAAGATAGGAGAGCAGCCCCGAACTGTGATACTATCCGGCTGCATCAAGCAGCATTACAAGGAGCTCAGCTATGGATATTCCTTCCCGTCTTGCGTCAATTTTTCCTCGTCCTGAACAGATTCCCGCCGCAATGCGGATACAGGAACCGCTCATCCAACGCGAATACCTCGTCAACGGTCAGCTCGAGCAATGGACCGGGCCTATGCAAGATGTCTATTCACCAATCTGCATTCAAACACAAAATGCCGCGGAGCCTTTTTTCCTGGGGCAATGCCCGCGCCTCGACGGTGATGCTGCACTGAGGGTTCTTGACGCCGCTGTCCGGGCATACAACAACGGACGCGGCGTGTGGCCGACGATGTCAGTTGCCGAGCGCATCTCTTGCGTTGAGAACTTTGTCTTCCGCATGAGCCAAAAGCGCGAAGAAGTCGTGCGGTTGTTGATGTGGGAAATCTGCAAGAATTCAGGCGACGCCGCGGGAGAATTCGACCGCACCATTAAGTATATCAAAGACACTATTGATGCACTTAAGGAGCTTGACCGGAACTCTTCGCGCTTTGTCATCGACTCGGGAATCATTGCGCAAATCCGGCGCGCCCCGCTTGGCACAGTGCTCTGCATGGGACCGTTCAACTACCCGCTGAATGAGACCTTTACCACGCTCATTCCTGCTCTGATTATGGGCAACACCGTGCTCTTCAAGCCGGCAAAGTGCGGTGTGCTGCTTTTGCGGCCGCTGCTCGATGCGTTCCGCGATTCCTTTCCGCCGGGCGTCATTAACACGCTTTACGGCTCGGGCCGGGATATCACACCGCCCCTGATGCGTTCTGGCAAGGTCGACTGTCTTGCATTTATCGGTTCGACCGAAGCAGCCGATGCGCTCAAACTGCAACACCCCAAGCCGCACCGTCTGCGCTGCGCGCTGGGGATGGCGGCAAAAAATCCGGCAATAGTCCTGCCGGACGCCGATCTGGATCTCAGCGCCGAAGAGTGCTCCCTGGGCGCGCTTTCGTTCAACGGCCAGCGCTGCACGGGGTTGAAGATTATTTTTGTTCATCAAAGCATCGCCGATGAGTTCCTGGCCAAACTTTGTGCGCGCATCTCGGCGCTCCCCATCGGCATGCCCTGGGAAGACGGGGTTAAGCTTACACCGCTTCCCGAGGACGGAAAAGCTGAGCGCATGGCCGCATACGTGCAGGATGCCGTGCGGCACGGCGCAAAGGTGGTAAACGAACACGGCGGGTCGGCCAACAAGACTGTCTTTTTTCCGGCAGTTGTTTATCCGGTTCATGAGCCGATGCGGTTATTTTCAGAAGAACAGTTCGGCCCCGTCGTCGCGGTCACCCCCTTTACTGCAATCAGCGAACCCGTCGACTACATCGTCAACTCCCGCTACGGCCAGCAGGCAAGCATTTTTGGCAAAGACCCAGAACAGATTGCCCGGCTGGTTGACCCGCTGGTCAATCAAGTCTGCCGGCTCAATCTGAACTCCCAGTGCCAGCGCGGACCGGATACTTTCCCATTTACCGGACGAAAAGACAGCGCCGAGGGCACGCTTTCGGTGAGTGATGCACTTCGCGTGTTTTCCATCCGCACGCTGGTTGCAGCCAAGCTGAACAATACGAATAAAGGCATCATTAACGGCATCGTACACGATCGGCGTTCGAAGTTCTTATCGGATGATTTTCTGATTTAGAAACAGGAATCGCCCGGCAAGGGCAAGAGATCATCACCCGGGAGAAGCACGAGGAAAACTGCTACCTGCGCGCCTCCGTAATATGCGCCCGCAGTTCGGCTAATTCCCGCTTGTAGCCGCCTGATAGGATGGGGAAACGGCACCATGTCTTCGGATCCAAGCTTTCGTCGTCCAGATGAAAGCTTGGTGCGTAGCGTTCGCGTTTCCACTGGTTTCGGCACCAAAGCGTAAAGAAGCGCTCAATCCATAGCGCAAATTCCGCATCAGGATATTGTAGGAACAGGGGCTTAAGACGCAAGAAAATTTCAAGCGGACTCTGGCGGTCCAGTATCGCGGCTCGTTCTATTTGATCGAGCACCTCATACGGCATCAAATCCTTCTCATCGGTCTGCGCATACTCCGGCGGCCGCAGCTCCGCGGTCGGCTGTTGCGAATTGACATACGATAATTCGGGAACGCGGAATTTTCCGTCTAAACCGTCACGCTCAAGCCACTGGTTCCAGCGGCGCAAAAAGGCTTTATCAACCCCGCCAAGCGGACTGAGCGACCCAGCGGTATCACCATCCATCGTCGCATAACCGACTGCCGCCTCCGAGCGGTTGCTCGTTACCAGCAAGAGTGAATTTCGCAAATTGGCAATCAACCAGGCCGCAGGAGCGCGCACTCGCGCCTGAATGTTTTGCAGCGCGGCGTCATCGCGCTCCCAGGTCAGCTCGCGCTTAAGCTGGTCGCCAGCCAGAGCAAGATACCCGTCAACAAGATGATCCACGGCGAAGGCACAGAACTTCGCCCCTACTCCCCGGGCCACCGCCTCAGCCGCCTGATGCGTAACGGCAGAACTGTTCTTCGTCCCTTGATACAGACACACGAGAAGCTCGCCCATCAGATCGCGCGCTGATTTAACCGCACCCGGTTCAATCCTTTTCGGGAGCTTCAGCAGCAGGCGCGCAAGCCCCAGCTCACCAAGCGCAAGATGCACCATCACCGCAACCAGACACACGCATGCCGATGAATCAGCTCCGCCGCTCAGCGAGACGACAAATCCGTCAGTGCGGCTTTTTCGCAAATAGTCAAAAAGTCCGAGTGCGACAGCACGGGCGAGTTCCTCCTCTTTAATCGACGCACTTTCTTCCCACGCCGCGCGGCGCACCTCGCGCGCCTGCGGCCTAAGCTCCGGGAAGGAAAAGGAAACTGCAACTTGCTCCGCTGCCGGTTCGAGTTCAGGGGTAAAGCTTCCCGTTCTTGCACGCATCGTGCGCGTTGCATCAATGTCAATATCCGCCCAGCTCAACGCAAAATCATCGAAAGAAAATCGCGGTCCCTGCGCAACAAGTTCGCCGCCCGAGGCAATCAACGCGCCGCCGTCATAAATCACGCGCCCGCCCTCGTTGCCAAGCAAGTTGCTGTAGACATAAGTGACGCCGAATGCCCGCGAGCCTTCAACAACAAAGCGCTTCCGCACTTCAAACTTATGAAAAGCGAAATGACTTGCACTGGGATTAAGGATAATGTCAACAGCATGCAAGGACAGGCCGCTTCCCGGCCGCCTGGCAACCCAGGCATCTTCGCATATCTCAAATCCGATTCTTATGCCGCCGCACTCGAAGAATAAATCGCCGAGCGGATATTCGGTACCGCCGATTAATATCCGGCTGAGCATCCCTTCCGGCCAAGGCTTAAACCATCGCGGCTCATAATGGATACCGTCCCCGGCAAGAAAGCGCTTTGCCGCAAATCCGGCAATCTTGCCGTCAACGGCCAGAACTGCCGTATTGAATACCGCACTGTTGAACATCAGCGGCAGCCCAAGGGAAACAATGATTCCGCGCGTCGAAGGAAGTATTTCTTGCAGAACCTGGAGGGCCAGCCGGTGAACATCAGCGCCGTGAAAAGCATCTTCACAACCATAGCCGGTAAGACAAAGCTCCGGAAGACAGAGCACAGACACTCCCTCGCTCTGCGCTTGCCGAATAGCGCCGACAATCCTCTCCTTGTTGCCGTCCCAGTCAAGCGGCGTCTGATTAAGCACCGCCGCGCCGACTCTAACCAATTTCATATTCACCCTTTAGCAGATAGCGCTGAAAGCAAAAAGTAGAGCCTTTTCAATTCAGGGTTTCGGGTTTCGCGGCTCTGTCCCGCCCTGCGTCTTAAGATAATAAATGAAAATAAGTGCCAGGATCATAACAGGAAAAATGCTGAAAATCGAGCGCCGCGATGGGCCGCCTTACCGCGAAAAATGACGCAGCCTGCCTCAGCTTGCTCGCTTTTCCGCAATCGGTTAGCATTCCGTTGCCGTGCATTACGGCGTATTCCGATTCTTGCCGGATCTTTTCTGTCCTGGGAGAAGCTGCTGTTGTTTTCCCATGCAAATGTTGCGAAACCGTAAATAGACAGTTTGGTTTTTCACTATTTTCGATATGCACAAGGAGCATAGTCATGGCCCGTGAATTTCCGTTGGTTCCACAAGATGCGAAAAAGGTTGAAACCCGTTACCGCCGGATTGCAACCGCGATTCCAGTGCCCGAGTCGGTCCCCATGCTGGAGGAGATGCGGCGCTGCGAACCGCGCTCGATGAGCGGCCAGCCGCCAATTCTCTGGGCCAAGGGAGACGGCGTTTGCGTGATAGACCCCTGGGGCAACAGATTTCTCGATTTCTCTTCAGGAGTGCTCGTCACCGGCTGTGGCCACGCGCATCCGCGCATCACGGCTGCGATTCAAGCGCAGGCCGCCGCACTCTATCATGCCTATTGCTTCCCTTCAGCGCCTCGCATCGAGTTGGTGCAGAAGCTGGTGTCGCTCACACCGGAGCCGCTGAACAAAGTCTTCCTGCTAACTACCGGAGCAGAGGCCACGGAGTGCTGCATTAAGCTGGGCATGACGTGGGGCCGCAGAAACGGCGGCCCCAGGAAGCGCCGTGTGGTCTCTTTTCACAATTCGTTCCATGGCCGGACGATGGGCGCACAGTACGCCGGGGGCTCCGCGGCTCTTAAAGAGTGGCTGGATCCTGACCCGCGTTTTGTTCAGGTTCCTTACCCCGATGGATTTCGCGAGCGCGATATCTCCTTCGACCGCTTCCTGAGCAGCCTTGCCGAACAAAGCGTCGATGCTCAGGATGTCTGCTTAGTGCTTTCCGAGACCTATCCCGGCGTTGATGTTTCCATGTGGACACGGGAGTATGCCGCGCGCATGCGCGAGTGGTGCAATCAGCATAACATCGTGCTCGCGCTGGACGAAGTCCAGGCGGGCTTTGGCCGCACTGGCAAGTGGTTTGGCTTCGAGCACTTGGGCATCGTACCTGACCTTATCGCGTGCGGCAAAGGAATTGCTGGCGGAATGCCTCTTTCTGCGGTCATCGGCCGCCCTGAAGTGATGGACCTCTATCCGCCAGGCGCAATGACCAGCACGCATTCAGCAAACACCGTGTGCTGCGCCGCGGCGTTGGCAAACATCAAAGTCATCGAGGAGGAAGGGCTTGTTGAAAATGCCGCCCGGCTCGAAGCAGTGCTGCGGGACGGGGCCTCGCGTATCGCCCAGTCGGCCAAGGGACGAATTGCCACAGCAAACACGCGTGGGCTGGTTGCCGCATTGCAGTTTGTGCATTCCGGCACGACCGATCCTGATGCCGAACTTGCCTGGCAAGTCACCAAGCGCGCCGTCGAGTCCGGGTTAATGCTCTTTGCTCCGGTTGGCGTAGGGGGCGGTGCGATAAAAATCTGCCCGCCGCTGATCATCAATGAGGAAGCCCTGCGGGAGGGTCTGGAAGTTCTGCGGGAAATTGTTGCAGAACTCGCCTGACTTGAAGCCGTCCGCTGTGCCCCAAAAAAGCAGCGTTTTATCAGGGGTTGCGAATTCCGTCCAGGCGGTTTCGCAGCTCCTTTTACCTTTTATGTGACGACTGGACGCTTCCTGTGTTTAACTGCACAAATACAACATTAGACTAAGCACAGGAGGGCATCCAATGCTTTGCCCACAATGCGGAGCAAGCGTCGACGCTGAAACCGTAACACTCTGCGAAGCCTGCCGCCCGGCTCAGACAACGGAGCCAGAGGAGCAAGAGGCCGGGACTCCCGCATCGGCCAGCGCAGAAGAACCGCCGAAAGTACAGCACGTCGAAGATCTATATGCGGATACCTTGGGGCGAAGCCAGTGGGAAGATGTCTTTTCCCTTCTTACTCACCCGGCTTGCTTGGCCCTGCTCGGAGTTATCAGTTTTCTTTTTGTGTATTTGGTCCTCCTTTTTGCCGCATCGGAAATGACCTGGTACGTGCGCATTTTTATTACCGGCGCCGCATTGTTTTATCTCGCCTATTTATACTTCTTTATCCATATCCTTATGCAGCTTCTCTATGCCGATCAGATTGCTTTTTTCTATTGCATCTTCGGGCTCATCGGCATGCCCTTTGCCGTATTTCTCTACGCCGACGAGGTTGGCTGGCACCGCATTAAACTCGCCGGAGCGATGCTCGCCGGCGCTGTTCTCTGCTGCATAATCGGCATAGCCGTCAGCGAAAGCGGTTTCTCAACACTCTTTGATATTGAAGAACTTTTCAGCGGCGAAAGCGGTATAATGGCAACCGATGCCGATTATGAGCGGGCAATCAAAGAATTCGAAAACAACCTGCTTCTTCCCGGCGAGTGGAGAGATGAAGGGATAAAGCATCTGCGCTTCCTGCGCGATCATCCCGAACTCGAGCTGTACCAGATCGACCAAATGGACAAATTCGGCTCCAAGATCCGCGACAAAATGCCGCAAACCGGCATGTCGGCTTATTACGCCGGACGATTTGAACAGCACAGCAAGCGCCAGCGAAAGGCGCTGGAAAAGCGTTTTCTTAAGAAGTACGGGCGGCCTTACCGCCCGCTCTCTGATTATGAAGCTGAACGACTGTATCGCGAAATGGAATATGCCAGGTAAGCAGATGCTTCGCTTTATTGCTCTTATTTGCATACTGCTTTGCCGAGCCGAAGCCGAAGCGCAACAGAATAACACCACGCCCCCTAAGCGCTTTCGCATCGGAGTCTCTACGCCGCTCACCGGCCCTGCCGCCACTTATGGAATGGATATTTGGACCTCCGTGCAGTTTGCCGCCGAACAGTTGGGAGGGGATCGCTTCGAACTTATTGCAGAAGATGACAAATGCGACCCGCGTGAGGGAGTGAGCATCGCGCAGAAATTCATCCATGTCGAACACGTTGATGCCGTAATCGGCCCGGCGTGCAGCGGACCGGCCGCTGCCGCGGCCCCGCTCTATGAGCAGGCTGAAACGCTGGTCATGCTCACCAATGCCTCGGCAGAAAAATTGGCCGATGCCGGGGACTATATCTTCCGCAGCAAGCCAAGCGATGCTGAAATCATCAGGACTCTCTGGAGCTACTTAAGAGCGCACTCCAAAAAACTCGGGCTTCTTTGCGAACAAACAGATTTCGCACTCGGCATGCGCGACGTCTTACTGCGGCTTAACGCAGACGGTGCACTGGCCATAGTCGAAGAAGATTTTCTTCCTGGAACAACCGACTTTCGCACGGCGCTGCTTAAGTTTCGCAGCGCCGCAATCGACGGACTTCTTATCCTGCCGCAAGCTGAAGCCGGTCTTGCGCTTGCACTGCAGCAAGTGCGGGCGATGAACTGGCAGGTACAAATCTATGGCGCACACTTTCCGCAAAGCCCGACATTTCTGAAATTGGCCGGCAGCAATGCCGAAGGAATAATCTTTGCCGCAACACCGTTTGTCGAAGATATTTTGGGCAATGAAGGGATAAACTTGTATCATGGGTACACGGCTAAATATGGGGAAATGAGAAGCATACCGCTGCTGTTCGTCACTAACTTCGAGGGTTTCCGGGCGCTGCGCGACAGTCTCCTCGCTCCCGGCGGTCCGCGGCAGCATCTCTACAGCGCGACTTTTCGCGGCATCTTCGGTGATTATTCTTTCGATAAGCAGGGCGAGATTGCGGGGATCCGTTATCAGCTAAAAACGATCAAAAGCGGCCGCGCCGTTTTGCTGCCGCTGTCTCAGCCTTGAACGCTAGCCGCCTTGCGGCCGCATGCCGCATCGAGCTGTGCAAGATATTTCATCAGAACGAGAACAAGCACAGTCGGAAGCAATGTGATGAGGGAAAGGGCAAAGCTGACCGGCTCGCCGTCACCGGGCAGCAACTTGCTGAACAAATCACCGCAGTAAAAAAGAAAAACAAGCACGGCGCAGGCTGCCGTATGCCGCGAAGGAAACGACAACCCCTGCAGAAACATGAAAGCCACGGACAGCGGAATGAGCATCACGCTTAGGCCATGCAGCCAGACCACGGGCGAAAAGACAGCGCTTAAAGCGATGAGCAGCGCCGGGCCAGTTTCCGGGCGGTTTGCTTTAAGACAAGTGAGCATGACCCAGAACAAGACAATGGCGGCAATGCCTGCCCCGGCATACGGCGCAGCCTCCGGCAGATCAATGAGCGGCGGCACCGCGATATCGACGCGGACAGGGGGGCGAAGACCGCCAAAAAAACGCTGCCCAAATCCGAAGAGAGATAAATTCGCGCCGTCTGCACGATAGCTCTGAATCACTGCGGGGACGGCCTCGCCGTAATAACTTTTTAGCCCATCTTTTCCGATCAACAACCAAGAAAGAATATGTGAGCAAACGAGCACAATGAAAACAGTGCTCAGCGCCCGCCAGTTACGGCGGATCAGCAGGAAAAAGACAATCGGCCAGCCGAACATTTTCAGCGCAAGCGCGAGCCCGGTCCAAATCCCAATCCCGCGTGAATCACCGGCAAGCCATGAACGATAGAGCAGGCATGACAAAAAAAGGATCGCGATACTGAACTGCCCTGAAATGTATGACCTGGAAACCGGCATCGCTCCGGCAAGAAAAATCGTAAAAAGCATTAATCCACAGCATCCGGGCGATAAAAGGGAAAAACGCCGGCGGACGAAAGATGCCGCAGCAAGGAGCAAGCACAGTTCGAATACGAACCAAATCAGCGCGGCCTGGTCATAGGAAATCAGCCCGAGCGGCGCGGTCAATAAAACACCTGCCGGAGCATGCGGCGATGGATGAGGGAAATAGGCCAGCGGCGCTTCTGGCGTGAATTTTTGCATCAGTTCGGGCAACGGCGCGTAAGGGTTTTCGCCAGAGATCAGCGCCCTCGCCAGCAGATAGTCCTGAAAAAAGTCTTTTCGATAACTGAGCGGCGGGAAGATTGCCTGAAATCCCGAGGCGATGCTCTTCAGTCCAACGATCACACCCAGACAGATGGGCAAGCGACGCATTACGCGCCGCAACAAGATGCGATCAGCTAATACCGCACACATATTCACTCCGGCGCTGCGGCATCCGGCGGCTCCACTGGATATACTGAACCGGGTGGAAGGTTATTCCGGGAATACGACAAAACCTCAACCGCACCCGGATCCCTACACACTGAAAGGGAACTAATCATTATTCGTTGCCAATCTCTGCTTGACGGACTGCACACTTATAACCAACGTTTCAGTTATCTGGCAACAACTGTCAGGTTTTGCAAAATGCGGGCGGAAAGATTGAGACAGAAATTTGAAGCGAAATCGTGAGCAGGCCGCTTCTGGGATGCCTTGGTGCAAGATCAGCTCAGCTGCCGCTTCATGGACTTTATGCTCGCGAGTCCAAACGCCGGTGGCAACTAATTCTCTTCGCGCTGGCCGATTTTCTTTTTGCGCAGCGTTTGCAACGCTGCGTAGAAAAACACCAAGCACAGTTTTAGGCAAAACTTTTCTCATAGCACGGGCCGCAAAGAATTTGCGAATAACTCCCGGCGGCAAGAGGCGAGAGGACCTGCGCATGACACTGCGCACAAAACCGCCGGAAAATCTCGCGCGGACTCCGTTGCACCATGCGCAGGCGGTGGCGTTCGTCAGGGCAGAAGCGGGGCAGCGCGATACCGCCGGCGCGATAGAAGCATAGCTCTTGCGGAATAATCTTATACGGCTTGCTCGTAACTGCACAGCGAAGAATTGCTTTACTGACGTCATCCAAAGCATCTCCGATCTTATCGGGGAGCGAATACTCCGCGCCCTGATACTGAGCACCTGGGTCATCTTCCCTCCAGCGGAAGCCGAGCTCATGCGCCTCGCTGCGCTCAAGAGGATAATACTCTTGCGCCACGGTCTCGTTGTAGCCGAAGCATGAAAGCTGGGCCGGGAAAAATTCCCCCCACTCCACCGCACTTCCGCGGCTGCCCGGATACGGCGCATCCTTCATTTTTTGGATTATTTTCAATACCAGTGCTTCGTAATCCTCTTTTTGATACTGCCGGTTAAGAATACAGTACTGCTGATGACGAAGTCCCGTGCAGCCAAAACAGTTCTGGGTGTAGTCACAATTATCGCAGTAAAGAAGCTCGCTGCATGTCCAGCAGCGTACGCAGAAAAGATTATGAAATGAGCTGATCCCAGTATTGATGCACTCGTAATTCAGCTCTGCCTCGCGCCCGACAGTATCGACGTCCATATTGTCATTAGAACCACGCCAAACATGAACGCCGTAGCGGCAATCGCGTGCTTCCTGGGCATGAAAACAATGAAAACAATCTTTGGCATCGACAATATAGCAGCCGGTGCAGTCTTCGGAATTTAGAATGGTTGAGTATTTGCGCGGCTGGGAACGGAAGAATTCTTCCGCATCAGCGCTCAGCTTCTGGACGGCTGCCCAACTGCCGAGCGCAAGCGCTTCCTTTTTTTCGCGATAAGCCTTCTCGGAGAACTGCTCATTAAAGATGCAGAACCGTTTGCGGCGTAAGTTGCAGCACGCTATGCAGTCAGCACAGCCGATGCAGTCAAGAAGCATTGCGCTGTCCCGGCAATCGGTGCAGTTTCTTGAATAGCGCAGATTCCAGCACTGCGTGCTGTCGCTCACTTCATAGCAGCGTGTGCAGCGGTGACAAAAACAGCAGTCGATGCAATCTTCGCAAAGCTGCATCCAATAGCTGTAATGGCAGTCACGGTTATTACTGCTTTCGATGAGGATATAGCAGTCCTTGTTGTCTGCTGAGATATTTGTGTAGTCGCAGTTTTCACTGTTGCGGTGCACCAGCGCAATGCGCGGCACAAGCCGCAGCAGCTCGCCGAACTGCTCGAAAAAGCTGCGCGAGAAATCAAACTCCCGTCCGTAGCCAAGCGGATCCCATGCGTCAGACCACCACTCTTTCTGTTCATACACGACGTGCGGTTTTTCCGGAGAATACACCGAGATAATTTTTCGTCCGGTGCGCGCGCAGTTCCGATGGTAGAACTTGCGTTCATTGCGAAAGGCAAGACGCCGCCGCGCGCGTTCGGCAGGCGAAAGGGAAGGCAGCGGCAGCGCCTCTTTCCTGCCGAAAAAAACAGGCGCAAGCCGCAGAAGAAGCGCTTCGTCTTCTGCCAGCACTTGAAATGCGTTTCCCGAGAGCCAACTTTGTTTTTTCATTATCTGCCCTACCGGAACCAAATTGGCACATCTTTACTCTCAAATAACAGACTTTGACGAAATTGTCGAGTTTCGCTGACACTTTGTCGCTTTGCCCAAGGGTGGTAGCTAACTACCTGCGATTACACATTGTTTCTAAGATATTATATTCGACAGGTGTTGAAAGTGTTTCACAACTGTGATTATATAGCGGCAAAGGAAGCTTAATGGACGCAAATCTCGCAGAACAGTTGTCTCGTTTCGGCTTAAGCCGCACCGAAGCGCAGGTTTATTTGACGGCACTAAGAATCGGCGGCGGCTATGTAAGCGCCATTTCCCGGGAGGCGCAGGTTGAGCGCACAAACTGCTATCACATCCTGAACACGCTGTCGGAAAAAGGCCTGATCAGCGTGAGTAATCGCGGAAGTTATAAGTTCTATCTGCCGGAAAGCCCCAAGAAACTTGTCGAGGAGAGCAAGCAGCGTTTTGAACTGGCGCAGCAGCTTCTTCCGGGGCTGCTGGAAATGGCCAGCAGTGAGGCCCGCTTAGCGCCAAAGATGCGCTACTATGAAGGCGCTCAGAGCATCGCTGGGCTGCTGAGGCACCGCTTGGAAAGCAACACCGAAATACTTGCTTACACAAACATTGCCCGGTTGATAAACAAGTTTCCCGGCGAACTCCGTTCGCTTTGCACAGAACAAGCAAAACGCAAGATAAAATGCCGGATGATTTCGCCCCATCACCGTCAAGCAGAATCTTTTCTGAAGAAATACTTTCCCGGCGATTATGTGTGCAGTTCGCCCCAGCTTCTTCTGGTAAACCCAAAAGAGTTTTTTCTAAACAATGATGTGGCAATTTATGGCGATGCCGTCAGTATGATTTCGCTGCACGAAGATGAGAACTTCGGCGTGTTGATTGAAAGCGAAGTCTACGCCGCGACGTCACGCACTATTTTCGACTTATCCTGGCTCGGCGCAACAAGCTTCATCGCCCATTGATGGGCATTAATGTAAATTGCCAGGGTTTCCCCGCAATAGTCGCCGGCGATGGATGAACAATTAAGGCCTTCATCCATGACCTCAATGAAATCTCCCGCTTCACCGCACACCTCGGCTTCCGCGCCTGCCGTTCGACAAGCTCACGGCCCGACGGTCTAAAGAAACGAAGGCTCCGAGCCTGCCGAAGGGGCGGGCGGCGGCGCGCCTTCGGCACCCAGCAGCATCACTCTGGGCGAAGCCAATAGATCTCACAGCAACGACAATATTTATTCGCTTATTTCAGGGCTTCTCTAAACCGCTTCCATAAGTCAACCAGGCAAAATCACTATTTTGCGTCGAATACTTTTCAGAGCTAGCACGGTGCTTCCAGTACTAAAATGTTTTCCACAGCCACGTTGTTGCTGTGGAAAACATCAGTCCTGCCGGGTTTGCGTCAAGAATGTGGAATGATTAACGAAGCCGCCCTCGGCGCATAGATCCCGCAAAAGGGATACCGAAAAGAAGAAGCAGCGCGGTCGCCGGTTCAGGGGTTAATACAGTGGAGATGCGGACCGATTCGATACTGAATGAAGCGAGTCCGTCGCCAAAAGAACTCGGCGTGATATCATTACTGCCTAGGAAGTTTGCCAGCACAGCATCCATTGAGAATTTAGAGGTCGACTGAGCGAAGTCACTGAATATGCCGGTAGCCGTGGTTATACGGCTAGCATCAAGATTCACCAATCTAAAATTACTCGTCCCGCCATCGGGAGGAGTCGATAGCCCCGAACTGGCTAACTGCACATCCCGGTATCCACTCGCGCGCCGATCGATATCTCCGATATTTGCCATGAGCACAGAATCACCGATATGGATTTCCAGAATTCCTCTGACAGCATCAAATACTTCAGATTGCTCGTATCCCGGCACTCTTGAGGCTTGGCCATTCACGAGCTGCATGTCGCGCAAGCTGATCGCGGCATATTGAGCATTGCCGAGGTCCAGCGGCTGCCATGCCGGCAGGTGATCGGTCCTATATAAGGCGCGCGTTGGCTGAAGAGTTACATCCCAGCTAAGCGTGGAGCCGGCAATAGTTCCCGACTGCACAGCCGCACCCGGCGCAAAATCGATAAATGCGTGGTAGTCGATCGAGACCGCCTGCGCCATTCCAGGCAAACAGAACACAAAGACTGTAATGATAATTTTAAGCGCTTTCATGTTTTATTCCCGCATTGCTTTATTAATCCATATATGCTTACCGCTAAATCATACTCGTGTTATGGTGAAAGACTCTGATGTCGCCGCTGGACGTTTCTTGCTTCTAGATTTCTTTTTCCTCACTTTTATATCTGCTCTGCGCCAAGCTTTGGTGCGGAACCACTCACCTGCGAACCTCCTCCACCCATGTCGAGCATTGCGCATTTTTCTGACTGGAACCGGCTTTTTTCTGACTGGAACCGGCTTACTTTCCCGCGGTGAAACAGAGCACCAAGACAAAAACAAGCACCCTTCTTTTTCTGACTGGAACCGGCTTACTTTGCCGTGCTGAAGCAGCCCGCCAGACAGCAAACAGGCACCCATTGAGTGAAGAAACATGCGCAAGCAAACAGCGATAATTGATCGGAGGGTAGGAATAGTTTCCTTCCCGTGCTGAGGCTAAGCAGATGTCAGAGAACCCTAAAGTATTTATTCACGGCACACTTGTTGAGCTCTGTACACGCACAGAACAAGGCCTGCCCTTTGCCGCCACTCCGTATATCCGCCTTATCTGGCTCAGTATACTCGCGCGTGCTCAAAGCTTCTACCCGCTCACTATTTGCCACGCCCTGCTCATGGCCAACCATGTGCATCTTCTCGTCATAGTACAAAACCCAGAGCATGTGCC
Source organism: Pseudomonadota bacterium (assembly GCA_029555385.1). Taxonomy (GTDB): domain Bacteria; phylum Bdellovibrionota_C; class UBA2361; order SZUA-149; family SZUA-149; genus JAKPSH01. The sequence continues at coordinate 17,700 of JAKPSH010000183.1, forward strand.
TAAGTTCGTTGAATATCTAAAGCGCGAGCTCGCTCATGCTGTTAACCATCTCCTCGGAATCCCACGGGCCACCGTCTGGGAGGAAGGATACGACTCTCCGGTTATCCTCGATGCCGCAAAAGCAATCGAGCGCATCGCTTACTGCTACGCAAACTGCTCCGACGCTGCGCTTGCCGATTCTATTGATCAATATCCCAACTGGTCCACCTGGAGCGACTTCCTGAGCGGAGCACCAACTGAGATAAGTGTCCCGCGCATTGCACGAAATGATATTCCGGAGCTTCCGCTCAAGACTCTCAGCTTTGCCGAGCAGGAAGGCTTTGCCCGGGAGCTTAAGGCAAAGGGCAAGGAGCACTATGTGCTTCGCATTGAGCCGGATGCCTGGATGCAGTGTTTTAGTGATGAATTAGCGGGCAGAACCTCTGAGCAAAACAACAAGCTTGTTGTGCAGCGCGTCCGGGAGAAAGAAGCCGATTCTAAGAAAACCCGCAGTGGTCCCGTAGTTGGCGTGCATGCGCTCCGGCTGCAGTCGATGCGCAGGCAGTATCGGCCGGCAAAGCGGGGCAAGAAGATGCTCTGTCTTTCTTCTTTCGTCTCCCGGCGCAAGCGCTACGTTGGCTGGTTTAAGGAGCAGCTTTTGCGTATTAAAGAAGCGAAGTTACTTTCTCTGCCTGCGCTGTGGCGGGCGGTGCGTCCGCCGGGGTTCTTCATGCCTGGCGGCTTTCTTTGTGCCAGTGTCAATCCCGCCTTTGTGCCTCTTGCTTAGGATTGCGCAGCTTCCGGGGGCGCGGATCTATCTGCGTGCACGCAGGTTGCGCTTCGTGCTGTAGCGGACAGGCGTGTTCGTGCCTGTTTGCTCGCTATTTCCACCTCGCTAGCCAAATTTAAGTGCCGGATTGCAGCGGAAACATCCATTCAGTCTTCTGGCAGAGGGCTTTGCGCGGCGGCGCAAGGGAAGTAAAGGGAAGTAAGGCGCTTCCATTACTTACTAAAGGCGCTTCCATTACTTACTAAAGAGCTCTCCGCACGGCACCGCGCAGATAGTACGCAGATAGTAAGGTGCTTCCAGTACTAGACTTCCAGTACTAGAGGATATTAATCTAAGCCGGCATGCTGTAACAGCCTTTCTTGGCTTTGACGTTCTTTACTGAGTTAAGCATAACTTCGAAGTTCTTGTCTCAAGGCGGCATTTGTTTGTGCGTCCCAGAAGCAGGTGTTGGTTCGGTGCATTTTTTAGCCGCAAGGTGTATCCGTGCGGCCATTACGCCAAATAAGGACGTTGCCTTGTGGTTGCAGCATGCAGGGAGTTTTAACGAAGCTATCCTGGCCATATATAAATTGGCTTACTGGCAGAAGAATGGCGGAAGACGCAGCAGCACGTCTTGATGTTAGGAAGAAAACCTCCTTGACATCCCGGCAAGAAAATGCCGCCCGCCGTTCACCTAGCCGCGACCGATGCTCTCAGCCGCGCGCTTGGCCTCGGCCAACCGCGCGAGCACTTCCCGAAGAGCACCGAACACGGCGTCGTCCTGCCCCGCAAAACGATTGCGCAGCATCGCGACGATTCCGCCGAGCAGCTTGTTCGTCCATTGAAAAGGCGGTGCAATGCCGTAATCCCAAAGCGCCATGCGCTCTTCAATGGCAAGCGCAAGCTCATCCATGAGCGCCAGCCGATCCGCGAGATCATAGGGGAACTCAAGATCAATAGCCGGCGGCGGGCTGTCGCATACCGGACTGATCCCCATCACGGTCACGCGCTCCGGCTGTTCCAGAGCCAACCGGAATTCCATCGCACTCAGGGCACCGAGCTTTTCGGCCAAGAGTGCCGCCTGGCGGGCGAGATCCAGATGCGCCGCGGCGCGCCGCTGCGTATCCCGCTGGACATCCGGGTCAAACGCTGCCGCCAGCGCTTGAAGGTACCCGTTCAACGTCGCCACCCGCTTGCACCCGTTGAAGCGGAAGGTGGCGAAGACAGCGACGAACGCGGCGATCAAGGACCGCAACTGCGCCACGACTTTTTCGCCGCCGGCGTCGACGAGACCGAACTGATGGTGGAAGTGGTAGGACATGCTTTTCTCCTTGGGGAAGGTGACGAAACGAGTGCAGCATTTTTTGCTTAACCTAAATTACGTACTGCTGCAGTCTCTCCGCACAGGCTGTGCCGACACAGCCTGCAACGAGAAACTGCCGCCCACTTCTAACCGCATCGGAAATGACAAAGCGGAATCCGCCAAACAGAATATTCCAGGTATTGTTATGACGCCCATCATCCGTGCTGATACCGGCGAATCCGGGATTTCGACCAGTTGACCATCAACTGAGGAATAATTCTGAAGGCTTATGCATGGCAGAGCGGCAAGATGCTATGCAAATGCATGCACGATAGTGGAAACGCGCCCTTGTCATCTAGGTGCTGAAGATTGCCGCCATGGCTGAGCAAAAGGCCTCTCCAGCATGGAAGCGAAATGGGCAGGACACAGCGCATGCCGACAGCAAGACGCAGTGTCCCGCAACGCAAATATTTGGCCGAAAGCTGCTGTTAAGAACGTCCGGCTTTCCGGTGCTCTAGCGCTTTACGCGGGCATTACCCTCCCAGACCGACCAAATTTCATCCTCGCCGCGAGGCTGGATGTAATCGGTGAGGTAAGTAACGGCCATCGCACCGCAGGCCCAGCCGAACTGCACCCACTTCTCCGGCTCCCAGCCGCGAAGCACACCGTAAAGCATGCCGCCGACAAAAGCATCACCGCCGCCGATGCGATCAATGACTCCGATGGGACGCGGCTGAACAACGTACCACTCATTGTCGTACCACATGATCGCGCCCCAATGATGCAAGTTGGCGCTTTCTACTTCCCGCAGCGTGGTCGCATAAAGCTTCGCGTTGGGATACTCTTTGCGCGTACGATCGATCATTTCCTTAAATGACTCAATCTTTGCGGAAAGATCTTTTCCCCCTGGAGGCGGACCTTGAATACCCAGGCAAAGCTGGAAGTCCTCTTCGTTGCCGACCAAAATATCAGCACAAGAAGCAATCTCTTTGAACAATACAGCCAGCTCCTTTTCCCGGCCCTTCCAAAACGAAGCACGGTGATTCAAGTCAAAGGAGACAAGTGAACCGTGTTTTTTCGCTGTCCGTGCAATTTCCCGACAAAGACGCCCAGTATCCGGGGATAATGCCGCGACCAACCCCGAGGAGTGCACGATTTCCACGCCATCCTTGCCGAATCTGGTTTCCAAGTCAAAGTCTTCCGGTCTCAATGTACGGCCCACTTCTCCGGCGCGATCGTTGCCGACAGAGGGACCGCGAGAGCCCACGCCCGTGTCGGCGATATTGATCTGATGACGGACCCCCCATGGACCATCCTGCTTCACTTCCTTGGCATCGACGGTGATGCCCCGGCTCATCAAGTCACGCTTAATAAATGTACCGAACGGAGAATTGGAGACGATGGCGGTCAGGATGCAGACCGGCAGGCCCAGAAACGCTGAAACGCTGCCAACATTCGACTCAGCACTGGTCGCCTGAAGTTCGAATGTTCTCGAACAGTGCGATGGCTGGTAATCCTTAGCCGTAAGCCGCGTCCCCATACTGGTTGGAATCAGCAAAGAGTATTTGCAGGAACCCCGCAGCTTGATTGCATTTGCCATAGACGACTCCTTTTCTTGGTAAAATGGTAAAATTTACGAGTGCTATAGGATAACGAACCGCTGCGCAAAAATCCACCCCCGCAGGCGGCAAATTTGGTTGCATTTATACGCTTGCTCGACCCCTCCCAAGGATTCTCGACGCTCCTGGGCAGTTGGACCTATCGTTCAAGCTTCAAACGGGGTAAAGCTGAAACTGCACTTCGCTGTGCCGTAATCAGGAGGCAAATGATGGTATTCAGAACATTGCTGGCGTTCTTTATCTTAACACTGTTGTGTGCGGGAAATGTCCTCGCTGAAGCAGCACCTCCACCCCCCGCGGCGACGCTGCGCATCGGTGTTATTCAATCGCTTACCGGAATTGCGGCAGAGGACGGGAAGACCACACTCCAAGCACTGGAGCTTGCCGCAGAAGAAATAAATAAATCCCGTAATGTCCAAGTTCAACTGCTTGTCGAAGATGATGCAACCGATCCCGTAAAGAGCGTGTCCGCTTACAAAAAGCTCCGGGGCGAAAAAGTCCAAGCGATAATTGGCCCCACCTGGAGCTTTACCGTGAATGCCGTCTTGCCGTTTGCCGCGCAGGACAAAATGATTTTAGTCAACACTTCGACGCTTCCCGAATGCCTTGCTTTTGAAAGTGCGGCGGGCTTTCTCTACAGCACGGCGATCAGCGTCAATGAACACGCAAACGCTTTCGTCCGCTACCTTAAGCACCACGGAGTAAAAAGTGCCGTGCTGTTTTACACCAGCAATAGCTGGGGCGAAGCACAACGCATTGCGTATACTAAGGTCCTGCGGGAGCATGGCGTGACAATTCTCAAAGAACTGCAGAGCACTAATTTCGATATCAGCGATTGGCGCGCGCTTCTCCCCCAAGTTAAGGCACTGAATGCCGATGTCTGGCTGCTGCTGCTCAATAAAACGGATTTGGAAACCGTAATCCGGAGAGGGCGGGAAATCAAAACTTCATCCCGGTTTTATGCCTCTTATCATGTCGGCGATCTCCTGCGTCTGGCAAGCGACAAGAGCTTTCTCGAAGACGTATGCTATTCTTGCCCCGCAAATCAGCTCACCACCGAACTTGAGTTCGCCCAAAAATTCCGCTCTCGCTACGAAGAAGATCCGAAAGTATTTGCCGACAGCTCCTATGATGCGCTCTTTCTGCTGCATCATGCTTTTGCCCTAAGCAATGAAAAAGGCATGACCCTTAAGGAAGCCCTGGAATCAAGCGAGATGCGCGGCACAGCCGGCAATTACCGCTTCAGCAAGGATTCCTCCTTCAGCACGGGAAAAGTTGATTTACTTTGCGTAAAGCATGGCAATGCCGCCGCCCAACGAGCCCCCGAATAAGCAATTAACCCCACCACGGGCTTAATATCCTTTAAAAGTTTTAAGCCTATTTTCATTTTGGCAGCGCTCTGGATGTAGCCACTGGACGGCAGCCAAGGCTGCGCCAATTCGCCTTTGTTGAGGCGACAAGGCCTTCTGGCGCGTCTGCAAAAAAACTGTTACCATCCCGGCTGCTGTTCTTTGCCATGCCTTCTCTATTTAGCTTTGGCGGTGCCTTCTTGTTTGCTCTGAACACGGGACGAGTAAAGAATAAGGCGCGCCAGCCGGAAGAAAAAGGGTTTTTTCGACATCGTGCGAATCTTCCTAAACCATTCGCCGCTCTGCTGCGGCGCGTCGAGAATGCCGGCGAGGCTTCTGGGCGCGTTGCAGTGAGCTAATACCACCATTTCTTTGAGGAGGACGCGAAGATGAGTTGGGGATACGGACTCAGTGGAATCGATCCCATTGGCAGCTCGCTCGGGCGGCCGTCTGAAACAGGGCATTCAGGCCGGCGCTATGGCAGCCGGGCGCTGCCCGAACCAGCCCGGAGGGCTACCGTGTCAGTATTTGTTATCGAGGCGCAGGCGGAACGGAAAAGCGAAATTCAGCGGCCAGACAACAGCGAGATGGTTCCCGTAGCATTCTGGCCGCCGAAATACGACGGTCAGACACCGCTGCTTGTCGTCGTGTTCGGCGGCCAAGCGTATTTGCGGCCGCTGGCGCGGCAGTCCCGCCCGGCAGCCAATCCCTGGCGGCCGTTCGCAGATCAGAAGCGAAGTCCCGTACTGCAAGATCTGCGTTTCGCGATCACCGCCGCGGGAAACGGTTTTGAAATCCGGACGATCCTCCCCTCGGCGACAGTACGACTCCTTGCGCCGGATGGCAGAGAACGTGCGCAGCTCCAATACGATTGATTGAGTGATCGTGCTTGGCGTTTGTGCGGCGCGCCGCCGGAGGATTGGAACCAGCTTCCGGCAGCGCGCCCCCATTAACATCAAATGCACACCGGGGAAGCTGAAGGCATTGCCAAGCAACAAGCTGTCGGCTTGCGCTGCGCTCTCCCGCGTCTGCGAAAATTAGGTTAAGACAACCCGCCTCTCGCCGCGATATCTCACAAGGCGATATCGCGGCGAGGTAGTTTACGCGAAAAGGCCCATCCTTGGGCCTTTTCGCGCTGCTCCAAACTGTGTCGGGGGCCCCACCTGCCCCGACACAGTGTTGCAGCGAATTTCTTCGCGGGGTGCTGAAGGCGTGACCTTTTTTACCCGGCACAACCCTTGGCCTCCCTTCGCTGTCGCCCGCCTGGTGGTCCAGATCAATAGCAACGAATCAATGCGGGCGACGCGCTGCGGTTGGCAAAGGGTTGTGCCGGGTTTTTGATCTGTTCTGAAAGACGTGCTGCGGCGAAAGGGCGGCTTGGACGCGTTTGCACTCTTTCCCGAACTTAAAGCAGCGCAGAAAATCCAGGTATTCATACATAATAAAAAGCAACCAAGAGAGGCAGCAGCTTACCTGCTCCGGTTAGGCGCCGGGTGAAGAGTTTGACGCTGCCGGGCGCTGAAGGCTTAACCTCATGCACCGGGGTGGGGGTGGAGCGGGCCCGCCGCAGGAAATCGGATTGCCATGCTGTCTTGTGCAGAGAAGCATCCCCGGTTCCTGCAAGCCGAGTTCTGTAGGCGGGCGGCGGCGCGCCTTCAGCGCCCGGCAGCGTCAAACTCTCCACCGCCCATGCGCGACTAAAGCTTTCACCCGGGTGATGCCAAAAATATGCGCCATTCAGCGACTTTCGGGGGGATTACGGCTAAGAATTAACCCGCC
>JAKPSH010000204.1 GCA_029555385.1 Pseudomonadota bacterium
TGCGCTCGGGATGAGGAGAAAAGATGACCGCTGTGCATCGCCTGCGCGTTGGCTCGCAAACCATTAGTCTGGACCACCAGGCGGGCGACAGCGAAGGGAGGCAAAGGGTTGTGCCGGGTAAAAAAGGTCACGCCTACAGCATCCGGCAGCATCGCTCTGGGGCGAAGTCTCTGGACTGCACACCAAGGCAAAATTTACTCGCTTATTTCAGGACTTCTAGATGTCATTAACCGCATCGGCGCGAGATGAACTCTAGAACGGGATGGGGCTGGTTATCGTCTCATTGACGGCAAAGCCGCCGACACCTGATGTATAGGCTGGATAGTTGGTCCCAAAGAACAGTGAGACCAAAGAACGCAAGATAAATGCGCCAACGGCAACAACCAGCAGTGATAGAGCCGTCTTGTAGGCTCCCATGACAGCCGCAATTATTGCCCCGATACCTGCAGCAACCATGACCAGCGCGCCAAACGCACCTTCGATAAGCATGAACAGGTTTCCTGTGGCAAAACGGAACAACGTGTCATCAGGCGGAGCATCGTTATCTTGATACGGGATGGTAAACAAAGGCTGATACGGAATTCCCGGAAGCGACATCAGGCCGCTGGTATCACCTTGCTGTTCCTGCACTCCGCTTGTGTCGGTACCAAGCTGCTCGGGATAATCGGCGTTTGAGAGCTGCTTCAATCCAGCGGTTAGCAATACAACTCCCACAAGAAAAAGAGAAGCGCCGCGCATTACTGAAAGCAAAAGGAAAGCCTTAATGCAGGAAGCTCTGAAGCAGTTTGATACGAAATGCAGCTTACTTTTCATCTCCCGTCCGTCTCCTCCGGTTGGGCTTTACTCGGCACGGCGAAATCACAGCAAAAGAAACATGAACCGTTCAGAGACCATGCGCTAAGCATGGTCTCTGCGGCCTTAGCGTGCTCTTTACGGATTACGTGCCAGTCGGGCAGCTTCCGTTAAAGATGCTTACATAAGAGCGCAGGATGAACGATCCGACAGACACCACGATGAGCGTCCAGGCCATTTTAAATCCGCCCATTGCTGCGGCAACAACCGCAGCAACACCGGCGACCGCGCAAACCAGAGCGCCGAATGCGCCTTCAGCAAGGCCAAGAACCCGTCCACATGCTTGGGCGAATGTGCCTCCTTCTGCCGCCGCTAATTGCGTGGTACCCGAAAAGATGAGTCCAACACCCAACGCGAGCAACAGCAAATCTGAGTGGCTTCGCAGCAGCTTCTCTGATCTCACCCAACTTTGAATGCAAAAAGAGTTGATTAACCCCCTTACACGATTGACCATGACAAAACCCCTCTCTGTTTTCACACCCTCAGTTCGATACTAAGTAAGAGCTTTTCCCCCGAAAGGAAAAACCCGCAAGGAGCACAACTGGCTCCTTCTTCTAGTGTTATGGACCACAACCGCAATGTTGTTACCTAAAAAAAGGGCAATCTTTTCAGGATATTAAAGAATGGCAACAGGCGAACCAGGAGAAAACGATGATTGAGTTTGGACGAAAAGTGCCTGGCTGCCGTAGTCTCTTAATGTTCCAGGGCTCCGTAGCAAGAAGGATAGCTTTTATGACTCTTTTCCCTGCAAGTGAACTTATAGTGCTTGAATGCAATATTGACGACATGAATCCTGAATTTGGACCTTATGTTATTGAACAACTACTCTGCGCAGGCGCTAAAGATGCCTGGCTTACGCCCATTATTATGAAAGGCGGACGGGCAGCCGCTTTGCTCTCTGTGCTCTGTGAACAAGAACAAAAAGAACATCTTGCGGCAGTAATCTTTGCCGAAACTACGACTCTGGGAGTCAGGGTTGTTAAAACTGAGCGGCTCGAACTAAAGCGCAGCTTTGAGACCGTTGAAACATCCCTGGGATCAATCCCGGTTAAGATCGGCAAAGACACGGCTGGCCGGGTATATAACGCGGCGCCCGAATTCGCCGCCTGCCGCACGCTCGCCATGCAGCATAAAAAGCCCCTAAAAGAGGTGTTTCTTGAGGCTTTAGCTGCATGGAAGCTCCGCCGATAATCAATTAGGGACATAAGATTTGCTTTAATCAAGAATCTTGCATTGAAGCGAACCAGCCCTTAATCGAGCTAATTTTGCTCTGTAAATACAACATGTTGACCTTACCGCCCTTTATAGTCTCATGTGAGGGCTGGGTTGTTTGAAGGAGTTCTGGTGCTGTAATGGAGTCGATTCTTGTTGTTGAAGATACTGACTCTTTGAGGGAAGTATTGTGTACGGTTTTGCGGTGTGAAGGCTATGATGTGACAGGCGTTTCCTGCGCGGAGGAAGGCTTGAAGCTTTTTCAAGAGAACGACTTCACACTGGTTCTTTCGGATTTGAAGCTTCCGAACAAGAGTGGCCTTGAGTTTCTCAAAGAATCAAAGGTAATCAACAATTCCGTTCCGGTCCTTGTCATGACGGCTTACGGCAACATTGATGTTGCCGTACAAGCAATGAAGCTTGGAGCTGTCGATTTCATTACAAAACCCTTCGATCCCGGTTTGCTTTGCTCATTGATCGGGCAAATTGCCAAGCATCGCCGCGTTGTTGATCGCATTTTTCGCCGCCATCAGCGCAAACTCATCACCCAGAGCCCCTGTATGGAAGCGCTTATTGAGCAAGCCCGGCGAGTCGCGCCGTTAGGCACTCCGGTGTTGATCCTCGGCGAAAGCGGGACAGGCAAAGAGCTTATCGCACGCTTCATTCATGACATGAGCCCGCGCGCAAAAAATGAGTTTGTCGCCGTAAACTGCGCATCAATGCCAGGAGAACTGCTGGAGAGCGAGTTCTTCGGGCATGAAGCAGGTTCATTTACCGGGGCTACTCAAAGGCGTTTTGGCTTGTTTGAGGTGGCCGACAAGGGGACTATTTTTCTTGATGAAATCGGGACGATGCCGCATGAGCTTCAGGTAAAGCTGCTGCGCACTTTGCAGGAATCGGAGGTGAAACGCGTAGGCAGCAACACCACCAAGAAGGTTGATGCCCGTGTGATATCAGCAACGAACTGCAATATCAGTGAGCATGTACGGAAAGGCCTTTTCCGTGAGGATCTGTACTACCGCCTCGGCGTGATGGTCTTGGAAATTCCACCGCTGCGTGAACGCAGTGCGGATATTCCGCTGCTGGCAAATTACTTCCTTAAACGCTTCTCCACGGAACTGAATGCTGAACCGCATGTCATTACGAATGAAGCAATGAAAGTTCTACAAGCATATAGCTGGCCGGGAAACGTGCGTGAACTTGAAAATGCGATTGAACGCGCCGTTATTTTTTCCGATGGACTGGTAACGCCGGAGTATTTTTCTACATGCAACAATAATAGCTCTTCAATGAGTCACATGCAGACTTTGCCGGAGATAGCGGCCATTGCCACGAAACAAGCCGAAATCGAGACCATTCTCAAAACTCTGAGCTGCACTCAAGGCAACAAATCAAAAGCAGCCAAAATGCTGGGTATTAGCTACAAGACGCTGTTGAACAAAATAAAGGATTATAAAATTAACGAGCGATCTGAAATGGCTCTCTAGCCGCGACATCTAACAAGGCGATATTACGGCTAAGGCCGTTCGCTACTTGTCGCGCTCCAAAACCTTTAAGCACAAAGCGCGATGAAACCAGGCATCTTCCCCGAACAGGCTCAGCGCATCAAGAGCCTGGTCTGCGGTTTCCTGTGCCAGTTTCTTTGCCGCATCCACACCAAAGAGACTCACATAAGTCAGAGCCCCCTGCTTCGAGTCGTTTTTCGCGGATTTTCCCAACACCTCGGTTGTTGATGTCGCATCTAGAATGTCATCTGTGATTTGAAACAGCAGCCCTAAGCAGTTTCCATAATCGCTCAGCGCATACTTAACGCCTTCCGATTTTGAGCCGGATAAAAACTCTGCCGGTCCCACAACGCATGCCCGGATTAACGCCCCTGTTTTCATTAAGTGCCGTCTGCGCAGCTCCAGCGCTGATTCCTCTCCCAGGCCCCCTCCCCCATCGTCAACCCTTGATGCCGCCGCAGCATCAAGGTCCAGGATTTGGCCCTCGCAAAGCGCCACCACCGCACCCGACAGCAAGGTCACAAGTTTCTTGCAAACATCCGGCTGCTGCAAAACATCGCCAGCAAGCGCCTGAAATGCCCGGGCGATTAGAAAGTCTCCAGTTAGAATGGCAGCCGCCTCTCCATACTTCACGTGACATGCCGGCTGTCCGCGCCGCATAGAGTCATCATCCATTGCAGGCAGGTCATCATGAATGAGCGATGAAGTATGGATATACTCAACTGCTAAAGCGAAACCCCGCACGTTTTCCAGCGCAACTCGCAGCATTTCCGCCGTTGCCATAACGAGCGCTGGTCTCAGCCTCTTCCCGCCGGCCATAAGACTGTAAGTCGCCGCATCACTCAAACGAGTTGACATCACATACCGCATATCCTCGCTGAGCCAATCCGCAAAAAACGCCGCTAACCTATTGTAATTATTGACGAATAATTGAACCCTGGTCATCCTGGCGCTGTCCCACGGTGGGACGCCTAGCTTCTCTGGTAAGCCAAACGTCTATAAATCTCATCAAGATCTTCGCCTGAATAAAACTCAATGGAAAGTTTACCTTGGGCCGGTTTTTTTGAATTACGCAGCAGCTGAACCTTCGTACCGAGAGCACGCTGAATATCTTCAGCGATCCTACGGTCTTCTACAGATTCGGAGACACTCTCCCGAACCTTATTCCGTGTCCCACGGTGGGACACGGAATCTTGATCGGAACTTGTCTCCTGGCAATGCGCAACCAAGGCCTCGATTTGAGTTCGACTGAGGTCGTCGAGTTGGGGAATAATCTTCTTCCTATGCTCGCGGTCCTTTATTTGTGACAGTAATAAAACTTTTGATTCTGCCGCACCTGCAATTAGAGCTGCATGCAGATCGTCGGGAAGTGACAATATTTCTAGACTTCTTTGGATTGCCGATTTGGATAGGCCCAAGCGAGCGGCAAGATCTCTTACGCTTAGCGACAATCTATCCCGCAACTGACCAATGGCTAAAGCCTTTTCCATGGGCGATAAATCCTCGCGCTGGACATTCTCCACGAGCTGCTTGCCGAGGCTGTCTCCTCCCTCCTCTTCATCCTGTTCAACAATCGCTGGGATAGTTTCGAGTCCGAGCAGCTTACATGCACGATATCTGCGTTCACCCGCAATCAGTTTATACGTGCCTCCAGCAGTAACTTTAACCAGCACTGGGCACAATACGCCGAATTCTTTGATCGACGCGGCGAGCTCGGCTAAGGCATCTGAATTAAACACTCTTCTTGGCTGATCGGGATCGACGTCAATTTCCGAAAGCCGCAAGAGACGGAACGGACTTCCCAAACGGCTTCGCGCTTCCATAGTGGGACCAGAAAACAGTGGATTCAAATCAAATGTCAGAGGCTTACGAGTCATTACCAACGACCTCCTGCGCTAACTTACGATAATCATCTGCTCCAGTGCTTCTCGCATCATAACGAAAAATTGAACAACCTTTTGCGGGGGCTTCGGCCAGAGCCACATTTGTCCTGATCACGGTTTCAAATACCAGTTGTCCAAAATATTCACGTACTGTATCGGCCACGCTTTTAGACAATCTTCGCCGCGAGTCATGAAGACAAAGCAATACTCCTCCGATGCGAAGTGCAGGATTGTAAGCAGCTCGTACTTGATCAATGGTATCGAGAAGCTGTCTTACTCCGTGCAGCGCCAAAAATTCGCTTTGGACAGGTACAATCACTCGAGTAGCAGCGACTAATCCGTTAAGCGAAAGCAGCCCAAGGGATGGCGGGCAATCTATAATCGTGTAGTCGTAGTTCTCTAAAACAGGAGCAAGAGCCTTCTTAAGCAGCAATTCGCGGCCAATAACCCCACCCAACTCAAGATCGGCTGCGCTAAGCAACAAACTAGCTGGAGCTAATGCCAGACCATCCTCTACCTGCACAACAACCTCATTAATATCCGCTCCATAGCGAAGAACATCATACATAGTCTTTGTCTCCCCATTTTCATCTGCGGAGAAACCAAGATGAGCTGACAAATTCGCTTGAGCATCAATATCGATTGTAAGAACTTTCTTCCCGAGCTGACTCAATCCTGCCGCTAGGTTGGCGGCTGTAGTTGTCTTACCTACACCCCCTTTTTGATTTACTATCGCGATTGTTCTGATCACATTAAGCTCACGTTTACGGCGTCAAACGTATTGAGAAATAAGGAAAAATGCTCTCGACTTATCTGGGTACACGTGCCTTCAACAACAAAACCTCACGTGCTTTGAAATAAGTAAACCAGGTAGACCCAAACCGCAAGCAGTGTGATCTCGATAATTAATCGAGTTTTATTGCTGTTATTTCAATGTGTTAGCAGTTTTTTTGAGATTTTAGGTCGATGCACGATACGCCTGATTTAAGTCCTCCGTTTATTTTTTAAGCACGAAACGGATATTTTCGCTCCCGCTTAAGCCCAAAAGAAATCTGAACATATGCAAGCACTTAGGCCTCCGCGAAATGTTCCTTCTTTAATGCATCGTGTATCGGGATAAGAAAGTTCGATGGTTAATATCGTGCTTTGGCCTAACAACATTTCAATGATGGTGTCAGCATCACTGATAACGTGCATGGAACTAACGCTTATCTGCCTCATCCACGTGCATCGAACTAAAGGGTATCGTGATTTAGTAAGGATATGACGTGCATCGGTACGGAACTTCCCGGGCATCGAACTAAGCTCTTCGTGAAACGGACTAGCTGAATATCGTGTTTCCGGAGTTAAATATATCGTGCCTGGAAATAAATTTACCGACCTAACCTGCCGATTTTTTTGTGTATTTTCTCTCCGTACTCATGTACTTAGATCAAAAATGTACTCTTGTTAAAACTCACAGTACCCTGTTAGTACCAACCACAACTGAGTTAAAGTTAGTTAAAGTAAAGTTTGAAAATATTTCTCCATTGCTGGATGCCAAGCACAGTATGAACAACTCAACATCATGTACGGCCCAAGCTCAAGCTGCTTTGCCGTCCCCAGATTCGCCGCAGACTTACGCGCTCTCTCCTGTAGTCCGGCGTTCGGACAGCTTCAGCCGTGATGAAATGAACTTGGCCGAATTTCCGCTTGCAGCACTCTCTACGCGAGTTGATCAATCAGTAAAGACGCTCGAGTTTACTGATACGATCAAACTTCCAGGCGGAGAAGTCATAGAACGAAAATGGATCATCACAGGCGCTGATAAATTCGGCCTTCCCACATCTACGGATGATGATGTTGTGCTCGGGCTGATTCGCCTGACCATGGATCAAGGTTTTCGTGACCGCAAAGTTTATTTCACGCGTTACGAATTGCTTAAAGCTCTGCGCTGGAGCACTGAAGGACGCAGTTATACGAGGCTGATCAAATCGCTGGACCGGCTAAGCGGCGTGCGGCTTCGTTCTACCAACTCTTTTTACGATAATACAACCAAGACTTACCAAACGTGTAATTTCGGCGTCATTGACGCCTATGAGATCAACAATGAACGCACCGTTTTAAAAGCCGATACCGCCGGGGAGACGCCGAAGAGTTTTTTCGTGTGGAGTGAAATGCTCTTTGATTCGTTCAAAGCAGGATACATAAAAAAACTGGATTTGGATCTGTATTTTTCGCTTAAAAGCGCGGTAAGCCGGCGCCTTTACCGTTACTTGGACAAACATTTTTACTACCGATCGTCGCTTGAAATGCCTTTGATGGTTTTAGCTTTCGAAAAGGTCGGGCTGTCCCGGACGTACAAGTATGTGTCCAGCGTCAAACAGCAGCTTGAGCCCGCAGCGAAGGAACTTGTTGAGGTCCAGTTTTTGTCTAGTTATGAGTTTCTAGGCCGCGGAGAGCAGACCGCTGTGAGATTTGTCAGCGCCAAGGGGAGTACTGCTGGAGCGTACCTTGCGCATCATGACGGCTTGTCCGGAAAAGGCAGCAGTGCTGCGCAGAGCAGTATGCATGGTGAAAATATTACTGCAGAGCTGGTGCGCAGAGGAATAGCTGAAGCACAGGCCAAGAAGTTGATGGCTGCTCGAACGCCCGCGGAATGCGAGAAAATAAGCGCAATTTTGCGTTATTACGACCACCTGGTTGCTACGAATGACCGCCGCGTCTCGCGCAATAAAGCCGGATTTCTCTATCGCGCGGTTGAGACACCTTATAAATTTTCGATTCCCCCGCATTTTACACAAGGAGCAAAGAAAGGTGGGGGCAGGGAAGGGGACTCTGCGCCGCGTGCCGCGAGACCGGAGTTGAGGATTTTTAAATCCGAACGTGATGGCCGTCGTGCAGTCAGTAATGTTGCGGCGGCAAAACGGTCAGCGGTACAGCAGGATCCATCAGCTGCTCTAGAACAAGAATACCGGGTGTTTTGTCAACGTGAAGTACGCCGGGTACTGGCCGGAATGCGGAATGAAGAAATCGACGCACTCCAGGCAATGGTGAACAAAAAGATGGGTTCATTGAAGGAGATTCTCGATCCCAGCCGCTACCGGCGGGTTGTTGAAAGTGCACTGCACGAGGAAGTAAGGAAAATATGGGGAATTCCGGATTTTTCCACCTGGCTTGTTGAACACCATCACCATCCCCGGGCAGTGCCGGACAGGCTCAACTGAGCACACAAGCACTGCGCGCACGAGTCAAATCAGCTGAATTGGTACAGTTGGTGCAGTTAGTTTCCTGCTGGAAAAATCAGGAAAGGGATTGTACCTATGACTTCGATTTTCGGTAACTTTTATCTTGATAATCTGCGCCGGATAAATTCCGCCAGCGGCAAACCCAAGACTCAGGCGACAAGTAGCACAGAAGGCACGGAGACATTTTCCAAAGTTCTTGCCGACCTGGAAGCTAAACCTGAAAAGAATAGGGATAACAAGCTGTTAGAATCGCAGAAAGTTAATCCAAATATTTCGCCAGGGCACAACGCGCCATTACTTTCAAACATGAATCAGACTGAGCAATCGCAAGCTCGTCCGCAGTTAAGCCGCGATAACGCAGCAAATGTTCCGCCGTTTACTGCGATTAACGCACATGCATTTAGTGGAACAAGCGTCAATAATCCAGCAGATTCTGTCAAAACGGCGCCACCAGTGCCGGTGCTTCCAGTTGGTGAATCGCCGCCTGCTGTTCCCCGGCTGGTAAGTGCCAAACGTGTTTATGGGAGCAGCTCCGCAGCGTATCAGTCTACAGCACGCCGTTTCGAAGTCGGTCAGATAAAGGATATTGTGGTTACGGCCGGCAAGTTCCACGGCGTCGATCCAACTTTGAGTCTGGCCGTAGCGGAAGCTGAATCTGCGTATAGGCATGATGCCGTGAGCTCAGATGGACACGCATCTAAGGGGGTATTCCAACTTCTGGATTCGACAGGCAAGCACATGATGGGCTTGTCCGGTGTGAAGGATGCCTACGATCCATTCGACCCGGGAATGAATGCGTTTCTTGGCGTCGGTTACCTGCGGCGGTTGATGGATATATTCAAGTCTTCGACAAAGATCGGGGCAAATATGGCGACAACTCCGGCTAAATCTTCCCATGAATTGGAAAAACTTGCCGTTGCGGCATTTAATGCCGGCGAAGGCAATGTTGTTCGCGCGCAAGAAAAGGCGCGAGCTCTGGGCAAGAATCCCGCAGAATTTGCGGCAGTGGAACCTCATCTTCCATCGATTACACGGGAATATGTGCAAAGAGTGGCACGCATTAGAGCAGATCTTGCTGATGACGATTCCGGCATTGATCAGGCGTAAGCTGCCGGAAAACAAGTTGGCACAAGAAATGCTTTGCTTCTCGCCTGTAGTGCTCACGTTGACCGCAGACTGATGAAGATTAGCTGTGCGGCAATGCGCTGCACGAGAATTCTAAGCTGTAACAGAAGTAAACAATTAGCGGGATTGACTCCGGGGTTCTCACAGGGCTTGCGGAGCTTATGGTAGGTGATGTTCTACCGTCTCAATGAAGTAGTTTCTCTGGGAAGAGAGACAGCAGGGCACGGGAGGCGGCAGGATAAGGTTGTCAAGGAGAGAATTCGATGGGCATTAACATTCGTACCAATGTCGAATCACTTAGAGCACAGCGCGATCTAGGTTCTACAACTGAGGCTTTGCGCACAAGTTATGCACGCTTGTCTTCTGGACTGCGCATCACACGTGCCGCCGATGATGCCGCGGGATTAGCGATCGCCGAACAGCTTCGTGCTGATTCACGTGTTGCCAGTGTAGCGATTCGCAATGCGAACGATGGTATTTCCGTTATCGCTGTCACGGATGGTGCCATTAACGAGATTACAAGCGCGTTGGTGCGTATGGCGGAACTTGCCGAGCAATCGGCTAACGGAGTTTACAGCAACGACCAGCGTTCTGCACTTCAACTTGAATTTGCCTCGGTAGGCAGTGAAATTGAACGAATTGCCCAGATTACCGAATTTAACGGCATGAACCTTCTAGTCGGAGGAATTGATATCAGCTTCCAAGTGGGATTCGATGGCCAGTCGAATTCGCAAGTATCTTATTCGGGGGTAGCAGCTAACTTAGCGGCGATTGGTTTGGCGCAAACCGGAAGCTCCTCACTGAGTTATTCAATTCTGGATACCACGACGGAGAATTCGCAGATTGCGGCCCGCTCGGCGCTCGATGCGATTAACCTGGCGATATCTTCGCTGACGAGAAATCGTGGAACTCTCGGTGCGGCGGAAAGCCGGTTAAACATCGCCATTCAGAACCTTCAAGTGGCGCGGGAGAATTTTCAAGCTGCAGAAAGCCGCATTCGTGATGTCGATGTCGCGGCTGAAGCAGCAGAACTGACACGGCTCAACATCCTGCAGCAGGCAGCTACTGCTGTGCTTGCGCAGGCCAATCAACAGCCAAGTCTCGTGCTGAGCTTGTTGCAGTAAGCGCAAGACGCATCGCAAGATAGGGATAGGGCCCGTAATCTAACCACGAGGTAAGTGGCTAGAAATACGGGCTTTTATTTGTTCCGTGTTTACTGCAGGGGCAGGCCGGCCAGTACCCGGGAGGCAAGTTTGTTGCGGCCAAAGATTGAATCCTCGGAAATTATCCAACCACTGCCTGACCAAAGAAGTTTGACCCAAATCACCGGGTAATCACTTTTGCTTCTCTTGCGTAAAGTTACCCTTGCGCGATCTCCACGAGCTTCAACCTCAAGGACCTCAAGATCAAGCAAGGGGTTTTCGTCAACGCTCCAGCGGTTTTTTAGGGCTTCTAACTGTTTATTGAACTCTTCTCGAGATATGCCGGAAGAAGTGCCGCGCTGCAGCAAGGAGTCCCAATCAACCATAGTTGTAAGCTGTCTGGCGCGCCCATATGCGACATGGGTTAGGTAATCGCCCGTTACCCTCACCACGGTAGCTTTAACCGCAGGCGGGGCGTCCCGGAGGCCTATATAGGAGCACGACAGGGCGAACAAGGTGAGGAAGGCGAGAGAAGGAAGAGAAAATAAAGCTCTACAGGTCATAGATTGCTACTCCAGTGGCATTTGTTTTCCAGCTTATCTCTACTGGGATTATCGAATATAATCAAACCGCTGCGATGCCAGGCAATGAGAAACTATGGCGTTCTTGACGGCCCCCTGGTAGCCTGCGTTTGCTGATAAGCCGCAGACTTAAAAAGATAAAAGGACAAGCCCGTGATCGAACCGCGGGACTTGATATTTTGGGAGATTCCTGCCCTATGGCAATAAGAAATTTAGTGACAGGGGGAGCGGGTTTTATCGGGTCACATGTGACCCGGGAACTACTCGCCATGGGCGAAGAAGTTGTAATACTTGACGACTTAAGCGGCGGCTTCCTGGAGAATGTTCCTGACAATGCCGAGTTTGTTCAAGGCAGCATAATGGATCATCGGCTGCTGAACACCTTGTTCGAAAAAAATCGCTTTGATCACGTCTACCACTTGGCAGCGTATGCGGCGGAAGGACTCAGCCATTTTATCAAACGTTTTAACTACAATAACAATCTTGTCGGCAGCGTAAACTTAATCAATGCCGCGGTAAACTTTGATATCAAATGTTTTGTCTTTACTTCATCCATCGCTGTCTACGGCAAAGGTCAACTGCCGATGAGCGAAGATTTAATTCCGCAGCCGGAAGATTCTTACGGTATTGCGAAATATGCCGTGGAGCAGGAACTGAAAGTATCGCATGAAATGTTCGGGCTGAACTATATCATCTTTCGACCACACAATGTCTATGGTGAATACCAGAACCTCGGCGACAAATATCGCAATGTGATTGGTATTTTCATGAATCAGATTATGTCCGGCAAACCGCTCTCCGTGTTCGGAGATGGTTCTCAGACGCGGGCCTTCAGCTATGTCAAGGAAATCTCTGGAGTTATCGCCGGAGCGCCGAAAAATCCAAAGGCTTACGGAGAAGTTTTTAATGTTGGCGCGGACACAGCATATTCCGTGAGAGAGCTGGCGGAAGAAGTCTGCCGGGTTTTTGGCGTCGAACCGCAAATTAGTTATCTGGATGCCCGCAACGAAGTTCTTCACGCGTATTCAGCGCATGAAAAAGTCCGGCGCTGCTTCCCCGCTGTGCACGCATATAGTCTTCAGGAAGGGTTGAGCAGAATGGCTGAGTGGGCCAAAACGCACGGGCCGAGACAAAGCAAGAATTTTGGAGAAATTGAAATTCCTAAAAACCTGCCGCCAAGCTGGGCCTAGAGCGGCGAATCTGCACCTATGCTTTTTTTAGCGCAAGCATCGCAGCACAGAATGACTTGAGCTTCCGTCCGAGCCAGCATTTTCCGAGCAAAGCGCCGAAAGACATCATCGCACGATGACCCGGAGAACCCATTGCCTTTACATAGCTCCAAAGAATATCTGCTTGGTGCTCCGCGGCATCTAAAGTAGACGCGAGTTTTGTCTGACCCAGTTCCTTCCAGCGTTTCAATTCGGCTGCGGTAATCTCAGCGTTTTCCTGGTCAGTGCCCAGAATGGCCAAGAGTCCCTGCAACTTTTCACAAGCCTGCACCTTGTCTGCGCCGAGTTCTTCGTTTTCGTACAGCAGTTTCTGAATTTTGGCGGCCTGCATCTCCATGTTTGCTTTCTGGGCGAGCCGCAGATTATGCTCCTGTTCTAAGCGCTTTTGCAGTTCAGCAATCGTTTGCTGCGCGTCCTGCGGTTTGGAATTTTCATCAATCATTGCAGTCTTCCCAAATTGCTAGCATGCTCAAGGACTTTTGCGATTTTGCTTTTGAAAACGTCAAACGTGAAGTACTGAACGCTCTCACAGGTATAGTCAAAAAGCTTACGATGAAATTCCGTGCCGAAACTGTGGGCGAGAAGCCGTGTGATTTGCGCCAATTCCTCAGCCGAACCAAAGCAATAGCCGTTGAAACCATGCTTAATGAAATAAGTCATGCCGCCGCGATGGTAGACAACCGGAATGGCGCCGTAGGCAAATCCGTCCAAGGCTGCAAGACCTAGGTGTTCGCAATTCCCGGGCTTTTCCCCAAATAGCAGTCCGATCCCGGTAAACTGCCAAACGACTGATGCGCGCTGATAACAAAGGCACAATTCGCCTAGACTGATATTCGTTCTAATTTCGATATTCGCCGCTGCGCCTGCGGCATCGCGGCATTGCTGGACATAATCGTTGGTTTCAGGACTTTCGTTGACGTGTCCTGCAACAAGCAGCTTCCAGGAGGGATCAACAACGCCATCTTCAACAAACTGTGAAAATGTTCTAACTGCTTCCAACTGACATTTGTTGTGTCCAAATACATTGAAGCGGCCGACATTCAAGATTAACGCTTCTTTTTGTTCGAACTCAGGTTTTTTTGCCTGATGCACTTTGGAAACAGGCGGTGGAATGACAACAACATTCAAATCGCGGCCCCACCGGCGCAGAACGTAGTTTTTCGTGAAAGGAGAATTGCAGGCGATTGCGTCATAGGTGCGCAAAGCTGTCTTTGCCGCCGGCGGCGAGACGAGGGGAAACATGGCCATGTAAATCCCGCAAGACGCTCTATTGGGCATGAATGAACATGATGTGTGGTTGACGAACACATCGAAACGCTCCCCGGCAATAAATTCTTCCAGTTCTGTTTCGGAACTGAATTCATAAAGCGGCCACTGATGTTCTTCGCTAATGCCGAAGGATTGGTTCAGCTCCTGGACAGAAACCGAACATGTCTGAGCACTGGCAAGAGCCACGTCGAATCCGAGGGCTTCAAGCGCCAAGGCGAGATCAAGGCTGGAACGCTCACCTCCGCCGCGGGTCTCGAAAAAGTTGTTATAAATTAAGGCTGTCTGCTGTGCCACGCAGGCTTCCGGGCTCCTTTAAGTCCGCGCCGAACAAGAGCTTTTCCGGCTTGTTCCATAAATTAAAAACGCGATTGCGAAGGAAGCTGGGAAATCGCTTTATGTAACGGCAGTATGCCCTAAGAAACGGCTTATGGTCCAGGAGATGATCCTGCTCAAAGAGCTCCAGCTCCTTGGCAGCGCGGACACGGTAAAGCTTGCGCCGGTTTTTCCAGTCACGCCGGTTCATCATTTTGCTTGCGAAAATGAAGTGCGAAAAAGTTATGCTGCTAGTGAAATAATCCGATCTGCCGCCCGAGCTGCCGCAATGGACGTGACGCACGATCGACTCCGGGCAATATACACACTGGCTGCCGGCAAGCCGTGCACGAAGACTTAAATCCGTATCCTCGTAATAAGCAAAATAGTGTTCATCAAATCCGCCAAGTTTGCGCCAAAGCGACTCACGAATGAAAAGAGAAACGCCGCATACTGACGCAACACGCTCCCCGGAATCGAACTGGCCGTTGTCTTCCTCAAGGAATCCGCGATCTCCGGCCAGCCAATCATGTGTTAGATAAGAACCGGCGTTTTGTATATATTTGCGGAAGTCGCTGCTCTCCAGTTCGACGCATACGGCTTGCGGATTACCGTATTCGGCAAGGTACTCTGTTCGAGATTGGCGAGCACCGTTCACGAAGACTTCCACAGGCCGCTGATTGAGTTCGGGGTCGAGATTCACCAGCGTAAACTCGATAGCTGCCGGCTTACCTGGATCTTTAGCGGCGGCATAAAGCTTGCTCTCCTGGGCCAGCCAGACTCCCTCAGGCTCGGCGGGAAAAGAGAAAGCTCCGGGCAGTCTTGTACGCAGCAAATCGGCATAGACATTGCTGCCTGCCAATCTGCTGGACAAAAAGAGACCTTTGCGGCGAAGAGAAATATCGGGTGTTTGCTGTGGATCATAGCCCTGAGCGGTGAGAATGGTAATTAATGCAAATTGGTCATAAAAAACAGCCTTGCTGCCGACGATGCCTACATCCGGCTGTTTTTCGAAGACCTCCATTGCTGAACTAAGCCATGATTTTTCTACGGCAGTGTCGTTGTTCAAGAAAACCAAAATATCCGCAGCTCTTGCTGCCTTGCGCAGTTGTTTTTTCCGGTGCTTCACTCCGAGATTGTTGCCTTTGGCGAAACCGTAATTGCGTCCAAGTGCAATGACATTTACTTCGGGAAAATTTTCACGCACAAAGCTTACCGAGCCGTCAGTTGATCCGTTATCAATAACATTGACGCAATACGTATGGGATGACGAATCTAATGAGCGCAGACTATTAAGACATTCCGCAAGGAAGTGTAATCCGTTAAAATTAAGAACAAAGATTTCGCAGTGCGCCATAGCCATACAAAATCAGCGCACGCCGGTAAGCGCAAGATAGAGACAAATGCTTCACAGCCTTTCTCGCACGGAAAGAAGCGCTGATACGGCGGAAACGTCAGCCAAGGATAATCCAGGGTGCGCAAACAGCGCCAAAAAACAAGAGCAAATCCGGGCACTTGGGGCGACGACTAAATTTGCCATGTCTTTTGAAGCAAAATGCGGGCCAACTAAGATAAGAGGATGAACACTGCGTCGCTAAGATTGGTTGGGTGTTGTGTCTGTGATGTTGTTGTTGGTCTTGGTCTGGTGATTCAGTGGCTCCCCCTCCGGGTTCCCTTTGAGGTGTGAAGCGTTTAAGGGATTATTTAGTGCTGGGACACGGGGGGGTTCCTTTTTTTCTGCCAGTTCTTGACCTCCGTTATCCATCTTCGAACCGGTCGCCATCAGTTCTTTCTTGACTCCAGGCACAAGAAAACGTCCCACACGCGCGCAACGAGAGCAGGGAAACTTATTATTCAGCCGGACATTCCAAAATACAGTAGATATTGAAAGCAAAATACTCAAGGACTGGAGGGCACAATGCAAGCAAGTGCAACACGTGCGCCCAAATGGTTTTCGCGTGATTCACACGCAAGAAACGAACTGTCAACCCTGAATTCTGGAAGATACGCAGAAACTCCCTCATGCGGCAGCCGTTCAAGCCGATATCCTGCAAACAGGCTGCTGCCCGTTCCCGGGAGAGCAAACGATTACGACGCCGCAGCAGATAGGGGAGGGGGAATACTAAATGGGACCAAGGAAAGAATCTCTGACCTGGGGACGCTAAACGCCCATGATCTCCAAACGGCGCGCGATAGAGCCGCCCAAAGCCGATATAGATTCGTCCTCCGGGAGCAAGTCTTGCTTTCATTTCGCGCAGCACTTCTTCCGGATCGGCGATATGTTCAAACGCAGCCATGCTGACGATTATATCGTAGTAATTGTGAGGGATATTCTCGACGCCGCTTGAAAAAAACGCGATTCGCTCTTTTTGTACCAAAAAATACCTGTCAAGCATCGCGCGGGCAAAGCCAATCCGGCGGCAGTCAGGATCGACACCATGCACTCTGACCGCCCCCTCGAGAGCTGCATGAAAGCAAAGTGCGCCAAAGCCGCACCCGACGTCTAAAACCCGCTTCCCGCTGTAAGGTATCCCGCCGGGAAAACGCGCCGAAAAACTTGCTGCCTTACGGAACCGCTTTTCAAAAAGTGGACCGCCTTGAGCTGTCTGTCCCCGCCATAATTGCGGTTCGACGTCCGAAGTTTCGCTGATTTTTGCAAGACTCATGCTTCCCCTAAAGTATATCTAAGCCACTTGGGGCCCACCGGGCAAGCATCAGGGATACGCAGCGAAGGTGATGAACTCGCTGCCTATTCATGTTAAAGTCACCAATCAGCACCTATTGTAGTGAGCAGAGCTATGACCGAACTTCCTGTATTTTGTATCGTAATTCCGGTAACGCATTCGCTGGAATATCTTCGCTCATGCCTGGAGTCCCTTGCACGTCTTGCTTACCCGAAAAGCGCCTTTCATACCGTAGTTGTTGACTGCGGCTCCGTTGTGGGGCTCGCCCGCTTTCTTGCGGAGATTCGCCCTCAGCTCGATCTATCCTTCACCACACTGATTCTTCCCGCGCGAACTCCATCTGGTCTTGCTTGGCTGCAGGAGTACCGGATGAATGAAGCGCGTAATGCCGCTGCTCATGCCTGCCCTGCGCAAAATTATCTCTTCATCGAAGATGACACCTCGATGCCGCCGGACCTGCTGCGCAAAGCAGAAGCTTGGCTGACCCCGGAAACCGGTGCTTTAGGCGGCCCGGACATCCTCCCGCCGCAAATGGACGTGATGGCTGAGGCGCTTGATATTATGCTTAATTCCGGTTTAGGCTCGCCGGGGCGGAGCAAAGGGGCATTCAGCGATGACGTTTTCATCCCGCGCAAAGACTACTTCCTTGTTCCGTCGGCGGTCTATAAAATGTTCGGTCCGTTTCCAGAAGATGCGCTTTTCAGCACCGAGACAGAGTTTGCGCGCCGACTGCGTGAAGCCGGCCTTAAAGTGCAGTACATGTTTGATAATCCAATCTGGCACCGTCGGACGACGACCTTCAGCCGGTTTGTGCGCCGCAACATCTTGATCAGCCGGGAGAAGGTGGGGATGCTGCTGCACCGTGGGATCTTCTTGCAGAGTGCCCACGGCATGCTTTTTGCCGGACTGTGCGGTTTCGTCCCCTTGACCGCCGCCGCGTGTTTCAGCCGGCCCTTCGCCGTGCTCTGGCTGGGGGGTGCTGCATTGTATGCAGCGGCCGTTCTTGAGCTTGCCCGCCGAGCACTGAAGCGCCGCGGAATACGAGCCGCAACGCTGCTGCTGCTGCTCGCGCCGTGCCACCACTTCAGTGTATGCTGCGGTACGTTGCTCGGTCTGCTCCGCGGCGCGAAATCGCCGGTTGCCGCCGCATGAGATTGCTGCACCGCGGAAAAGTTTCAGCCATATGGTCCTTATTGAGCAGGGGCAGGCTGGAGGTCGTCCTCGATGAACTCCCGTTTGTTCTGGAACGCTTGTCTCTGACCAAGCGCCTGAATCTTGCCCTTGCAGCAGCAGAGCATACCCTCAGTCTGCCGCGCCGTATGGCGCTCCCCGTGATTCTCCAGGTCGAACCGATCAACTCCTGCAACCTCCGTTGCCCGGTTTGCGCCTGCGGATCTGGCTTAATCAAACGTCCGCTGCAGCCCTTGCCGTTTCCGCTCTTTCAGTCTGTTATCGACCAGACGAAGGATTTCGTCTGCGCAATGTTCTTCTGGTCGTGGGGCGAACCCTTCCTGCATCCCCGGGCAGCGGAAATGATCAGCTATGCTAAGAAGCAAGGACTGATCGTGCACTCGAGCACCAACGGGCATTGTCTAACTGATGCGCATCAGGCGGCAGCGGTGGTTGAATCCGGATTGGACAGTCTGGTTTTTGCAGTCGAAGGCCTCAATGAAGAGACCTACCAGGCTTATCGCCGAGGCGGCAGACTCAGCACAGTAATCCGCTCAATCGAAAGCGTGCTTTGCGCCAGAGAAAGAGCAGGATGCGGGACGCCGCGAGTTGTGCTGAGATTCATGCCGCTGAAGCACAACCAGCACCAGAACAGCGAAGTTCAGGCTTTTGCCCGGGATCTCGGTGTTGATGCACTTACCTTCCGCAAAGCTTACCTGGAGCGCGGCAGTATTGATTGCCGCAGTGAATTTGCACCTGCAAACAGCGTCTTACCCGGTAAGCCCAGTGAATCAACTTCATGTTTCAGCTGCGCACGGCCATGGACAAACCTTACTGTTTTCAGCGGAGGACAAGTTGTGATCTGTGAGAATGATTACAACGCAGAATACAGTTTTGGTTCCGCAGATGATGCGTCAATCCGGAAGCTCCTTTTTGGCCGGCGGCGGCGCACTCTGCTCCGGCAATTTGCCGGCAATGGCCTGCCATTTTGCCGGGACTGCGAATTCATTGACCAGCAGTCGGCGACTTTGAATATCAGCACGATATCATTCGGAGGGCGCAGCCCTGATGCACCGCGGAATCAAGCAGACGCTGCTTAAGGTCGGCGGTTATCGCCTGGCGGCTGACTTATTCCGCCGCTATGAAGAGATACAACTCCGCCATCATGTGCGCAGGATGCCGGAAACCGGCATCCTGCCCTTACCGGATCACGCAATGTTTGAACCTACGCAGCGCTGCAACCTTGACTGCAAAATGTGCTTTCAAGACCGTGCCAAGATGATAAATGCAGCCGAGCTGCCGCTGGCGCAAATACGCGCTTTTTTTGAGGAGAACCGTTGCCTGAGAAAGGTCACGCTGATTGGCGGCGAACCGTTTGTGCGGCGGGATATTCTTGATCTTATCCAGTACCTGAACGAAAGCCGGGATGTTGTCGTTTGCACAAACGGCACGCTGCTGGATGCTCGCGAATGGGAGTTCTTGTGCCGCTGCAAGAGGTTGATCAGCGTCTGCATTTCACTCGACGGGCCGCGCGAAGTTCATGACGCTATTCGTGGGAAAATAGGGTGCTACGACGCAGCATGCCGCACGATAGCCGCTCTCGCTCCCACGGTGCCGGTCACGGTGAACTGCGTGCTTCAAGAAGAAACTCTGCCCGTGCTCGGCGAACTGGTTGATATTTGCGCAGCATTGGGCGCGCGGAAGCTGAAACTCGAACTTGAACGTCTTTACGGCTTTGCAAACCAGCACGAAACGATCAAATTGCTAGGGCTTGATGAAGCCGACCTTCCGCATTCCTCTCGTGGACGGATTCGGAATTATAAACTGGAAGAGCTGCGGTGTGCGCTGCATGGGGCGGCGCTGCGCGGACGGCAAGCGGGCATTTACGTCTTTCCAGATCCACCTTACTTAACGGACGCGCTCAGTGATTGTTATGAAAACTCAGTGCGCCAGACGAGAAACTGTCTTTGTCATAGTCTGCGCACGGCAACTATCGCTCCGGATGGCGCCCTGCTTTTTTGCTTCAACATTAGAGTTCCATTGGGCAAGATTACTGAACAGTCCCTGAAGCAATTATGGAACAGCGAAGCCGCGGTGTCTTTTCGCGCGGCGCTCACCAGCAGGAATTTTAGTCCGCAGTGTGAGAATTGCCCGTTTCTGGTCCCTGTTTCCAAAACTCAGCAGGTCTTTTCTTCCGGCGCTCGCTGAGTTCGGCTGCGGCACCGAAGCACCATGCCAGTTTTGCGATATAAACCGCCGGCAACGTATGCAGCGACCTTCGAAGCGCCGGATCGCGCCAGAATATCCCAACAGTAACTCTTAGGGCGACAAACGGAGCAGTCAGGCGCAGCAGCGCAGAAGAAACGAGCATGCGCGGTGTTCGAAGTTCCGCTGCGTAACGCAGCCGAAGCAGCACGGTGCAGCGTGCATGAGCTGCTGCGTAACTGATCAGAGAATAAAAGTCCGGACGCTCCGGAGCGTGGCAGACCAGGGCTTCCGGCACGAAGTGGATAGTATAACCAGCCCGGCGTGCGGCAAGCGAAAAAGCCATATCCGGTGCTAACGAATAATCTTCCGAAACATCGAAACCTCCCAGATGCTCAAGCACAGTCCGGCGGAGGCCCATGTTTGCACCGGCAAGAAGCAGCGGTGGGTCGCCCCGCCGGCTTGGAGAATAGGCATGAAACTGTGCGATGTTATGACAGAGGACGAAGTAAGGCCGGCGCGGACTTTTCACAGCGCCGCCGGCAATACCGCAGTGTTCAACCGCCGCGCAAAGTTTGCTCAGCCAGTCTTTATCAGGCAGGCAGTCATCGTCGGTAAACGCGATACACCTGCCAGTTGCTCTGCGCCATCCCACATTGGCTGCGGCTGCCTGCCCGCGGTTTTCCGGGAACTTGATGATCTTCATCAACGGCAGAGAATCTTCCCATTTACGGCAGATTTGCTCAGACTCATCGGTGCTGCCGTCAATAACCACAACAACTTCAAAACTGGCCGCGGGCAGAGTCTGCTCACTTAGCGCTTGAAGCAAACGGTTAAGCAAGGAGGCGCGGTTATAAGTGGTGACAACAACGCTGACGGAGATCGAGCGCACTACTTTTAGACCATGTCGGAGTGCGCCAACGTGCGGCGCGTCCGGCGCAAGCAAAAAGATCTAATAATGACCAGAACCAAGGTGGCACCGAAAAACGCCGCAAGCAGAAGCGAAGGAGTGAAAAGCGCCTTATCGTCCACTGGCAGCCGGTAAAGTGTGGTATACATCGTTTGAACAACCGGCAACCGCTGCAAGGCGAGAGCACCTACGGCCAGCAGTGGCAGCGCAAGCATCAACACAGTGCGCAGCGGCCGCATCGACAAACTGACGCGCAGTGCGGAATACGCGCAGCGAAAGACCATTTCCAGCGGGTGGCGCATCAAGCGCGAACTTCTAGTAGGCGGGTTTACTTCTATCGGTATCCACGCTACGCGAAGTCCGTTGTAACAGCACTTGAGCACGCTTTCTACAGTATAGGTGTAAGGCGTCTCAATTGAGCCGCTAAGCAGTGCTTTGCGGCTGTAGGCACGGAAGCCGCTAACGGCATCCGGAATAATACGGGCGGCAAGCGCTGATACTGCTAGATTTCCCGATAGCTGCAATACACGCTTCCAGAGAGAAAACCGGTTACAGCGCCACGGACGCCGATTGCCGATCACAACATCCGCCTCACCCCGAAGAATCGGCTGGATGAGATCGCTAATATTCTCTGATGGGTATTGATTATCTCCGTCCGTGTTAACGAGAATGTCGGCACCGCATCGCAGCGCATAATCGACACCCGCTTGAAAAGCACAACCGAGGCGCCGCTGGTTAGGCCCCGGCAGTACAAGAACATGCGCCACTCCGCAGGAACGCGCCACGTGTGCCGTATTATCCGTAGAACCGTCATCAACGACCAGCAGTTCTATATCGGCTAGACCATCAATGCGGCGGGGAATACCGGAAAGCACATCCGGAAGAGTCCGCTCCTCGTTGAAACATGGAATCTGAATCACGAGTTTCATTAGACTGATGCGTTCGCGTTTACTTCTCTTCGCTCTTCCTTAAGAGATTGATATAGCATAAGCTTTTTTTGCATAACACAAAAACGAGCAGGA
The DNA here is from genome assembly GCA_029555385.1 of Pseudomonadota bacterium. Lineage (GTDB taxonomy): Bacteria > Bdellovibrionota_C > UBA2361 > SZUA-149 > SZUA-149 > JAKPSH01. The sequence goes on from JAKPSH010000204.1 coordinate 22,329, forward strand.
ATAAAACACATCTCGGAGACTTGGCCAGGGAGATCAGCCGTTGTTTCGTCGCTCGAGGATGCTTGACACATAGTTGTCCCAGGAAAGCATTTGCGCAGAACGCAGCACTCCGTCCGCGGTGAGCGGTTTTTCAATGAAACGCAAGATTGCCTCGGCGAAAGAAGCGGGGTTTCCGGCTTCGGCGAAGTAGCCCGACTGACCGTCAATTACAGCATCGAGGAGCCCGCCAGTCGCTGCAGCAATGACCGGTTTGCCGAAACTATAGGCGAGGGGCAAGACAGCCGACTGCCAAACACTGCGGTAGGGAAGCATAACAAGATGCGCTTCCCGAAAGAGGCGCGGTACCTCGGAGTCCGGTATATAGCGAAGATCAAGCTTAACGTGCTCCGCGAGACCAAGCCGGACGATGTTTTGCGTCAATCGTTTTATGCCGTGCGAAACCGGCAGACACCTTAAACTATTCGCGTAGAACAGTTCGCCGGCTACCGTAAGCCGGAAATGCGGGAAACGGCGCGCCACGAGGTTGAGTGCCGAGAGCAGGATGTCCAGTCCCTTGTATTTCCTTATCGTACCAAAAAAGAGCATCCGCAATTCTTCGCATTTATCCCAGACCGGTACTGGAGAATAATCGCACCGTTTGCTTTCTGCTTCCGAACTGCCTGGCTTAACTTCCTGCAGTGCTTTGCTGGGATGTGCTTCTAGGGCACAAGGTCTATGTTCGAGCGGAAGAAAAAGTGTAAGGATTGGAATCCTACTTTTGGTGATAATCCGCGCTTCATGAGCAGCGTGGGTTGAGTGTACTATTAACGAGTCTGCCAAGCGAAATGTCAGATGTGTCAATAAACCAGCACCCGGAAAACCTTCGTGCGGCAGAATGTTATGGCAGACGAGCATGAGCTGCGCACGAGTAAGGGTTTTGAGCTGCTTTAACAGATACCAATACACCGGCGCATGGAAGGGATGCACCCAAGTAAGCAGCACAAGATCCGGCTGTTCGCGAACAATCTCCTGCACACACCTACGCCATGTCGCTGGATTAAGACAGGAAAGAATGAAGCTGGTTTCTGACACTCCTGCGGCGAGTTGTCCGTCGGCAAGCCGCCGCGAAATTATGAAGTCTGGATAAAGCCGGCTCCAAGAAATGAATCTCGTCCGGGAGCGCTGGGCAAGCTCGAAAAACAAACGTCCAGAAAACTGGGCAACTCCTCCGCGCATACGCTCTGGACTTGGAGCAATAAGCACGCACTTGCCGGCGGCCCATTTCATTTCAAGATTTCGGCTCGGCAAAACGGTAGCCAAAGCCTCGCACCGTGAGAATATAAATCGGTTCATCCGGCTGCGGTTCGATTTTCTGACGCAACCGGTTGATGTGCGCCGTCACGCTGTGGTCATAACCGTGCACTTCTTGTCCATAAATTTCAGCAATCAGCTCATCACGCGTAAACGGACGTCCCGGAGCCGAAGCCATCACGCTTAAAATATCGAATTCCCGGGCTGTGAGTTCAATGAGTTTTCCGCACCGTGTTACCGTCCTCTTTTCAAAATTAATTTCCAGGTCTTGGGAAACCATTACCTGCGGAAGATCTTCCGTTTTTGCACGCTGGCTGCGGCGCAGAATTGTGCGGATTCGCGCCTTAAATTCGTTTTCGCGAAATGGCTTAGTCATGTAGTCATCGGCACCGAGCTCGAGCAAAAGCACGGTGTCAATCTCGCTCGAGAGCATGCTCACCACGACGATCACAACTTCTTCATCGACTTTGCGAATTCGCCGGCAAACATCCTTGCCGTGCATCCCGGGCAGCATCAAGTCCAGAATAATCAGGGAGAAATGATTGCGCGTAGCTAGGTCGAGTCCCGTCAGTCCATCTGCGGCGTGGCTGACCTCATAGCCTAAATCTCGCAGAGAAGACGTAATCAGCGCCGCGATATCTTTATCGTCTTCGATGATTAGTGCCTGTTCCGGCATCAAAATTAACCTCCAAGCACGGCTGTCTTCGGGCAATTCTGCGGAAAATCGTGCTGCCGGGCAAGTAATTTGTCGATTAATTGCCCGCCGCAGAGTAAGACTTCAACGAAAAAGTGAACTTAGACCCTTTATCAATTAGGCTTTCCACGGATATTTCTTCATCATGTGCTTCAAGAATCTTTTTGACAATCGCCAGTCCCAGGCCGCTTCCACCGGTTATCGTGCTTCGCGATTGGTCGGACCGGAAGAAGCGGTCAAAAACGAAAGGAATATCCTCTGCTTTCATGCCGATACCGTCGTCACGTACTTCGAGCTGAACCTTACCATTCTTCTTGTTCAGCGCGATAACAACCTCACCGCCTGGGCGATTGTAATTTATTGCATTGATAATTAAGTTGGTCAGCGCCCGGTCAATCAGCGCCATGTCGCCGACCACGCGAGGAAGTCCGTCATCATATTCGGTGCGCAGAGTGACATGCTTGCTTTCCGCAAGTGGCTTCAACTTCGGTACAAGCTCTTCAGTCACCAAATCAAGCACCGAAAAAGGTTCAAGCGCCGGTGTCAAGTTCCGGCTGTCGAGCTTGGACAACTCGAAGAACGACGAAACAAGCTCCCGCAGCTTGGTCAAATTTCTCGCCGCCACACTCAGACGCTCCTCTTGCTCTGCGGCGCTTAACCAGGTGCGTCCGTTGATCACTTGATCCAAATATGCTTGTGCTCCAAAAAGCGGCGTGCCGAAATCGTGACATAAAGCCGCGGTCATTTCCCGCTGCAAGCGGTCTGTCCTTCTTAGTTCGGAAACCGTTGCCTCGATAGTATCCGCCATTTGATTGATATTCTCGCCGATTTCGGCAAGCTCGTTTCCACCACAAATGGGAACACGTTCATTGAGTTTTCCTGCTGTTATCTGTTTGAGCGCGGTCAATATCATGCGCACCGGCCGGCGGAAGAGCAGTATGTAAAACAGCCCAACGACCAAGATGATGCCGCTGATAATGGCGACCCAGGGGTAGTACCAAGGGCGGTATGCCAGCGGGACCCCCATTCGATTTCCTGACTTGCCGAACACCACATAAAGATAGCCGGGAGCATCGCCCAAGAAAATTCGAGACGCGATAAATGCTTTTGCGACATTAGGCTCGAACGGATCTGTGCCTAAGATTCCGCCTTTCCGTGGAAGGCTTGGCTGTTCCAGAAACGAGGTCAATGGCTTCAGATTTACGGCATTCACTTTAGGGTGCTTGGGGGCGGCTCGAACCAAAGGATCAGGAACGAACATTCTAATCGAACCATCAGCATTCAAAACATAGAAATCGTCCCTTGGGTGCATCTTTTGCAGCCTGAGCAGAAGTTGCTGCAGTTTGGCTTCGTCGAAATTATTCCCCAAGGCGGGTGCAAGCTCGTTGACATATACCGCTGCCCGGTTCCAGTAGATACGCTGGGTATGTATTTTGGTTTGCTTTGTCAGCGCCTCGGTTTCTATGCGAAAGATAACCAACCCGAGAGCGCCGACGAGAATCGTTGCCCAGAACAACAGCTGTCCGTAAAACGTCCTGAGTCCACGCCCTGTTCTTGGTGGACAGCCGCCGGACAAACGCACTTTGTTTCCCAAAAGCATTCTCTAATTCTAGCATCATGCACCTACAGGTGCAGCCAAATTAATGTGTGTGTGACCGTCTTCCGCCGGGTGTTTTCGAATTAGTACGGGAAGCGGACAGATTGGTGATAATACGGGAAACCCTATGCTGCGATGGGGATGTTGCTGAAATGCTTGCTGGCATCAACTGAAGAATTCTTTCAATCTGGATGGTTTTCGGTACCAAGATCATACGACGCGAAATTGATTCTCAGCCAACCCATAACACAACTATAAAGCTGGCCGATGTGAGGTTTGCCCGAACCAGGCTGTAATTGACGCGGTTCTTTTAGCGCCAGACAAGAAAAAGTGCTGCAAAATGTGCGCAGTATCAATATTGCTGTTTACCGGAGAAAGATGATGAATAGGTCAGTTAAGAGAAATTTTGCTGGCTGCTGCTTGAGCCTGCTTCTGCTGGTTTGTCTTATCTCGATGGTGCCGGCGTATGCTGCGCAATACGAGTTTGCCGCTGTGCTAAAGCAAAGTTCACGCGAACATGCTGAGCCAAGAAGGACTGGCAAGACGGGGATTCCCGACCCGCAATCGTCTGTGCTGCTGTTATCCGGTTTGATCGGATGCTGTATGCGGCGAAAAAGAACAAGCGCAGTTATCTTTACCGTGCAGAGTTGCGCCAAGTAATCCCTCACGAATTTTCCGGGGTGCTTCACGACTGTGTGCGGCGCAATTTAAATTAACCGCGTTCATGAACAAAAAAAACGCTGCGATGTATGACACCGCAGCGTTTGAGCTGACTGAATTCCCCATTGATTCTTGGATTATGCTTTTGCTCGACCAACAATCGAATCGTTAATTTTCTTTACGGCATCATTAAGTGCCACCCGCACGGCCTGGCCCAAGACGCTCTGCGCGAATTTGGTATTCTGGGAACCGATGCCGAACAGGCTGAAACCCTTGCTTGCCTGTGCGCTGGAGAAAGTTCCGGAAGCTTTGAAAGCGCCGACAATGCGCGAGTTGCGGCCGTCTACTACGCGGAAATCAATGGTTACCATCCCTTTCTTTTCCGCCTTTTCGTTGTTATAGCTGGGATTAGCGGCGGCGATACCGGCGCCTGTCCACATCAGTCCAGGCTTGTCAGCGATCGCTCCAGCCGCGCCGGCAATCAGTCCCGCCCACCCGAGAGAAGCACCGCTGCGCTCGTGGGACGCCTCAGCTACTTCCGTATATTCGGTAACGGTGGCCTTAACGATGAAAGGACCCACTTCGCCCTTCTTGAGTTGAACGCTGTACTTGCCGCCC
>JAKPSH010000205.1 GCA_029555385.1 Pseudomonadota bacterium
GCGCCGCCGTAACCCGGCCCATGCCGAAGACGAAACGGCATGAACATCGTCTTCTTTCGCCAACTCGCCGCTGAAAGCTATCGCCGCCGCCTCCGCAGCCCAGATCGGGTGCGCTTCGCCGCAGGTGCGATGCACTGCTTCATGCATCAGCTCGTGGCGCAGATACACTGCGGCAGAGGAACTCCCTGCCGGCGACTCACGAAGAAATATCCTGCCCGGCTGCCAGGACGCTCCCTTGCGCTCTTCCAAATCATGTCCGCTCTGTGCGGAATAGACGCGCACCGGCTGTGACTCGCTTGCCACTGTGTAACCGCGTGCGCGCAGTTCGGCATGCGCCTTTTCTCCAGCCTCAATCAGACCAGCATTGCCCGCAAGCGAACCAAAGAACAAAATGACCGAGGCCCCCTCAAAACAAACGAAAGAGCGATAGACTAGTCCCCGCACGGTTAACTACCTGACTTCAAGTTCTTGCGCCGCGGTATGTCCGTGCAGGCTCTCATTGTACATGTCAAAAACCCGCGCAGGAGCCAGGGCTGCCTTTCCGGCAAAATCAAAGCGGTATACCTGATACACCTCAAAACGGCCCCCCGGCTGAAGCCGTAAGATGCGTTCGGTACGCTCTGGGTAACGCAGGGTATCTTTCAGCGAACTCCAATAGGATGACTCGCGCTGGACTAGATTCGCATCAGCAAGATACGTCTCTTCTGCCTCAATACCGAGAGCAAGCGCAGGCAGCGGATCCTCGACGACGACAAATTCACTCGGTGCAATCGCCGCTGGCTTGGTCACACCCCGGCGAACTGCAATTCTGCTGACGACAACATCCCCGCGCGAAAGCGCCTCACCCGGCACGAGAACCTCCGCGCCTTTGGCGGTAAGGCGCAGTAAAGTGCGTTCTACCTCAAAACCTGCATCCTGCGGCACGACGTTCGCGAGAGGCACTAACGTTCTGGCACTTACGTAAGCTGCTTCATCCGGACGAAGCCCATCCAGCGTCACTTCCGCCAAAGCTGCCGCAGCGCCTGGCGCACTGAATTCAGCATAATAACCTGCCGACGATGGTGTGAGCACACCAACATCACTTCTGTCTTTTCGCCGCACGCGGATCACCCGCTCCCGGTCAAACTCGCTTGCCCTGCGCGCTTCTTCGGCAATCAGCTCGCGAGTATTAAAAATCAACTGCGCTGTATCGAATGTCGACAGCCATCCCCCGTTCTCCATTGCCTCAATAATAAAACGCTTTAACCGCGCTCCCAAATCATCGGGCAGAGCATTGAGTGCGGCCAGGATGCCCAATGCACCAGAAGCAAGCTCGACAGGCCCGAAGCTGAAACCAAGCACCGCAAAATCTCCGGCTCTACTGCGGGAAAAGTCATTAAAGCTAATATCCGTCAGTGCCTCGCGCAGCTTAAGCGTCAGGCTGTCCTTGATTTCCGGGGTTATTGAATCGTTAAAACGGTGCCATGGACGAGTCTCATACGCTTTAATTATGCGCAGCGCGTAAATCAGCGAATCCGCACGGGGTTTCGCATCTGCTGCTTGCTTTTCCACAAAAGCTATTTGGCGCGCTACGGGCTGATCCCAGAACTTCAGCTCGGCAAGAACGGCCAGCTCGTAACCGCTCAACCCTTCGCCGCCTGCATAATCGTAGTTTTCACAGTTATTAACGAGCCATCTCTCCGCCCGCAGGCGGGCCTGCTCTGCGCCTTCAATCTTAAGCTCGCTCGCCACGGCCAGAGCCGAGGCGGCCATCACCGTAACCGGAAACGATGACAGGCTTTCCCCCGCCCAAAGCGAAAACCCGCCGTCTGCTTTCTGGTTTTTCACCAGCTTGGCCATACCATGCTCGGCATGCCGCCGCGCCTTTGCCGACGCTTCGGCAAGGCCGCCCAGTTCTTCGCTCTTCAGGCCCGCACGCTCCACAAGGTCAAGCAGCATCATGTTGGGAATTGTGGTGTGCACGAGCTGCTCGGTGCATCCGTACGGATAGGATACAAGCCGCCGGGCGGCACCAAGCGCTACTCCGAGCAGTCCGGAGCTGACCTGCACCCTGAGCGCCTCCACCTGCGCTGCCGCCGGAATCCCAAGCTGCACCAAACCATCATCTTCACTTTTTCCGCCTACTGTTTGGCGCATCGCTGCTTCGAGCAAAGGAACCTCAAACTCCTGGACGCCGCCAAGTTTGAGCTGAGCGGAACCCGCAGAATATACCCGCACACTGCCCGCACGGGATGCCATATCCGCCGTAAGTTCAAGCGGCAGGAGGTTTTCACTCTTTGGCGCAAGCTTGACCTCATGTTCTTCTCCGGCGCCGGACAGAGAGAACCCCCTGCCGCTTTCCGCGCGAATCCGGATTGGCGCTTCGCTCCCGGTCTGATTACTCAGGCGAAGCGCTCCCTCAACGCGATCGCCGTTCAGCAGAAACTGCGGCAGCACTCCATCGAAGATCACGTCCGCACTCGATCGAAAACTTCCGCGGCCCTCCCCCAGGCGCCCATGCGGATCAACGCAAACGGCACTCACCAACCACTGCGTTATGTTTCCCGGCATATCCACGTCAATCACTGCTTTTCCCTGCGCATCAGTGACAACATGTGGAAACCAGCCAGCCGTATCGCGCATACTTTTCTTGGCAAGTTTGCTCGAAGTCTTCAGCGCACCTAAACCAAAATTCGGTTTACGCAGCAAATCGGCATACCCGTAACCTTGCAGTTCGTCGGAATAAAACGTGGCCGTATTCATCCGGGGCAGCGGATAAAAGAATTCGACGATCTCCGGTCGAAACTCAGGCTGCACCGCATAAACGGCGCGATCAACAATGCTCACGCCCAGCTCCGCGTTCGCCACCGGACGTTTTTCAGCGTCAAGCACCTCCAGCGCAATCCGAAAAGGCTTAAGCGGCTCAGCAGTCTCTCCCTGAGGAGCGACGTTCACTTTCAGCCGCTTGCGCCAGTCAACGATCCGAAAAGCGACTGTTTCTTCGCGAAACTTTCCGTCAGCGCGCGGGATGGTTACGGTGTGATAAAATCCCGTTCCATATTCCGGCTTAGCTTCCACATCGAACCAAGTGCTTCGCCCGCGGAAGAAGCGGTTTCGCGTGGAATAAATCCGCTCGCCGGAGAATGTTTCCCACACCGTTCCGCGCTCGCCCTTTCCCCAGCCAGCAGGCAGAAGCGCGAGCACCCGCGCTTTCTCTCCGGGACTGAGCACGGCTGCCGAAGCATACAGTTCCAGCTCTTTATTTCCCGTGATGGCATCCCCTTCATCCGCTCCCACCACAAGGGTTGCGGGAAGCGAGTGCGCTGGGCGCCGCATTACTTTCCCGTCAATGCTTTCCAGTGTTGCTTCAGCCTTCAGTTTTCCCTTTCGCGAAATTTCCGGTAAGCGAACGCGCGCGTATCCCTGCACATCGGTAGTAAACCGTAATTTCTGCACGATGGATTGCTCGCCGCCGACTCCTTCAATCGACGCATCGATCATGCCGGTGCCCCCAGGCGCGGGACTCCCGTCCGGATAAGTCGTGCGTACGGCCAGCTCGAGATCGTCTACACCTTTTTCCGCCAGGCTTTGCACAAACCGCACCGCGGGCACTGCTTCCGCAAGAGTCATATAAATGTTTTCGCTCAAAGCAGCTTGCGACCCGGCGCTATCCTGCGCGCGTATAACCAAGGTGTAAATCCACTCGTCCTCATGCGCACTGCTTGTGCTAACCGGGACCTGGAAGTCGATGCGCGCGTTCCCATCGCCATCCAGCTCCGGCGCGCTTGCCCAGGTGTTTGGGGCGCTTTCCTGCCCGCTCGCGGCTAAGCGCGCCTCGGCAGAACTATAGATACGCTGCGGCTGCGCCAGAGAAGCGGCGGAGCGGTTTTCACCAAAATAGTCGCTTCCCGCGTCCAGTGCCCCGCCAGCTTCGATAACCCAACTTGGAGCTTCAAAGCGCTTGCGATACAGGTAGACTTCATATTTAACATTCTGCGGCACCGCACCGCTGTAACGCCGCACCTTAAAGGCGGCGCTGAACCTTTCACCCGGAACCACAGTTTTGCTTCGCTCGATCAGCTCGAGATAGAAGGAGGGTTTAACGTAATCCCGGACCCTGAATTCTCCGGCAAACGGCTTTTGCTCAACCTCGGCGACCAGGCGGTAGACTCCCGGCTTCGCCGCTTGGTCAAGTTCATACGCACCACTGAATGTTCCGAATTCCGTCAGCCCTACGACGGCGGGCGGTCCGGCCGGACCTTCGCCGATGCGGGCGATCGAAACTCGGACATTACCTTCGCGCAGCTCCGGCAGGTGCAAGCTGCCGCCTGAGAATTCGCGAATCACCCCCTTAAAGAAAAACTGTTCACCCGGCTTGAATACCGGACGGTCAGTGAGAATAAACACGCTTTCGCGGGCGTTCTGCACCGGCGAGAAGTCAGTGTCGGCAAACACCTGCCGGCCATCTGCCGCCGTCACCTTGACGACCAGCTTGCCATCGAGCACTCCGTCGGGATTATCGAACCGCAGCTCCCCCTGAGCATCGGTGCTTCCCGGCAGCCTGACCCATTTAGCCCGCCCGTCCCGCACAGAGACTACAGCATTGCGCAGCGGTTTCAGATTCCGCTCGACAACGCGAAGCAGAAGCTGCGCGGATGACTGTTTTACCTGCACCGCTAAACTGCTCACCTGAAGCAGGCTTTGCGCTTCGGCATTTTCCTGAACCGCCTGCAGCAAATAGAGCCCGTCAGCCAGCGGTTCAAGCTTGATTGTTCTTGTTTTATAACGCCATTCTTCCCAGGCGTTATCACCGAACCACCAGCCCAGGTCCTTTGCCCCACTGCCACCGTAATCCAAGTCTACGGTAAACTCGCGCACAACTTCAAAGCCGCGCGGTGGTCCGTGGCGCATTTCGTCCGGCGGCGTAACACGCGGACGTTCAGGAAGCTGCTGCAATGCATAATTAAAGCGGTCTTTCTTAAAGGCCTTACGGAATTCGACATCGAGCGCTTCACGAGCCGCAACGAGCGGCGATTTGACCTTGTTCATGCCGCGCAGGATGTAATGCCCCGCATTAAGTTCCGTCACGGGCTCCTCGTAACTGCGGCTGATCTGAAGCTGTCCGTCGAGGAAGGCATCCGTATCTGCCGCACGAAGCACGCGAAAAACCATCGGCTCAGTTGTCTTCGTGTAGTCCAGCCGGATTTCCGGGCTCTCTGTATTAGAAAAGCTTCGCTCAACGGTCAGATAGAACGGACTTCCCGCTAAAGCAGCCTCCGGCATGACACCGCAAAAAGCCGCGGCACACAGCAGCAATAAACCCCCAGCTCGTGCTGCAAACACGTTCATTTCCTCCCTCTCTGAGCCAAAGCATATCCGCGAAGCGTCACAGCCTCCTGGCCAAAGGCCGGGTCGGCCCCGGCATATAGCAGGGCCGGAACTGACGAAAAGACCTGCGCGCTCTCTTTCTGCAGGGCATCGAATGCCGCATAGTACGCTTTCTTCCATTGCGGCTCCGCCGCTCCTTCACTGCGCATAATCAAGTCCAGCGGACGCCCCGCCATAAAAAGCTCCCGCAGAGCCGCGCCCGGATTGAGCAGCATCGCAGCCTGCACGCCTTCGAATACCTGATCAGCTCCCGCACCGCCCAGGGCGAGGATACTCGGCGACTGTGCTTCGCATGCTTCCCTCATCCGCAGCAGAAGCTTGTCCGATGTCGCCGCCAAGAACACACTCCCCCCGCCGCAAGTGCTGTGAAAGACTCTTTGCCCAAAATACGCGCGATATACCTCAGACGGCGGGCTTTCCGGCCTGCGCGAAACAGCAAAACCTATTTCCGTAAGTGTATCATCAGAATTCGCCCCCAGGTCCCAAACGACAGCGATTCCCGCTGGCTCATCTGTCCCGGTTATGCTGTATGCGCCGCCTTCTTCTTCCGCCACGCTCCATTCTGACGCTGCCTTGCCCGCCGGAAAATCAAAACTCAGCGCAAGCACCGCAAAACTATCACGCGGCGCCGCGGCCAGTACTCCCTGCGCCAGCTCCGGTCGAAGCGCTTTTAGAAACTTTGCCCGCCCCATCTTAAGCTCACCCGGTCCCGCATCTTCCGCACTTAAATCAAAGGCAAACTCAAGCCCTAGCCGCATCCCTTCATCCGCCAGCGCGAGTATCTCTTTTAAGAAAGCCTCCGCGCGGACCACCAGCACAACCGAACCCTTTGCTCCGCTGGTCCGCTCCAGCGGCAGATTATCGAGGACGTTGAGCAGCGCTTCCAGCCCGTTAGCGGCATAAATGCGTTTTCCATACTCTGCCAGAAAGATGCGCTGCCTTCCGAGCATCATTTCCAGCACCGGCTCGTCAAGACCCGGCACGAGATAGGCGCTTCGCGCGAGCTTGCGCACGAGAAGCGGCAATGCCTTGGACCCCAGCGCACATTTTTGACGCACAAAGCTAAAAACAAAACCCTTGTTGCCATGGGCAATGTCGTAGTGCAGCACAGCGTCTGCGCCCAGTGCCTCACCGGCAATATGGGATACAGCAGCGCCTTTCAGGGCGTCGATTTGGAGATCCTCGCCGCGGATACTTCCCGTGGCAATAAGCTCGGAGAAAATGCCGCGTGCCAAACGGCTGGCGAGAAAACGACGCGCATCCGCATTAGTACTCATCCAAGCAACCAAATCGTCATAATCTGCGAAATATAAGGACGCACTGACCGGATGATGAATAATCTTCCATTTCGCTTCGGGTGCACACCCCGCCGCGAAAGTCTCCTCCGTTCGCTTGCCCCGCTTAGCGAAATCAAGGTCGCCGCCGGTATACACCCGGCACTGCGCGCTCCGAGCAAGCGGCGCGGTATCTTTTTCCGCCTTTCGTGCGGCAGCGTCTGCGCTTGCCTGAAGCAGCGATGCCTCCCCATCGAGCTTAAGGCCTTTGCTATCAACCACTTCCAGCTGCAGCGCCAAAACCGGCAGGTCCTTCCGCGCCAACTTTCCGATACCAGCCGAATCAAGCCGCCAGCAGCCCCAACCGGCGATGGCGATAAGCGCAATAAACACCCCGAGCCCAGAAACTAGAGCGATTCGGCGTCTCCGGGATTGAATCTGTTCCACGAAAAAACTCCTAAAAAGTAAGGATTCTCCGCCCGCGGAATCCAAACAGCATCGGGCGCACGCATCAGCTCTCCGACATCCACCACCCGAACTTGCCCCTCTTCACCTTGGGCGCCATTGTGATAGACAACGACATCGCCTCCGCGGCCGGGCACATAGAGCATGATGTGAAAAGGCTGATCGCTTTCTGCCGGTTTACGGTAAACCAAAAGGTCTCCTTTGGCGGCATCACGTAAATTGCGCCCTTTCAGTCGGAAGTTGTAGCCGACCAGCGTTTCCGCGTCGGCAAATGCAGAATAACGCTCTACCCCTTGTTCCGTCAGGCCGGTAAGCCAAATATTGGGGAAAGAGCGGAACATGCGCCGCGCCGCGCGCGAGACAACAGGCAGGTGCACGTTGTTCGGCAGCGCCAGGCGCTTGAGGTTCGGCGCCGAGCGCTCAGTCAAAGCCTCGCGATAGGCAAATCGCACCAGTCCCGCGCAATCTTGCTGCTTATTCTCCCAGCGCGGACTTTTCTTTCGCGCCTGCGCCAGCGCCAACAGCACAACTGCCCTTCGCGCCGCATCTTCATCCGCCGGCAGCAAATATGCTTCCGTTTCATTCTCCGCGCTGCTGTTGATCTTCGGCTCGACTTCACGTTTATAGCGTGCAACCTCTTCAGGCATGCGCGACTCGGGGTCCTGCTCCGGCACGAAAAGCACAGGCGGCTGTTTGTTCGGCCTAATCAGCACGTAAGCCAGGGTTTTTGTTTCACCGGGACGCGCCAGCGGCTTTCGCACGCGTACTCTTTTCTCGCCGGCTAGTCCTTCGTCAAGCACGATATCGAGGTTAGCCAGTGTATGCTGCACGGCTGCTCCCGGCCAGTAATTAGCATCAATCCTGTAGACACCGGCACGCGGTGCCGGATGGACGTATAGGTATGGCCCGTATCCAGGCTGGTCGAAAGAATCCTCCTGCTGATTAAGCACGAAAATGCCGCCGGAAGGCGATTCCGTGCTTGCCCAATAGACGTGGTGCCCATCGGGTTCGTAAATATGCAAGTCGGTGTAAACACCGTCGGTATCGCTAGTCAGCACTACCTTGAGCGGCAGGGCGCTGATTACCGCCTCCAAGGTTCTTGTCTCACGAGCTGCTCCGGCTCGATTGACGCATTCAACCACGACCGTGTTTTTCCCCGGTGCTGCCGGGAATTTCCGCGAAAAGCGTCCGCCGGAACTTCGGATAAAATAACGCACGCCGTTTACTGTTGCGCTGATCGGATCTGCTGTTTCGTCTGAACAGCTGCCCGCAATTTCAATTTGCAAACTCGCAGTCCAACCTCCTGTGGGCTGGCTTAAAGTAAGTTGCGGCGCAATATTGCCAGTTCCGGCGATCTGTTTGCCCCGCCGCTCCAGCACCTCAGCGGATTGAGAGGGTGTCGCGCGAGCACTTTCCCAAGCAGCAAGCACGGCAGCAATCAAAATAGCTGCGCGGCACAGCACAGAAAACGAAGAAAAGCGAGATCTTCGCCGCACGGAGGTCCTCCTCTCTCAACGAACCAGGAAGGACTCTAGCATAGGAAATAAACGGCAAGGAAGTTTTCTTATCCGGGTGCTAAAGGCTCTGGTTTGCGTCGGCAATTTGACGAAGCGCAGGGTTCTTTCTATTCATTGTTTTTCTTCGGCGAAATGAAATTCCCGCGCAGCAGAGCAGATTGCGCCCAAGTTTTCCGCAGGAACCGCCTCCGGCGCATAGGTGCAGCCGGGTGCAATGATCATTGGGCGCCCGCCGGTTTGCCCAAGCGCATCAAGGACTTCCGCGCGGCAGTCTTGCGGCGTTCCATGTACGAGCGTCGTGAAGTTGTCCACCCCGGCGCAAATCGCTGGTTTAAGCACACGCGTTGCCTCGCGGATTGCCGGCCCGCACGCTCGGTCGGCCCAATTAATTACTTGCACCGGATAGGCACTAAATACTGAAAAATCAACAGCTCGTCCGCAAATATGAAGCACGTTGAATGAGCCGGCGCTTGCCGAGCGGCAGACCACAAGATCCGCCTCTCGCACAATCGAGTCGTACGTTCCGGGCTTTGGCAAAGCACTTTCCACCCAGTCGTCGCGAACAGAAAAAAAGATTCCGTCTGCCCCGGCCTCCAGGCAGTAACGCGTGAAACGGGACAGCGTCGCGGCGATGCAGAGCAGCGCTTCATGAACAAGCTCACCGCTTGTCCTGAGAAGCAAGCCAAGCACCTGGTCCCGCTCATCATCACCAAGTTCGAGCTTGGGCGGGTTGTGCACTCTGCGCTCCGGCCCGGCAAGCTGCCGCAGCACCGAATAAGGGCTAAAGACCGTTGAGGCAATCAGCACTTCCGGTCCGAGCTTGCGCCGCAGCGCGGCGACCAGCTCCAACTGCCTCAGAAAGGGCTCTTCATCGCCGCCGAGCACACGCAGTTTGCGCAAGTCGTCCCCAGTTCTCACCAAAAACTCTTTTTCCCGCGGATAGGCGTTGTCGTTCATGACCTTGAGGAAATCCAGGTCATACCGCTCAAAGTGCTCAAGGTGAGCATCCACGGCAGCCGGACCGTATTCATACCCAGGCCCGAAATGGTGCCAAAATGCAACCGGCACACGGTCGGGAATCTCGCCTGCCAGAACAGCTCGTATCCGCTCTCGTTTGGTCATCTTTGCTGCCCGCTTTCGCTGTCCAGAAGCATATCCTACGCGTTCGCCGCGACCTTAACAAACAGGCAGATTCAAGCACCTTCCTCGGCGAGCACCATATTATCGCGGTGTACTGCCTCGTCGTAGTCTTTGCGCCCCAAGATAGCGGCGATCTCGCAGCTTTTCTTGCCTTTAATCTTTGTTAGCTGCTCACTGGAGTAACTAGCTAGACCGCGCGCAATAATCCTACCATCCAGAGCTTCGATCGCAACAAACGACCCCGCTTTAAAATTACCGCGCACCTGCCGGATGCCGATGGGCAACAAGCTCTTGCCCCGCTTCTCCACGGCGCCGCGGGCGCCTTCGTCAACAACAATGACACCTCTTGCCCGGTGGAAGAAGGCAATCCATTTCTTCCTGCTTTGTTTGACACGACCCGTCGCGGCCGCGCTGCCGATTACCGTACCCACATCGGCGCCGCTGAATATCGAGTGCAGCACTGCCGGGGCACGGCCATCCGCGATCACGGCGAGCGCCCCGGCGCTAACGGCGGTCTGCGCCCAGCGCAGTTTGCTGCTCATGCCTCCTGTCGAAAGCATTCCCCCTTTTCCTTTCGCCGCGCCCAACGCCTCACGAGTCACCCGCGGCAGATAGGAGATTCTCTCCCTTTTTCCATCTTTGCCGGAGGCATAAAGACCGTTTACCGTGCTTAACAGCACCAGCACATCAGCTTCGATGAGCACGCAGACCAAAGCGGCTAGAACATCGTTGTCTCCTACCGCAAGCTCGTCAACAGCAACAACGTCGTTCTCATTGACAATAGGAATGATGCCGTTTCGCACCAACGCCATCATCGTGTTTCGCGCATTAAGATGGCGCGTGCGGTTATTCAGATCGTCATACGTGAGCAGCACCTGCCCCACTTTCAGCTTTTGCTGAGAAAAAAGCTTCTCATAGTAGGACATCAGCCGGGCCTGACCGACGGCGGCAGCCATCTGCAGCTCGGGTACCGTTCCCGGACGGGTCTTACGGCCCAACGCATCGAGCCCCGTGCCTACGGCGCCGGAAGTAACGATAATCACTTCGCGCCCGCTCTTTTTTAATTCGGCGACGCCGCGCACTATTTCATTAATCCGCCGTGCCGCAGGGCGCCCGGTATCGCTAGCCAGCACACGTGTGCCGATCTTCACCACGACTCGGTGTGCAGCGCTAATGCGCAAACGTGCCGCGGAAAGTGCCTCTTTCATCTAACCTCTTAAACTCCTTTACGGTTTGCCAACGGCTATCCATTATGCGGCTGAGTTAATTTTTCCGCACTTAAAAGTTCATCCAATTCCTCCGCGCTGAGGAGCTTCCGCTCCAGGATCACCTCTCGAAACGGACGCTGGGCCGCATAGGCCTCGCGCACGATTTCCGCCGCCTGGTCATAGCCGATGCGCGGTGCAAGCAGCGTGCAGACCGAAGCATTATTGGCACAGTATTCAGCCAGCCGCTTGGGGTTGGCGGCCAGGCCCTCGATGCAGCGCCGCGAGAAATTTGAGCAAGCTGCACTGAGCAGATTTATCGATTCCAGAATATTACGGGCCATCACGGGCATCATCGTGTTCAGCTCGAAGCTGCCGCCGAATCCGCCGCCCAATGCCACCGCAGTGTCGTTGCCGATAACTTGCACGCACACCATCAGCAGCGATTCTACAATCACCGGATTTACCTTGCCGGGCATAATCGAGGAACCCGGCTGCACTTCCGGCAGGAGCAGTTCACCTAGTCCGCAGACGGGACCCGAACCCATCCAGCGAATATCGTTGCCAATCTTGATTAAGCTGCACGCAGTAGTTCTTAACTGGCCGCTCATCTCTACCAGACCATCACGCGCTGCTTGCGCTTCAAAACTATTCAGCGCCGGAATAAAAGGAAGCTTGGTCTCCCGGCTAATCTCGTCGATTGCTGCCTGGCGAAAGCCGCTGTGCGCATTGATCCCTGTCCCAACCGCTGTCCCGCCGAGGGGCAGTTCGTATAGCGTCACCAGCGCCCGCTCAATGCGCCGCTGGCTTTGCTGTACCTGCGCCGCATAACCGCTGAATTCCTGACCCAACGCGATCGGCACGGCATCCTGCAGATGCGTGCGCCCTACCTTCAGTATCCCGGAAAATTCCGCAGCTTTGCTCACGAGCGCCTGACGCAGCTCGTGCAATGCCGGGAGCAGTTCTGTCGTGATCGCGCATGCCGCCGCAATATGGATTGCGCTTGGAATAACATCGTTTGACGACTGACTCATATTCACATGATCGTTTTTGTGGATCGTCCTTGCCCCCCCGCTCAGCTCAGCACCGCGCCGTGCGATTACTTCGTTAGCGTTCATGTTCGTGCTGGTCGCCGAACCGCTTTGGAAAATATCGACAACGAATTGACGATCAAAGCTGCCCTCTTCCACTTCCCGCGCAGCGCGCCCAATAAGTTCGCTAAGTTCCGGCTCGAGCAAACCGAGCCGGCTGTTCACCACGGCAGCACAACGCTTGATTAAAGCTAAGGCGCGAATGAACGAGCGGGGAAACCGCGATTCGCTAATCGGAAAATTCTCAGCAGCCCGCTGGGTCTGTGCAGAATAATACGCATCAACCGGCACACGCACGGGACCAAGAAAATCGTGCTCGATTCTCACCGCCGCATCATCTTTCGAAACTTTTTCTGCTGTCGTCATCCTCTGTTTCCTTGGCTTTAAGCAGCCTGCCGCATCATAATAAATCGCCGCAACCTAGTGGAGAAGCTTAGTATTCTCTGCAAGCTTGCGCAAAAGGCGCAACCCCGTCTTTCTTGATTGATTCGGTGCGACTTCCTCTCGCGCCTTCTGCCGCCTTCTGCTCGAGCGCAAAGGGGGACTCTTCGCGGTTGAGTTAGTGAGATGCCGTGCCGATACCCTAATTAAACGCGGGGTGTTCGCGACCGTTTCGCCCCGCTAAAAGGCGGAAACGGCGCAAACTGACCAAGCAAAAAAAAAGACGACCGATACGTGGCACCGCCAAAAGCAAAAACAAAACAGCAGCACTCCCCAACGCATAGTGCACCTGCACAGAATCCACCAGCACAGACTGCCGCAACCCAGAGTGCTACAGCGCAGACGGCCACGGCCCCGAAGGCCTGGATCCAGCCGAAGCGCGGTCCCATGGCTGTCGACCTGCCGCCGGATACGGAAATAATGCGCACTGTGCGCCTGCTTGCCGCAGATCGCAATCTACATCTCACGGGACTTGCCGAGCTGACCAGCGCCGATCCTGTGATTACGCTTGAGTTGATACGCGTTGCCAATGCTACATTCTTTGCTGCCGACCGGCCCACTATTTCCGATGTGAAGACCGCGGTCATCCGTCTCGGTCAGACCGCAGTCGTTGACATCCTCGATTCCATTTCAGCCCGTCCCCCGATAGGCGATCCGGCTGTCGCGCAGGTATTTGAAGCTATCCGCGGGCTTGCCCGCCAGACCGCGACAGTCTGCCGCATTGTGGGTGAAATTTCTCAGCCGCAGATCGCCCGCCTTGCCGAGTCCGCCGGGCTATTCATGTTAATCGGGCAGATGGTCGCCTGCGCCTATCTCGGGCCGGCATTTGTCGAAGACTTCCGCTCACGAAAGCGCACCGCGCTGGTCTACCGTCTCCAGCAGGAGCATAACATTGATGTGCCGATGCTCCAGCTTGACTACTTACGCAGCCACGGCGTCCCTACTTTTCTCTTCTACGCCTTTGACCGCGGGATGAAGTGCAAGAACCCGGTTCAAGCCGCATTGCGCTTCGTGGTCGAGTCGGCAGTTGAACTTTTTGACGCATATCGCGAAGACCGCTGGCACAAATACGCGCCCAACAAGCCGCTGCCCGCGCACAGTGCGCTGCGCCTTCTCCAGCTTTCGCCTGAGCAGCACAATCAACTTTACCACCGCGTCAACAAGTATCTCTCGGCGCAGTACTACCGGACGCATGGCGCAGAGCCGGAACCTGATACACTGCCATCACTGATGACCGATTTTCGCTGCCTTCCGCTGGAGCTCTCTGATGATGCCGCTGGTTCGGCAAAATTGCCGGATGCTGCCTCAGCAGCAGACGATATCGACAGCTCCGCCGAGCAAATTGTGCTCGTGCAGCATCTCGCGGTAATCCCCAGCGACGGCTCCGCCCATCGCCTGGCCCTCGAAGAAATGCAGCTTGCCGATTATCATCCGCTGGAAGCGCCGCCGAGTTATATCCAAACCAGCCCGTTCATTCTCGAGATTGAGCAGCAAACCCTTGGCGACTCTGCGCTCTCTACGCTCCAGGTAATCGAAAAAGCCTGCCGCGAAGCGGAAACAAAGGAAGCGCTCCTGCTTAGCGTATTGAATCTGCTGATCTCGACAGGTACGTTTGCCCGAAGCGCACTGATCGTGCTTAACGAGAAACGCAACGAAGCCTTCCTGCACTGTACTGCCGGAGAGGCGATGGTTGCCGAGGTGGTGCTTGAACTTAAGGACCCGCTTTCGCCTCTTGCGCTGTGCCTGAACAAGATTCAGTCTTTCAACACCAAGGCCTCAGGCGATGTGCTCTCACCTCTAGGTGTTTCCTCCTACGCCATCTCGCCAATTCGCATCGACCACGCCTCCCCTGTCGTGCTTTATGCGGACTGCGGACCGGACCAGCCGGTGATGATGGAAGCGCGGCGTATTTTTCGCCTGGTCATCGGGCTGCTCAATCGCTACTTGCCGGAGCTAACCGGCGGGCTGCCCGAAAAAGGCTCGCTTACCAGCTAACTTTTAGCGCAGAGCCTAACCTGCGCTCTTTGCCGCAATCTGTTCCTTGAGCATGCGGCAAACAGCTTCGACCGGCAGTGCACCGAGATCCTCGCCCGAACGTCTGCGTACCGCCGTGGAATTTGCCGCCATTTCACGGTCGCCGATTATCAGCATATACGGAATTTTCTGCATCTGGGCCTCCCGGATGCGGTAGTTCAGCGTATTGCTGCTCGCATCGACTTGGGCGCGGATCTGAGCCTGCGCCAGCGCGGCGCGCACCTGCGTTGCATATTCATGGTGACGATCGGCTATGGGCAGCACCACTGCCTGCACCGGAGCAAGCCACAGCGGGAAGGCCCCGCCGTAATGTTCGACGAGAATGCCGAAGAAACGCTCCATTGACCCCAGCAAAGCGCGGTGAATCATAAACGGGCGATGCTCCCTGCCGTCTTCACCGATAAAATGCAGGTCGAAGCGCTCGGGCAGATTAAAATCGAACTGAATAGTGCTCAACTGCCAGGGACGCTTCAGCGCATCGGTCACACAGATATCGATCTTTGGTCCATAGAAGGCTCCGTCCCCGTGATTGACCGCATAGGGCAAACCGCTCCGCCGCAGCGCTTCCTCAAGCGCAGTCTCGGCCGCATCCCAAGCCGCATCCGGGCCGACTTTCTTCTCCGGACGGGTGCTGAGGTAGAGCTTAAAACTCTCAAAGCCAAAGTCCCGCAGCATACTCAAGCTGAACGACAGCACACGGTCAATTTCCTGCGGCATCTGATCGGGGCGGCAAAACAAGTGCGCGTCATCCTGCGTAAATCCCCGGACTCGCACCAAACCGTGGAGTGTGCCGCTGCGCTCAAAGCGGTACACCGTGCCCCATTCGGCAAATCGCAGCGGAAGGTCGCGGTACGAGCGGATGCGGCTTGCATAAATCTGCACGTGAAACGGGCAGTTCATCGGTTTAAGGAAATACTGCTGCCCCTCGATTTCAATCGGGGCGTACATACTCTCCTTGTAAAAATCAAGATGCCCGCTCGTCTCCCAGAGATCGGCCCGGCCGATATGCGGGGTGTAAACAAAATCATAACCGGACTCGAGGTGGCGCCGCTTGCAGTGCTCCTCCACAAGATAGCGCACCAGACCGCCGTGGGGATGCCACATGATCAGCCCCCCGCCGACCGAATCCGGTCTGGTGCTGAACAAGTCCAGGTCTTTGCCTAAGCGCCGGTGATCCCGTTTCTTGGCCTCTTCAACCTGCCAGAGGTGTGCTTCTAGTTCTTCCTTGTGCAAAAAAGCAGTGCCATATATGCGCTGGAGCATTTTATTGTTCTCATCACCCCGCCAGTAAGCGCCGGCGACATCGAGCAGCTTAAAATGCTTCACTTGCCCGCTGAAGCGCAAATGCGGCCCTGCGCACAAATCTACGAACTCACCGCTTTGGTACAAGCTAACTTCATCACCCGCCTCTTCCAACCCGGCAAGGAGCTCCAATTTGTAAGGCTCATTAAGCTTGGTAAACAATTCCGTCGCCTGCGCCGCGCTCACCGTGCGTCTTTCAAAACGGTGATTCTCTTTGATCACTTTCAGCATCTCGGCGCTAATCTTTTCCAGGTCATCGGGCGTAAACGGTCGATCAACATCAAAATCATAATAGAACCCGTCATCAATGGCCGGACCGATCGCCAATTTTGCCTCAGGGAACAACCGCTTTACTGCCTGCGCGAGAACATGAGACATGCTATGGCGGTAGAAATGCCGCGCATCAGGTGTGTCGTCTTTGAGAGAAATGACGGAGAATTTGCCGCCATGACTGAGAACAGTCTGTGTATCGTAAAGCTTTCCGTCCACCGAAGCCCCGAGCGCATCTTTCGGCGAATCGCCCCGGGCTTCCAAAACCTGCCACACGGTCCAACCCGAAGGAATTTCCAGCTCCTTTCCATCAGAAAATATTACTTTATTCACCTTAGTAACCCCTGAAGCTTTCAAAAATAGCGTAGACAATCAGTGCCACACCTGTTGTGCTACTAAATTTATCGATTTAGTTTTACTTAAAGTTTGTTCTTAACACACTTATGGGGCGTAAAACAGTTTCGCGCCGGGCCACCGCCCAGCGCCGGCGCACGCGCGTGCTTTGCCGCCCAGCGCGATGGCGGTCAGCTCCCTTCAAAAAGCGCGAACCGCCAGCCGCAACGCTTCTGCAAGAAGAACTTGCAGCTCACGGCAAGCACGCCGAGACCGTATTTCACACTGCGTTGGAAATTAATGGACGAACACTGCTCGGCGTATAATGTGGGGCAGCTAATCTCTCCGATGCGCACTCCGCGAAAGACCATCTGCGCGATAATTTCATTATCGAAAATGAAATCATCCGAGTTCTTTTCAAACGGCACGGCGCGTAATGCTTCACGGCTGAACGCGCGATAACCCGTATGGTACTCGCTGAACTTCTGCGAGATAAGGACATTCTGCACAAAAGTAAGCAGCCGGTTCGCGGCATATTTGTACAACGGCATGCCCCCCGCAAGTGCACCTTTGCCCAGAATACGTGAACCCAGCGCGGCATCGTAAACACCATAGGCAACCATTGAAACTAAAGCGGCAAGCAACTTGGGCGTATATTGATAATCGGGATGAAGCATGACAACAATATCAGCTCCTTTTTCCAGCGCCCGGTGGTAGCATGTTTTTTGATTAGCGCCATATCCGCGGTTCTGCGGATGCACTATTGTCTCTATATTCAGCCGCTGAGAAAGCTCGGCGGTTTTGTCCGTGCTGTGGTCGTCGACGAGAATTACATCATCGATGATTTCGAGCGGAATCTCACCAAACGTGCTCTCTAGGGTTTCCTCCGCGTTATATGCGGGTAAGACAACAATAATTTTCTTCCCGTTCAGCATAAGCTGCCCTTAAGACCTTGAGACAACCGGCCAAAAGTATTGCTGTGTTCAACGGCAAAAGCAATAAAAAATCGCACGCAGACAGTGATACTAGCGAAGGGTCTGGAAGGGGGGGGCTCTCCAATCTGGCGCCCGGTGCGGGATGCGTCTATCGTAACGGATCTGGCGCACATCACCTGATTGCCCGCTTAGTTTCGGCTTCAGTGCGTTCTCTTCCCAGGTGCTTTCCTCACTGGCGCGCCATTCATCGGCCGGGTTTTCACTTTTTATCAAATCCCGAACGCCAGCTTGTCCGCTGGTAATGTTCTTCGTCCCATGAGTGTTTGCAGAAAAGCCCGCACGCACGAGATTACCGGCAAAAAAGCCGTTCACGTCAACGCTTTCAAAGGTAGATGCGGCGAGGTTGGTTGGGAAGAAGCCGTTTACGAAGCTGTCGCCAGCGGCGTCTTGTACATTGAACGCAGCGAAGAACACAATATAGATTGCCGCTTCAAAACTGCGGAGTCTGAACTTCAAGATGAACTCCATAAGCACCATCTATACTGCTCTGCGCATTAGATGAACAGCCGTGCCACTATTTCCCTGGTGCATTACTCTTAAATAGTGCTTCGGCAACTTTCTGTCCATTTATTAGCTTTTTTTACCGATTTTATCTGTTTCTCGCCATATCAACTAACAACCTAAACCATCAACGTTTTTTCGCCCCCTGTAAGCATACCAGAGCAGATAGTGTTTGATTCCTGACGGGCTTTTGGCTAAATATCGTTGATTAAATCATACATGCCTCGGGGATGTCCGCTGCTCCCGCCGGTTATGTGTACCAAAGATTCGCGCTTAGCTTACAAGAGGCTGCAAGTTACGGAGGAAAAGAGATGAGTGAAATTCAAGCGCTGAGAAGAACCGAGGTTGAGCAGAACGATGGCACTTTGCCTCGCGGCGATCAGCAAAACCAGCCCGCGGGCGAAATTTCTCCACTGCCCGGCTTAAGCTATTACGCCGGCATCTTCTTAACCTCAGGCGCTGTGCTTCTCTTCGAGCTGGCCCTGACGAGAATCTTTGCTGTTGTGCTCTGGGCGCACCTTGCATTCATGGTTGTCAGCACCGCACTCTTCGGCTTTGGCCTGAGCGGGGTTTATCTTGCGCTGCGCTCCCATGCCACCGTGCGCTCGCGCCCGTTAAGCCTGAGTATGCTCTGCTTGGTGCTGACCGCCGCGATGATTGGCGCATACTTGACAATCACGAATATCCCCTTCCGCATGTGGCAGTTTCATCAGTCTAGCGCCAACTATTTTTACCTGGCCCTCTGGTACACCGCGCTTGTTGTTCCGTTCTTTTTTGCCGGCTTGCTCATCGCGCGCCTTCTTTCGGCTTTCCCGCGCCGTTCAGCCCGGCTTTATGGCTTCGATCTGCTCGGCGCCGCTTGCGGCGCATTGCTGCTGATTCCCGTCATCTCGGCCTTCGGCGGAGTAGGAACCGCTGTCTTCGCCGCACTTCTTGCCGCGCTCTCCGGCCTTTGCTTCCTGCACCGTTCGCAGAAGATTACTGCTGCGCTTCTCGTATGCGCGGCTCTGATGCTTGGTGCAATCCTCCCGCAGGCGGAGCAGGTGCTGCCGCTTAAGTATCATCAGAATAAACGCCGCTATAACCGGGCGGTGCAGGCCGGCCACATTTACGAGACTCGCTGGAGCCCAATTTCCAAGGTTGACGTGGCCTTTCACAAAGACAACGTGTACGACCTCTGGATCGACGGCGGAACTAATGAATCAGCGATCTTCCGCTGGTCAGGCGATGAGGAGAACCTTAAACCGATGACCTTCTCCAGCATCGGTCTCGTGCACAATCTCCGCCGCGGCACATCACCGCAAGTGATGATTATCGGTCCCGCAGGCGGAAAAGAGGTCCTTTTTGCCCTCTCGCACGGTGCGCGCCATGTCGATGCGGTGGAGCTTGATCCGTCAATCGTAAAGTTCGTGGAGTCCTCGCCCTATAAAGAGTTTATGGGCGGTCTATACCAAAAGGAGCGCGTAACCCTGACCAACGACGAAGGCCGATCTTTCTTGCGCCGCAAACCAAAGCAGCATTACGACATCATTCAGTTCGTCAATAACTATACGCCGGTAGCCATTGCCGCCGGAGCCCTCAACCTGTCCGAGACGTTTCTCATTACCAAAGAAGCGTTCCATGACTACCTTGATCATCTCCGGCCCGGCGGGGTCCTGGCGCTTCATCGCGGGGCGACGCTTCGCGTAGCGCTTACCGCGATTGCTGCCCTTCGAGAGCGCGGGGTGCAGCACCCCGAGAAACAAATCCTGATTACCTCTGGTGAGGTCCCGTTTTTTGAGGGGTTTTTTCTTAAAAACGGCGACTGGACGGAAGAGGAAGTGGCCAATATCGGACACTACATGCAGGGGCGAAACCTGATCGGCAGCAAGGTTTTTCTCTGGAACCCATTTCATCCCGAACGTCACAATATTTACAGCCGTATTTTGGCAGCAAGTGCGGCAGAACAAGAAAAAGCCTACACCGCGCTTGGAATTAACCTTTTCCCGGCCACGGACAACCGGCCTTTCATCGAGCACTTTCTGCAAATTGGCAGGCGCACGCTGGGCGAGGATATTCCCGCCGAATACCGTAAAAGGAACAATGAGAAGTGGCGCGGCATAATTCCCCGCGGCGACTTCCCTTACGTTGCCATTTTGGTTGAATCAGCGCTGCTCGGGCTGCTCTTTGTCGGCGTGCCGCTTTTCCTAGGCGCACGAGGCTCAATCAAGCTGCCCGGCTTCGGCGGCTTTCTCGGTTATTTCAGCGCCCTCGGCTTCGGCTTTATCGTTGTCGAGATTTGCTTAATGAAGCGCTATGTGCTTTTCCTCGGCAATCCCACTTACGCGATCACCACCATTCTTGTCGCGCTTTTGCTCGGAGCCGGACTAGGAAGCATCGTCAGCGAGAAACTCGGTGAACAGAACCCGCGTAAGGCGGCGACAGTTGTCATTGCCCTGCTTGCGCTCGCACTGCTCAGTGAAACCTTGGTTTCACCGCTTGTTTTTGACGCTTTTCTCGGTCTTGAATTTTTTGGCCGTGTCGCCGTTTCATGCGCTCTGCTCCTTCCGCTGGGCTTTCTCATGGGCATGCCCTTTCCCTTGGGCCTGCGAGCTATATCCTTAACCTATCCCGACCCGGCCCGCCGCACAGAGATGACGGCATGGGTTTGGGGAATGAACGGCTACTTTACCGTGATTGGCTCGGCGGCTACGGTCTTTATCGCGCTTTTTGCCGGGTTCAAAGCGGCGCTTATTCTTGGTCTGCTAACATACATTGCAGGCCTCTGTTCGCTCCACGCGGCGATGAAGAACCGCGTCTAACGAGTCAAGCATCGCGTAATGGTCAAGAACTTCTTGTACATTTCGCCGCAGTTTCCGCCGAACTATATCGCGTTTTCCCAACGTCTGAAGCGTTTTGGCATTCGCGTCTTCGGTATAGCAAGCGATTGGTTCGGTGCGCTCCCGGCGGAGCTCCAAACAGCCCTGGCTGAATACTACCGCGTCGACGACATGAATAGTTACGAGCAAATGCTCAAGGCCGGCCGCTATTTCAAGGACAAGTACGGCTCGGTAGACCGCATCGAATCCCACACAGAATACTGGCTTCCGGTGGAGGCGGCACTGCGCGACGAGCTTGATGTCTGGGGCAAGCGCCGTGCGGACATGCCGGCAATAAGGCGTAAATCCAGAATGAAAGAGATTTTCCGTGCAGCAGGCATCCCGGTCGCCAGGGGCTGTCTCTATGACTCACCTGAAGCTGCCCGCGCCTTTGCCGCTGAGTGCGGATACCCCGTTATCGCTAAACCGGACGAGGGTGTGGGGGCCGCAGCGACATACAACCTGAAAGACAAGGCAGCGCTCGACAGCTTTTTAACTTTAGAACACAACGCTGCTTATTTCCTGGAAGAGTACGTCGACGGCGAAATTCTAACCTTCGACGGCCTGACCAATCACGAAGGCCAGATTGTCTACTGCAATTCGCTGCGCTACAGCACGGGCATCATGGATGTCGTCAACAATGATGACTTGGTATATTATTACACGGCCCGCGATATCTCCTCCGACCTGGAGAAACTGGGTCACCGCACGGTCCAGGCTTTCGGCGTGCAAGAAAAGTTTTTTCACTTCGAGTTTTTCCGGCGCAAAAAAGACGGTGCTTTCCTCGGTCTTGAGGTAAACATCCGTCCGCCCGGCGGCATGACGACGGACATGTGGAATTATGCTGACGACATTGACCTCTATGAAGAATGG
This sequence comes from Pseudomonadota bacterium, assembly GCA_029555385.1. Lineage (GTDB taxonomy): Bacteria > Bdellovibrionota_C > UBA2361 > SZUA-149 > SZUA-149 > JAKPSH01. The sequence goes on from JAKPSH010000205.1 coordinate 21,667, forward strand.
GCGCGAATCGTCGCCCACAACCACATCGCAGTCAACTGGGAGCGCAAGTATCATGTGCTCTACGCCTCGCGCAAACACCGCTTCCGCTACGTCTTTAGCCATCAGCAAATTCTGGAAAAATACAGCTCATTTATTTGCGCACACCAGCCGATGCCTGACCTCTTTGCCGGTGCACTGGGCAATTATTCTTATATTCTGCGCGCGGCCTCACTTGAACCTCTTTTGGAAGCAGCCGATATGATCCAAAAACGGCATCCAGCCTGACCTGTGCCGTCGGCACTAACAGGGTGCTGAAGGCGTGACCTTTTCTACCCGGCACAACTCTTTGCCTCCCTTCGCTGTCGCCCCGCCCCGTGGTCATCTTTTCTCCTCATCCCGAGCGCA
>JAKPSH010000241.1 GCA_029555385.1 Pseudomonadota bacterium
TCGATGACCTGCTAGTTATCGCCCAAGGAACGAAGGCCGACATCGACAACAGCGGATGCTCGCCGTTTTGGCGCGCGCATGACGAGTGCGGCAATTGGCGAAACGCCGTCGCGAACTGGGCCAACTAGGATATTATGACCGCGGTTTTTTTTCGGGAAGCGCCAGGACGTGCTTCCCGTTGCCTCTATGGGGATCCGCCATTTTCCCAAGCGAAGCCGCCCCGGACTAAAACAACACTAAGAACTGGATATTCAAACCGCCGAAGTTGGTCTTGTGCAGTTCGTAAGTAGGATTAACGGTCATCTTTGCGCGGGGCGAGAAAGAATATTCCAAAGGCATCGTAATCTTCGCCAGCAGTTTCTCCACACGCTCGGCAATTTCTTCCTCATCCGCGGGGTATCTGTTGTCAATAACATCGAGGTATACACCAGGAGAGATGCCGATCTGGTCGCTGATCTGCCAAATAATTCCACTATATATCATATGCTCCCGCCGCTTAAGTTCTCCTCCCAGCGGAAGAACATTGGGATACAGACCGATCTCGGACAAGTAGAAATAATTGTAGCCATAATACGTCTTGAACGCATCGGTATGGCGGAATTGCACTTCAAACGTAGCCCCGGCATGAGCACGCTCAAGCTGACTTGTCACCGCGGATTCGGGTGAACGCAAGGCGCGCTCCCCGTCCTGTCCCCCAGCAGAGAGCAGTAGCTGCCAATTCCCGTTCGGCTGCCACAATACCGCAGCCTGATACATTGTCTGGTTGTATGTAAAATCCCGGCCATCGCCCATTCGCAGCTCAAGCTCGCTGTTATAGTTCATCCAGCCGGCCAGCATCAACTGCTCGCTCAGTCTGGCTCTACCTTCAGCAAATAAAGTATAAGGCTGCCTGGTATACTCCGCGTCCTCGTCGTTTTTTTCATCAAACAACGCATCCGTCGCGGTATAAATCACGCGCAGGCGGTGTCCCCACGGTGAATTCCAGGCTAGTTCGAGCTGTGGATCGATATCTTCTTTCTCTGCAACGATATCGCCCACCAGACTGACTGACCAGTTGTGCGGCAAATTCACCCCAACTCCCGTAAGCAGCCGGTCGTAGCGTCCGTCAAAATCCTCAGAACGCTGGTGGCGGATGATACCGGTGAATGTTTCATTCAATGCAATTGTTTTTTTCAGCAAGTGAACAGCATAGAGTTCATTTGTCGTGGCGCTTCCCGCAGTAAGCACGATGCCCTCCTGCTCCGCATTCCAGACATTCTGCCAGTCCGTACGAATCCGGTAGGTGAAGCGGTGCAGGAAATCTTCGTCGCTGTAATCGAAGTCACGTCCTTCGATCTCCTCGTCATCGCGGCGAAATGGTTCGCTCTCTGCGCTGAAGGAGTTAAGGGAGTCGGCTGGATAACCGGGCAGCGCCCGCGCGGCATGCAGGTGTAGTTCCTGTACGGCAAGAACGAGGCCTAACTCAATGAAGTTTCGCAGTGCAACGCAAAGTCTGAAACGTCTCATCGCGCCTTTCCCCTAAAGCACAGTAATCGTAAGCAAATGTGTTTAGTATCGTCTCACACGCAGGGGGGCACAGCCACTCAAGCTGGCACGATAACTTTGTCGTCTATTTACTGCACCAGGGAAGGTCCCCCGGGGAATGGTGCACGCTTTAAGGAGGTAGAAAGTTGTGATGGTTGATTTTTTAAATAACCGCTATTTTGCCTGGCTTGCCAGATCAACAAGTTCCTTTATGGAACTGCCCTCAACCGTGATTCCTCTATTCTTGTCGACGATTGTAGCTTTAAAAGTGATCTCCGCATCGGCTCCCAAGAACGGGTTCGGCGGAGCTGGACGGATAAATAGCACGCTCGAACGAAACACCTCGTTCTCGCCATTTCCACTTTCAGATCCGAGTGCGAAACTACCGTTGCGGTTCTGGAGTGCAAGAAATGTTATGTTCTTTCCGTTGGCGGCAGTAATGTTAACAAGCGACGCCTGCATTGCACCAGGAAGCTTAATCGTTTCGCTCACTATTGTCTTCCCGCCGTTTTCGACCTTAAATACAAAACTCCCTTCCGGTCCCCGAGTAAGCTGATGCCTGCCCTCCACCGGCTTAATCATTGGTCCGATATCCGCGACAAAGCTGCGAATTGCCGCTGCCGCTTCCCGCGGCAGTTGATCTACCTGCTGCTGCATAAGCGTCACCCCTCCTTTTTTTTCTCGTCATGGTTATGATGCCAGCAAAGGG
>JAKPSH010000193.1 GCA_029555385.1 Pseudomonadota bacterium
GTTACGGGGTAGGACGTTATACGATTAAAGATGTGCATCCCATTGGTGTGGTGTCGTTTTCGGATGTCTTAGTCAGGTCTTCCAATATCTGCATGGCGAAAATCGGACAGCGCATGGGCAAAAAACGGCTGCATCGCGCGCTTTCTCAGTTCGGTTTTGGGCGGCGTACCGGGATTGAACTGCACGGGGAGAGTGAAGGAATACTGCGCCCGGATGAAGCCTGGGCCGAGATCGATGTTGCCACCCATTCATTTGGTCAGGGTGTCTCCGTTACGGCGCTCCAGCTAGTGCAGGCTTATGCGGCACTGGCTAATGGCGGTATCCTGGTGAAGCCGACTCTGCTCAAACAAGACGAAACGGCGGCACCGGGCGTGCGGGTGCTGCGCCCGACGGTTGCGCACCGCATCACGGAGATTTTACGCGGAGTTACGGAAGATGAGCATGGCACCGGGAGTAATGCGCGGATTGCTGGCGTTACTGTCCACGGCAAGACTGGCACAGCGCAGAAAGCACGCGAAGACGGGCGAGGATACTCGGCAAACGAAATACTTGCTTCGTTTATTGGTTATGTTGATGGTCAGGAAATAGGCGTCAACCGTAAACTTGTCATGATTGTTGCGGTGGACGAGCCGGGAGTTTATCCGCGATGGGGAGGCGTTGTTGCAGCCCCAGTTTTTCGCCGTTCGATGGAGCGCATTCTTTCGCACCTGATGACTCAAGAGGGACAGGAAGTGCGGACGGCTGCTCTGGCGGCTACGCACGCCGGGCTAGGATAAGGTCCGGGTAACAGATTTTTAGGCTGCGTTATCGCACACGGAGCATCTTTCCGGAAGTCTAAGGACGGACTTCCGGGGGATCCTCCGCATTTCACTGGTATTCAGCCTCTGCATTTGATGCAGCGCATGAAGCTGCGGCCAAGGATAGGGCCGAGACGAAGGCCAAGGCGGAGGCTGAGAGTTGTGGCTCCCGCCCGAAAAAACCTTTGCCTATATCTTCGCCTTGGCGTTATTCTCCGCCTCCGCCTCCTATAAATAGATTTTATTATTTTTGGGCTTTTCGCGGTTTTTTGCCGCGCCGCGCGTTGGAATTATAGGTCGCCGCCTCTCGTCCAATGGGTGCGTTTTGTGCTAAGGATTATGCCAGTCTTCCTGCCAACAAAAAAGGAATCAAGATGACAGAGTTTACTTTGCGGGAGCTGCTCAGTGCGTTGCCAGGTTGTCCGGTTGAGCCTGTGCCGGCGCAGTGGGGAGAGCGTATAATTACAGCGCTTGCTTGTGATTCACGCCAAGTGGAACCGGGAGCCCTTTTTTTTGCGCTGCCCGGTGCTAAGCATGATGGGCGGGCATTTATCGGTCAAGCGCTAGAACGCGGAGCTGCCGCGATTGTTGTTGAGGCGGGGGGTGATGGAGTAAAAACTTTGTGCGATGTCCCGGTTCCTCTTTATTCAGCCGTTAATGTGAGAGAAGTCTTGGCTCTGGTCAGCGCCCGGTTTCATGGCTTCCCGACGCGTCGTCTGCAAAGCATCGCTGTGACGGGAACCAACGGCAA
>JAKPSH010000261.1 GCA_029555385.1 Pseudomonadota bacterium
TGATCTACATGACCGGCTGTGCCGATCATCAGCGATAACACTGGGGGAACTGAGCTTGTATCTGTCATGCGCCGATCTTCTGTGACACCAGAGTCTTTAGCGCAACAGTTAGTTCATCCAGGTCGCCCGGAAGCAGCGAACGCAGATCAAATAAGAGAGACTCGTCCTTTACGCGGCAAAAAACCGGTGGAACACAGAAGCGAAGCGCCGTGCTAAGCTCTTGCGCAAATTGGTTTTTTCGAGATTTATCGGCAAGTGCCAGCCGCACGATTTTAGTCGGGACGGCTTGCGCCGGCAGCGAACCGCCGCCGACATAAGCGAAGTCGTCCAAAAGTGCGAGTTCGATTCTATGCAAATTTGTCAAAGCCCCGATTAATTTTTCTCCCCGCTGCCGCAGTTCGTCCTCTGTCACACAAAGCATGCGATAGAGGGGAATATTCTGCTCATGGGCGCCGTTTACGTAATGGAGGAGCGTTGCTTCGAGAGCGCTCAGCGTAAGTTTCCCTACGCGGAACATGCGTGCGAAAGGACTCTTGCGCACTTGTTCAATCCATTTCTTCTGTCCGCAGATAATACCGGCTTGCGGCCCGCAAATAAGCTTGTCGCCGCTGGAGCAAGTAAGCGCCGCCCCCATGGCCAGTGCCTCGCCAATCGTTAAATTGTCTGACAAACCGTACTTGTCCATCGGCACGATAGCACCGCTGCCCAAATCAGCAATGACCGGCAGTCCGTGCTTCCTGCCCAAGGCGCACAGTTCATCAAGCCCCGGTGTGCCGGCAAAACCCTGAATTTTATAGTTCGAAGGGTGCACATGCATCAGCGCACCGGTATCAGCGCCGATTGCCGCGTCGTAATCGTGAAGGTGGGTCCGGTTCGTTGTCCCGACTTCGCGAAGCAGCGCCCCGCTTTGCGCCATGACATCGGGCATACGGAAGGAGCCGCCAATTTCGATGAGGTGGCCGCGGCTGACGATGACTTCTTTGGCACGCGCCAGAACTTGGAGCACGATAAATGTTGCCGCAGCATTGTTGTTGACTACCGTGGCCGCTTCACAACCGGTGAGTTCCCGCAGCATCTGTTCAATCTTCGCTTCACGAAGCGACCGTTCCCCTGTCTCCAAATCCACCTGAACCACGCTGAAACAACCGGCCATCGCCAGGGCGTCCAGTGCGTTTTTTGCAAGGGGCGCGCGGCCAAGTCCGGTATGCAGCAATACTCCGGTTGCGTTAATTGCCTTGCGCCCCAGCGGACTCGTCAGCCGGACCAGCCTTTCCCGTACCAGGCCGAGCAGGCTCTCCATATTGGGAACTTCGTTTCGAGTGCCGCTCTGCAAATCTTGACGCAGCCGTTCAATGACGCTGCGCAACTCAAGCTTGGCTGCTCCTTCGCCAAATTGAGCGCAGAGTTCCTTTCCTCGCACAGAACCCAAACACCGGGAGACGCTGGGAAGCTGCGGCAAAATGTTGAGCACCGATTCGTCCACTTATTCATCCCAGGGAGAGAATTGGCGGAGGTGTATGGGAATTGAACCCACCCGGGACCTTATCAGCCCCACAACGGTTTTGAAGACCGCGAGCACCACCAGGCACTACACACCTCCCCTAATCTACTATAAGCGCTAGGTTTTTCAGCGCTTATAATTAGATACATGAAAAACCAAATAGTTGTCGAAAAAGTAAAGGCGGAACTTTGATTAAAGGCAACCAATAGCCCTGCCAGTCCATAACTTTATATTGCAGGGACAAGTGTGGAAATGGGTTCGGATTGCGCACGGATAGGGTTGAGTAGTCTTAAAACAGCGGAGGATTGTTAGGCTGTGATTCCAGCACCTTAGTTGTCTTTGAACTGGGTTTGCTCGGCGCTTGTTATGGGTTTTAGGGTATTCAAATTACGGTTTTTGTCGTTTTTGCTCTACGCGCAGTTTCTCTGCGCTGCTTTCTTTTATCCAAGCTCATGTTTGTCCGACCCCGCTGAAACCGCAATTAATGCAGTCAACACAGCAAACAGTATTGCCGGACTATCCGGCACAAGCATTGTACCTGGTGTCGGAGCAAACGGCCTAGGCGGCGATGCGCTGAATCTCGCAACCAACGTCATCGGGGCTGTAAACAGCATTAACGGCGTAGCCGGCACAGCAACTGGTCTGGCCAGCGGCATTGGAAGCACAATGACCGGCACGGCGGGAAATCTCGCAAGCAGCGCAACGGGGCTTCTTGGCGCAGCTTCCGCGATTAGCGGTCTCTCCGGAATGTCCGGCTTAAGCAATGCGGCAAGTCTCGCAAGCAGCATCACCTCAATTGCTTCAACGGCTTCATCTCTCGCTTCCGGGATTCAAGCAAGCGGTATCGGACAAGCATCAAGCTTGTTGGGCGGGGCTACCAGCGGTTTCACTTCCGGCATTAATCAGGCGTTAAGCGGCGCAGGGCTGCCTCAATCCCTTCCAGCGGACCTTGGCAATATCAGCAATGTTGTAAATACGCTTAGCGCCGTGCAGGGTTTGACCAATCAAGCTGCCGGCCTGCAGCAGCAGGTAGCCGGGGCGATCTCCCAGCTAACGAGCCTTAATCCTGCTGCGCAAGCAACTCAGGCCGTGCAGCAAGCACTGCAAGGCCTTCAGGGACTCTCCGGCGCGCTGGGCGCTATCTCGCAAATGGGCCCCAATATCGCAAGCGCTCTGGGCATGGGAAACGGGATTCTCGGCTCCGCAATGTCCGCCGCATCCGGACTGCTCGGCATGGCTAATCTGGGTGCTCTCGGCAACCTCGGCGGCCTGGCCGGCCTGACCGGACTTTTGGGCTTTGGCATGGGCGGCGGCGGCGTTCTTCCTCCACGCGAGAAACCTACGGGCACCGTGGAAGTTGATGCCTGCGAAGCCTACAAAAAGGGAGATTTCAATATACCCGAAGAAGTCACCAACACCATGAACAACCATGTCGCTGATACAATTGTGGCGACTATCGAAAAAATCTGCAAGCCCTCCGAGGTCAATAAATACGCCGGCCACGTCGCCCGCGGCTTGTCCGATGAAGGGAGCAAGCTCAAGCGCAAAGGCCCGATGAAAGTTTACGACGGCGAGAAGTACGTGCAGTACGACGATATGCCGCGTGAGTACTGGACGCAGAAACAGGGAAAAGACGGCTTTTTGAACACGGCGGAACACTTGTTCTTCGAATCGCTAATTAGCCAGCGCGCCGTGCATCAGAAGACATTCCGGGACTGCTTAAATGCGGAAAAAGTAACGAACTCGACATACGAAGAACTTTGTCAAGCGAATTGTCCGGACATGGTGAAGATAATTCGTGGACCGGCGGACCGATGCGAATGCGACCCTCTGGATCTTGAAAACTGCATGCCGCAAGAGCACATAGTAATTGAATACTACTGGCCGCTCTATGAATCCCAGGTCCACCGCGTGGGTAAAGGCTTTTTTAACCCAAACAACTATCCGCACGGCAAGAGCCAGTGGGCGCGGGAAAAAGTAGCAAGCGCCTGGGATGGTCAGCGTCAGCAACTCTACCAGAAGATCAAGGAAAAGATCGGTCTGAAGGGCGGAAGCGATCCCATTTTGCAGGATCCGCTTAAAGATATCCCCTACCGGCGCACGCAAGATCCCGAATGGCTCAATAACCAAGACCGTCTTACCGCGCGCCTCGCGCGAACGGTGGTCGATTGGAACCTTGCCGATCGCCGGATATTGAAATGGTGGGAAGGCTGGAAGCATCCCATGGGCCAGTCCGTTCAGAGCTTGAATACCGCTCTCGGAAAACGCACTTCCCAAAGTTACGTCGTCACCAACTCAATAGACCAAGTTCAAGACGACCTGCTGCAAATGACAGCCTTTATCGAGTACGAAAAGATGTTCATCCCGGAGGCCTATCAGCGGCTGCGCGGCTGGGCCAAATCGGGCTCTAACGGTTTTATTGAAGCGAATATTGACAATGAAGACTGGAAGACCAAGTCAAAAGCCTCGTTGATCATGGGCGAAGCCGGCGAGCAGGGTATGGGCGAGTATTACCCGCAGGAACTGCCCAAACTCATTGAAGGCATGAAAGCAGCCGGAGTTTCGGATGAAGTAAGACGGCGTTCTCACGTAAAAGCCGATCTTTACGAAGAAGGGCTGACCGAAGGTGACGACATGGGAGTGACGATGTCCGAGTACTTCAAGGTCGGCGTAATGTCGTTTTGGCTCTTCGGCAAAAAGGGTTACTCTTTCAACAGTGCAAACCGCAGGCAGATTTTCAGCGGCTGGCTCAAGCGCCTTCCGCACAGCGCAACGCGAATTGGGGCTCAGACAACGAAACAAAAGCGCAAGCGCAAGGAGAAATTTCAGGTTGTTTACCCGACCCCTGATGGAGAAGATTTGCTCGTGCCTCAGGTCCCTGGCGGCGAATGCGCCTGGCCGGAAGATATCTTGAATTACATGAAAGATGGTCAGCACTATGAAAAGGGCGCAATGCGCTTTGAGGCTGGTTCGATGATGGCGCTCGTCGGCTGGTATCCGCGGGTTCTCTGCGCCTGCACTGTATGCGGAAATTACGGCGGGACAATTACTTTTGACGATAGCGACGAAGATCGCTTCCGCTATCAGAGAATTACGCGTGTTCCTGACGATTTGAATATTTTTAAAGACAACTACGGACGGATTGTCGATGCGGCAAAAAAGAAATCTTATCCGAAAGAGAGCGATCCGCCTGATTACTCCGGCATCCGGCTTCGTGTAGCAGAGCAGGGACGTCCCGATCCGTATCAGCCTGGCGCATATCCGCGTTCGGGAAGCCTCGAGACACCGCCGCAAGTGCCGATTCCTTCTTCCTGGCCGCTTTGCTTGATGGCAGCAATTCCCAATGCCATTAACGCGCTGCAGGAAGTTATGGGGGGTGGCCCACAATCCGGCGGAGGTCCTCCGTCTGGGGGCGGAACTTCTTGAGGGCCCAACGGCTGCAGCCGCACAATCCGCGCCGGTGGCGTGGGTGAGAAAAAAGCTCTCAAGGGGAAACTTGCGGGATTCGATGCTGATGTTCAGTTGTACCGTCCGATTGAGTCCACAGCAAACCTTCGCACTGGCCGCATTACGCTCGAGCGTTTGGGGTCTGAAGTAACGTGCAACGGGCGCGAATGCTCCCGCGCAGCGAAAGTAAGCAGAAAGTTTCCGCCAACGATCGAGTGCCAGTGGGACGAGTTGGAAGGAATTTACCAGTGTCCTGGACGCTCGAATTTTGCACATCGCAGCAGTTTTTTGTCGCGCACGAAAGACGCTGGCGGTATTACTCTCCACGGCATGGCGATCAATCCCTCAACTGGTCTTAATGCGGTATATGCCACTTTGGGAGCGGGAAATCCGTTTGGTCTAGCCGCGGGGAATTATTCTTGGTGTCCTACTTGAACAGGCACTCTGCCAAACGCGCCGGGAGCGCTGGAAGCAGTGCAAAATATGCCGACTTCCTTTCAATCGTTGCCGCAGAATATCCAAAATCAGTGGAATCAGGGAGTTCAACAAGCCCAGCAAGAACAGGAAGGCAAAGGCTCAGGAGAAGAAGAACAGCAGCAAGGCAAAGGCTCAGCCTGCGTCCCCACAAACAAGCCAGATCCTTGAGGTGGCGGCGATTGCGGATCCGGTGGATCCGGTGGAGGAAATAACAACGGCGGCGATGGCGGCGGCGATGGCGGTGGTGGTGGCGGCGGCGGCGGCCAGTGGATGCAGATCCTGCAGCAGATTGCACAGCTAGTGCAGAGCCTTGCACAAGGCGGTCAAGGAGGGCAAAACCAGGAACCCACACCGGAGCCGACACCTAGCCCGACACCATCGCCTACAGCAACACCGACTCCGTTTATCACCCCGACGCCGACGCCAACGCCAACGCCAACGCCAGAACAACACACAGACCGCATCATGAAAAGATCGCCAGGAAAGCTTCAGCGCAATGGGAATTTAACTGATAAATCAGCACAACGAGCCAAATGCCCCTTCTGCAAATAATACGCAAAACTAGGAACTAAAGCCGCACAGCAAAGGTATTGCCACTAAATATTGGGAGCAGGTATCTTAATCTAGTGAAAATTGCCAAGTCCCTATTATTCGTAGCGCTAAGCTTCTTTCTCGGGATTTACGATCCAAGCGGCGTGGTTTTGGCTGAAGACAACAACGTCGATGTGGACGGCTTCTTTGATAAAGGCAAAGTCAGCGAAGGAATGGTCGGCGGCAGCTTTGCCGAGCGAAGAGAGCCTAAAACAAAACCGGCCGCGGTAGATCGCAGCATTTACCAGCGGCACATGCAGCAAGAACTTAACCAGAACAAAAAAGGGCAGAATAAAGGCAGGCAGGCAAAGCAGCGAACCAATACCAGTGCCGTTACACCACAAATTGACGCCAGTTCAGGCGCGTCTGCTCCGGATTTAGGGATTAGCTCATCAAACCAGGCTCCTCCCCCAGTCCAGCAGAACAGCGCTGATACCGCAGAAGTCGAAAATTGGTCACGGCAAATGAAGGATCAGCTCGAGAACATCCAGCAACAGGGCAAGAAGAGCGGAAATCCATCGAACCAATATTACGATCAGATCCTGAAAAGGCTCGACGCAGCAGGAACTCCGGACTCGGGGGAAGAAAAAAAAAAGGACGACGAGTCAACCCGTTTCTAAGCCTGACCAGGCTAAATCTGCCGCAAACGAATCCAACCGGATTGAACCTAAGACACCGGCAGCAAGAAAATCTCTAACCGAACAGCCGCCCCAGGGAATTAATCCTTCTCAGCCGGCGAAAAAAGACAGCCTATTTCAGCCTAGGACTAGAATCAGCCTTATTGTAAGCGGCTACGAGGAAAAGCACCTGCAAAGACATTTGCGTTCGCTCTATGCGCTCAAGGAAAAAGGAATCAAGGTCGGCAATGTCTTCATTGTAGGCAATATTAATCAACTCAATGCGACAGATGAGAGTGTTTCAGAAGGCGAAAAACAGAGAATGCTCGATTCGCTGCGCAACGAGAAAGAACCTAGAAAATCCAAGGCGCTTTCGCTCGCGCTCGGCAAGTCCACCAAATATCTGGCCGCTTTGGGGTTAATTGACTCGGAAATCAAGAGTACGCCGAGCATGCTGGAGCGTTTTAACATCCAATATTCGCCTGCTTGGGTCGTGCATCATCAGGGGTTCGATTACGTATTCGAAGGGTTTGAGAATCCAGATGAACTCTTTGACGCGCGGGGGGATTTTATCCGTGGCCAATAGAATCTCCAGCTATGTCTTTTCGCTGTTCTTGCTCTGGCCGGCGCTTGCGGCAGCTCAAGACTACCTGCTCAATGAATCTTCCGTGGTTATGCGTCACGACAAGCGTCAGAGCTTCACAAAGTTCGAAGTCGACTTGGAGAAGAATCCACTTTCGGCTTGGGGCATGTATTATTTTAACGAGAACGACGAAGATTTATCAAAGTATGTGTTGAGTTACGATGCGCTGCCAAAATGTGAGCGATCGGATGTTCTGCTTATTCCGGTCGGCGGAGAAACTCCAGGTACCGAAACGCATGATGTAATTTACTATGACTCCGACGATGTACATCAGTCAGCTAAAGCAAAGGAGTATCAGGGGGATACGCCGGTCATCGCTTATGAGGCGGCCTTCGCTGTCGATCCACAGACCGGCTCAGTGGATAAGTCTCAGCAGTTTGCACGCTTCCTGGGCATTCCCTGCCTGCCCGCCCGCTTCCACTTTGTCTATGTTGGAAGCAAGCGCTACGCTGAGTACCGGATCGGCGAAGAAGCTTGGAAATAGATTATCCTGCTGCCCACGATATCGGCCCGTTAAAGAAACCATCGGCCTGCTCTTGGCCATAACAAAGGTACGGGCAAAACACTGCCCCAGGGCTAAGGGTGTGATATTACTATGGGTGTAAAGCTTAAATTAAGCGACGAGGCTCCAGAACAGCACGTAGCTATTCTTGCCCTGGCTGGGGTAATGATTTTCATCAGCGTGATAAGCTCGCTTGGAGGTTCATCTAAAAACGAGGAACCCACACAACGCGGCACTTATCTGGAAACTGGGGAGACGCTGTATAAGAACCCCCAGCTTTCGTGGTACGAGAAGTATTTGTGCCGGGGTTATACTAGGTCCTCAATCTGCCGCTTTCGCTTCCTGCATCCGCTGGTGAACGAATACGAGCTTCAGGTTGAAGAAGCACCGCCTGTGAGCAAGGACAAGGTTATTCACTACCGTGGCCCGCTGCCGAACAACCGCGGAGTATCGGGCAAAGTCGTCATGGATAATTATTACTAGACGCCTTTGCCGGATGGGCAAAAAATCAACGATTTCAGTCAGCTAAGCGGCTAACTTCTTTGGTTTTAATGTCACACCTTCCACTACTCAACCCATAACCTTTTAAGGAAGCAGCTTGCTGTGCATGCTGCGCCGCGGCGCGCGCTGTTCTGTTTGGGTTAGGAGCAGTGCTGAGAATGGGAGCGCCATACTAAGGGTTGTGAATGAATCAGGTTAAGAAAATGCGGGACAAGTTATTCGATCTTTCTGTCGGGGCATTTGTCCGGGCGAAACTCGCTTGGGAGAGCAATTCATCTCTGCTGCTTCTTGCCGCAGGGTTCGTTATCTTGTTTCACGGCTACACAAAGGGCTCCTTGGCCTACGCCGCGGATGGAGACGGAGATCGCTGGGGCAGTGTCTGTAGTAAGATCATGACGGAGCTTGAGGGAGACCTTGGTTCTCTCTTGACTGCCTGCGCTGGCATTGGGGCTGTCTGCGCTGCCGCAATGGGCGGGTTTAAGATGGCGTGGACGCTGATTGTAGTTTCGGTGGGATCGTTTGTCTTGGGCGAATACTATCAAATTTTCTTTAACGAATGCTCGGGTTAATAGTTGGTGAACGGGGGGATCATGCAGCAGTTCTTCTGTCGGATTTATCTAAAAGCTTTACACACAGTTGATCGGCACGGCTCGACCATTTGTTTCATACTTGGCTTTATTCTACTGAATTTCGGCTTCATCTCTCCATCATTCGCCGAACAAGACATTTTTGGCAAATATGCCTGTAAACTCTACTCGGATGTGTTGGAGAATAATTTTGGCGCGATGCTCACAGTAGTCACTGGAGCATTGGCGATTGTCGCGTCAATTGTCGGATCGTTTAAGGGGGCTTGGGCGCTGCTTTTCGTGTCTGTTGGATGTTTCGTCGCGAAAACATTGGTAAGCGTTCTTTTTCCGCATATGGGCTGCTGACAAAGTATTTGCTGCCGTGGGTATCGTTTGATTGCTGTGAGGATGAAGATTGTGGCTGATCAAAAGAAAATGCTGAGAAGACAAGCAAAATTTGCTGTTGCTTTTGCTGCCGGACTTGCGCTGCATATCATGGGCTCTCCAGAGGAATCTCATGCATTTGCCAGTGCCAAGTTTGCGATTGAACAGCTCTGCGGTTACATGATGGGAAACCTTGGCGCCCTGCTTATGACCACCGCAGGAGTCGGGGCTATCGTGTCCGCCGCGTTTGGCAACTTCAAAGCGAGCTACAGTCTAATTATTACCGGTATCGGCGCGTTCTCTGTATCAAGCATGCTGAACCTCTACTTCCCTATTGCTGCTGAATCCTGCAAGGAAGGCGCAAATGGATCACCGAGCAATCGCACAATCAATTTCGACATGCCGGCCGTACCGCTGAAATCAAAAATTTCGCGCACAATCAGTAATCCTGAACTGGCCATTGCTGCCGGGCAAACGGTGGACTTCTCACGCGGCGCACAGCTCGACCTCGCGGACGAGGACGTTGATGATGACAAGCCCCAGGATGACGATGATACGAACACGGGCAATGCGAAAAACCTTAAAGAATTCGTTGACTTATTTTAATTTTCCAACCCCGGAGGCACGGCCAAGAAAATGTCAAAGAGATTCTGCCTTGCTGGAAAAATTACAGCTTTTGGCTTGTGCGCATTAGCCGCTGAGCTTGCCATCGCCGGAACTGCCTACGCAGTAGGAGCTGAACCCTGGACCGGAGCCCACAGCACGGGACCGTTTGCTGGCGGAGAAATTCGCCAAGCTTACTGTGACATCGTCAGTCTCGTGGAGGGCAATCTGGGAGCGCTGCTTGCGACGGCAGCCGCTGTGATGGCTGTGGCCAGTGCGGCATTCGGCAACATCCGCCAAGGCGCGATTCTCGGTGCGACAGCTATCGGCGCAGCAACTATTTCTGCGGGTGTAAGCCTCGGATTCGGCGATTTATGCGGTGCCGACGGCAACGCGATTATGGATAACTCATCCAGCCGGACAATCAGCGCAGAAATCAACGATGTGGCAACAAAATCCAGTACCTTCAGTGCGGCTGATATTGCAGCAATTGCACGCAATATGAACAACCCCATGCCGACATCTCCGGACGACTCTGCGACAACCCTGCCCTCCTCCGAGCAAGCAGATCCCGCCGAAGACGGTGAAAACGATCCTTTTGCAGGCTTCTAGCCGCAAATAAGCGAATAAGTCTGCCGCAGTTGGATGTCCACCTGAAAGCCGCTGAATGGCGCATATTCTTGGCATCACCCGGGTGAACGCTGAGTTAAAATAAAACAGTCATCCCGAGCGCAGGAGCCATGCCTAAAGGCAGGGTTTATTGCGCGAGGGATCTCACGCCTGCACAGAGCAAGGTGTGCCT
>JAKPSH010000294.1 GCA_029555385.1 Pseudomonadota bacterium
AATAGCCTGCGGTTATCGGATTAGTACAAGATGACACTGTTTTGGTCCACGGTTCTGGAAGCTTGGGACGTCTTAGTGAAGTCCGCGCCTTATGTCGTATTCGGCTTGCTGATGGCGGGGTTGCTCAAAGTCTTTATTCACCCCGGTGCCGTAGTCAGACATCTGGCCCAGGGGCGTTTTATCCCGGTGGTGAAAGCCGCACTGGCGGGAGTGCCGATTCCTTTATGTTCGTGCGGCGTACTACCTGCCGGAGCTGCTCTCCGGCGGCAAGGAGCCAACAAAGGTGCAGTAACCGCATTTCTTATCGCTACGCCTGAATCCGGTGTTGATTCTATCGCCGTAAGCTATGCGCTGCTCGATCCGCTGATGACCGTAATCAGACCCGTTGCCGCATTCTGCACGGCAGTAGCTGCCGGTTTCGCGGTCAACGTTGCGCAGGCACCGGAGGACAATTCATCTTCTCCCGCTTTGGGTCAATGTCCGGTGGACGGCTGCTGCGATGGCTTAGATTGTTCTCCTGAGGCGCATCGCAGCCACCATACGGCGAAAGAGAAGGCGGCTGTGGGGTTGAAATTTGCGCTTATCGAGTTATGGGGAGATCTTGCCGGCTGGTTTTTCGCGGGGATTCTGATCTCTGGTATGATATCGGCTTGGGTGCCGGAGGAAGTGTTAACCGGCTATCTCGGCGGGGGTCTCTGGTCTATGCTGCTTGTTTTAGCCATTAGCATGCCGATGTATATCTGTGCCACCGCTTCCACGCCGATTGCGGCAGCGCTTGCGGCGAAAGGTGCTTCCGCCGGTGTTGCGCTGGTGTTTCTTCTGGCGGGACCGGCGACCAATGCGGCATCGATCACAACATTGATTAAAGTTCTTGGCGTGAAAGCCGTCGTGGTCTATTTGGCGGGGATTGCCATCATGTCGGTTGTCTTTGGCTTGCTCGTTGATTTGCTTTATTCGCTGCTGAATATTTCGTTTGCGTCCGCGCTGGGCAAGGCTGGGGAAATTATGCCTGAGTCCGTGGGAATATTCTCCGCTCTCTTTCTTGCGGGACTGACCCTGTTTCTGATTATGCGCCGCCGCTGCCGGCCGTGTGGATGTTCGGAAAATTCCGTAAACTGTTAATGCGAGTTTTCTTGAGAATAATATCCTTCCTCGTTGACATTACGCAGGTCTGGTGTTAGTGACGTCATTAACCTTGCGGTGAATGGCCGATTTAAGGCCCGGCGGAATTGATGGGAACATACAGTTCATCGGTTCTGCTGAGGGAAGACAGTGAAAAGCTGTCGCGGTACCCGCCACTGTAACCGGTATGGACACGGCCACATTGCCACTGGATAAATCTTCTGGGAAGGCGGCTGTGAACGGGATTCGATTGTGCATGCATTCGAAGGACGACCCTCTGGTCGTCTGCTGCCGGAAGTCAGGAAACCTGCCGCTGCAAGAGTAAGCACGAACTTTTCGGGAGATCTTTTTAAGAAGTTCGGGCAAAGATGGAGCCGAGCGGCGATGTTTTGATTTTTTTGTTTTAGCGCTGGCGGCCCGGCCTTTATCCGTCATCACTTCCCGAATGGTTTGCTGCAAGCAAGAGCTGCATCGCGGGGCTTGTCTCTAGTCTCCAGCCTCGCGGGGCATAGCGGGAAAACTATGACCAGGATGGAGGTCCGATGAATATCCAGAAGTCCCTTTGTGTTCCTTTCGTGATTTTTCTTGTTTCTGCGGCAGTTGTCCATGCAGAGGACCCGGTGTCATGTGCGGCAAGCGGCGAATGTGCAAAGATAAGCAATTCTCCGGAAAGCGTCGAGCTGCCGCAAACGGTCGTTACGGCAGATCGTGTTGCTGTTCCGCTTGAAGATGCGGCACGGAGCATTGAGGTCCGCGATGAGACGGAACTACAACAGCGCGAGGTGCGCAACCTGACTGAAGCGGTGCAGGATGTATCCGGACTGCGTATGGTTGAGATTGGCGGCCCGGGTGCACCGGGGGTTGCGCCGCTCGAGATTCGTGGTTTTCCGGTCCGGGGAACGCAGCTATTGCTTAATGGGATGAAGCTAAACGATCCTTCCTCGATCAGCGGCACTTATGAAAGCTTCCTGTCTTTTCTCGGGCTGAACGGCATTTCGCAAGTTGAGGTGCTTAAGGGCGGTTCCGCCGTGCTTTACGGTTCAGACAGTCAGGGCGGTGCGGTGAATTTAATTTCAACCGCTCCCGAGCCGGGCGTGAGCGGTCAAGCGGCTTTTGAAGGCGGAACGTATGACACGTACACGGAAAGTGCCTTGTTTAATGGGGGGACAGACCGCGGAGGATTCGTCGGCAGTGTGGCGAGAACAGACAGCAATGGGCTCGATGCGCATGGTGACTATGGCAATACCACTGCTTCAGCTTTGGGAAGCTATGATGTTGTTCCGGAAACACTCACCGTGTCACCGATTTTCCGGATGGTTGATGCCGAAGTCGCGCTCGATCAGGCGCCGGGTGTCGATGAAGCGGGAAATTTGGTGCCGAACCAGGACACGCCGCGAGATCACGTGTCAGGCCGGAGCTCGCTGTTTGGCACGACCGTAAAGCATCAGTCGCCTTCGGATATTGAGTCCGAGGTGAAGATTTATGCTGTGGACAACAGCCGGCGTTATCTTTTCGATTTCAGCGGATTTGAGAGCCGCTCACGGTTTGAGGGGACCTCCCTGAATTTAGATGGGCAAAGCACATTCGATCTCTCCCGGCTGCAAAGCAAAATTACTGGCGGCTGGGCCCTGGAGCACCAGAATTACCAAACGGAAAGCGACGACCTCGACGCGGATGAGCAGCGGGACCAGTTGGCAGCGTTCGTGCATAGCCGGACGCATTTTTTTGACGACGCACTGCTCCTCTCCGGCGGCGCGCGCGTGGCGCACATCAGTGATATCGACAAGACCGTGCCTGCCTTCGAAGCGGCATCGCTCTACAAGGTCCCGGTTGTTTTTGCTGAACTGCATGCAAGTCTCGCGCAAGGGTTCCGGGCGCCGACTCTTTTTGAGACGAAAGGAACGATGGTTGATTTCATGACTGGTAATGTGGTCACCGTGGGCAATACCGGCCTGGACCCCGAACGTGCGTTGACCTTCGATGCAGGCTTGCGGCAGAAATTGTTTGACGATGGTATTAGTTTGGATGTGACCTACTTTCAGACCCGGGCTGATGACGCGATCTTTTTTGATTATGCGGCCATGACGCACCGCAACGGCGATGATGGCGATTTCCGCGGGATCGAAACATCGTTGTTGTTTCGCGCAACCGACTGGTTGTCTTTGCGCGGAGCTTACACCAATGTTGATCAAGCTGATCGCGGTGACGGACTGCGCCGTCCACGCAGTCCGCGCCATTGGTTTGCATGGTCGGCGGTTGCCGAGGTGGAACAATTGACGTTTGCCGCGCAAGTTCGTTATCGCGCATCACAAGAGCTTGAGTTTTTTGGTGTTGAGGAACGTGTGACGGAGGATGCCGCCGCAGTATGTGATATGTCGGCGGCCTACCGGTTCTCTGACAATCTAAGTCTGTTTGTGCGGGCAGGCAACGTATTTGATGCTGATTATACGGAAGCGGGATACCATATGCCCCGGGCTTCTATTTACGGGGGGATTCGCATCAGCGCGGATGACCAAGGGTAGAAAGATGCTTGCGGGTACCAGGGAGACGGTGTGGTCTGGCGGATTTTTGCACTCCGGCTTCGTCACCCTTTTTTATCTGTCCGCCTGCTTGACGCCGGCCATTGCCGAAAAAGCGCCGGCGCCCCGGCGTATCGTATCTGACGTTCTTGCTGCGGACGAAATTTTGGCAGAAATCGTGAGCGTCGAGCGAATTGCCGCGGTAAGCGCGGCGGTGGACAATCCTGCTATCTCCAATGCCGCACACCGGTTTGGGCAGACTGTGCGCCGGCATCATGGCACTGTTGAGGAAATACTCAGTCTACATCCGGATCTGGTTTTTGTTGCTGCGTACAGCAGGCCGGAAACTGTTTCTTATTTTGAGCGGGCCCATGTGCCGGTCGTGCGTCTTTCCGGAAACGATTCCTTTCGCTCGATTTTCGTGAACATTCGCATCATCGGACGAGCGGTGGGAGAAAGCGCGCGAAGTGAACGCCTTGTGCAGGCAATGGAACGAGAACTTGCTGCTTTGAGCCCTGTCAGCGGGTGCGGGGCTCCGCGTGTACTTTATTACTCGGAGGGCGGAATAACGGCCGGGCGCAATACTGTCATTGATGAGATGATTTTTCGCTCAGGCGGAGTAAATGTTGCCGCTCAATCCGGTCTCGCTGGGTCCGTCGAGATTCCTTTGGAACTGCTTCTTTCCCAGGCACCGGAAGTGATCGTCCTCCCCGGTTGGTTAGTAGATGCGCCGTCACCTCTTCTCCGGCAGCTCACATGTGATCGCAGATTTGCCAGTGTCCCGGCGGTCAGGAGGGGGGCGATATATACTGTGCGCAGCTCTGCGCTGACCTCCCTTTCGCAGCATGCGGTGCAAGGCACGAGTGAAATGACACGGCTGCTGCGGGAGTACTGCCAAGCACCGTGATGCGCGGGCCTTGATTGCGCGAATGCAACTATGCAATATTCGCCTCTCGGACCTGTCGCAAAATGCCGCTCGCGGCGGATTTCCCAGCGAGAGCGGCAACTGTGTTTTGATAGTTGAGGTAGCTTATGCGGAAGATTCTGCTTCAAGAAAGTGAGATTCCAACAAAGTGGTACAACGCCTTGCCGGATATTCCTAACGGACTTGAGCCGCCGATAGACCCGGCAACCGGCCAGCCGGCGACACCGGAAAAGCTATGCGCAATTTTCGCGCCGCCGCTCTTGGAGCAGGAAATGAGCGCGGAGAGCTGGATTGAGATACCGGAGGAAGTGCTGGATAAGCTCACGATGTGGCGGCCAACTCCGCTTGTTCGTGCCAAGCGTTTGGAGGATGCTGTTGGCGCCGTGGCGCGCATTTATTACAAAAACGAAAGCGTGGCTCCGGCCGGCAGCCATAAATGCAATTCTTCTGTGGCGCAGGCTTACGCCAACAAAGTGAGCGGCATTACAAAGCTGACCACGGAAACCGGAGCCGGGCAATGGGGTTCGGCATTAGCGTTTGCCTGTGCGCTTTTCAATATGGAATGTCTGATTTACATGGTGCGCTGCTCGTATGAGCAAAAGCCGTTCAGGCGGAGCATGATCCATACTTGGGGGGCTGAAGTTGTGCCGAGTCCGTCTGATACGACGGAATGCGGGCGGCGGGTATTAGCCAGGGATGCGCAATGCCCCGGCAGCCTGGGTATTGCAATTTCTGAAGCGGTCGAGGTTGCTGCATCGAGAAAAGATACAAATTATACTTTGGGTTCCGTGTTGAATCATGTGCTGCTGCACCAGACAGTGATTGGTCTGGAAGCGCGGCGTCAGCTAGAGATTGGAGGCGAAGAACAGCCGTCCGTTGTTGTGGGATGCTGCGGCGGCGGGTCGAATTTCGCCGGGATTGCGCTGCCCTTTTTGCGCGATCGTCTTGATGGACGGCGGATTCGTTTTGTTGCAGTGGAGCCTGCGGCATGCCCAACAATGACTCGCGGTCACTACGCCTACGACTACGGCGATTCTTCTAGTTATACGCCGCTGCTTAAGATGTTCACTTTAGGAAGCCAGTTTATGCCGCCGGGAATTCATGCTGGCGGACTGCGTTACCACGGCATGGCTCCCATTGTCTCGGCGCTGATCCGGGAAAGCATAGTCGAGCCCGTTAATTACACGCAGCTACCCTGCTTTGAGGCCGCTTCGTTATTTGCGCGAAGCGAGGGAATTATACCGGCGCCGGAGTCAAGTCATGCGATCAGAGCGGCAATTGACGAGGCAAGGAAAGAAGAGAACCGGGACAAAGTGGTGCTTTTCAACTTATCAGGTCATGGGCATTTTGATATGGGAGCCTACGACAAATACTTGTCCCGAGAAATGGAGGATTTCGAGCTTCCAGACAGCGTCTTGGAAGAAGCGGCGAAGACTCTGCCCGCATTCGGGTTTGATAAACTGGGCGTGGCCTAGGAAGCCACAAAAAAGTACTCGTCCAAATCGAAGCGAAGCGCCGGATCGATTTGTTTTCGTGCATCTAATGAAGACTGAGTGCTGTCCTCGGAAGCCCCAATCCACATCTCATAGGCATCCGCGCTTTCCTCAGTCTCTTCTTTACCTGGCTCGTTGGTTAGTTCAGGGATTAAAGACTTGTATGGGGCGCGCATAAAATCTCTCTCCGGTTTGATGTGCCGCGGTCTGTAAACGGCAAAGCGAGGTTTAGTTTAGCAAAGTACTTAAAATCTTCCAACCTCGCACTGACGGTCGGTAAAAAAAGTGTCTTGCAGATTGTGACGACAAAGCCGCTGAAAATGCGCACACGCGTAAAACCGCAGGCAATGTCCCCGGCAACGGCCTGCAAACACTATGCTTTTCCTTGGGTTTGGGCGGCGAAAAAAAATGAACGAACGGAAGGATAATTGTGTTTTTGTCTCCATAACAGTTGGCAGCTAACCTAACCTAGACATGTATCGCCATTGGCGGCGTGACTTGACGGGGTTAGCCCTTCGCCACTTCTGCTTAAGACGCCGGGATTTTCTGTGTGCGAGGTGCGCAGTTGGCAGTCAATGAGGCGTGCCGTATCGCTCGGCGAAGGAGACGTTAGAAAGTGGGGAGATTAAAACGCGTTGGTTCATGGGCCGAGGAAATGTGAAGCAGGATTGCTGACTTCAACTGGGAGCCCAGAATTAGATGCCGTCAAGAACGTGTGCCCTCTTTGCCAGCCGGCGTATTCAAAACAATCGTGCTTTTCTGCGCGATTCGCCTGGTTCGTTTGACGCCAATGCCAGAGCGGATGAACCGGCGTGCGGCGAGCGCGGCAGTACCATGGTTGAATTCGCCGTTACCTTCCTGCCTTTTTTGCTGCTTATCCTTGGCTTAATCCAACTGCTGATCATCGGATTCACCGCGGTCGGTATCCAGTATGCTGCAAACAGGGCCGCACGCTGGGCAAGCGTGGGTAATATCACCAGCCGCACTAGCCGTCTTTACAGCGAAATTGACGCGCGTATTCGTGAGCAGATTCGTTTCGTGGGTATAGATGATTCCGATATTTCTGTATCAATATGTCCCAGCAGCAATCGCAACTGCGGAGGACAA
The DNA here is from genome assembly GCA_029555385.1 of Pseudomonadota bacterium. Classification (GTDB taxonomy): domain Bacteria; phylum Bdellovibrionota_C; class UBA2361; order SZUA-149; family SZUA-149; genus JAKPSH01. Next base: position 7,167 of record JAKPSH010000294.1, read on the forward strand.
ATGCCGGGTGCTGCGCGCCAGTTTATTGTTGTCACGGTGAAAAAACCGGCGATGTCCATTTTCGGCATTGGCGGTTTCCCTGTTTCAGCGGAAGTGCTGATGAGAAACGAGCCGTTTTAAAGGTATGGCGATGAATTACAGTCAACGATCCGAGGCTGGTTTGGCCGTCGCTGAACTGGCGATCATTATCCCCTTCGTTTTTGTCTTAGCCGTGGGTTCTCTCGATGTCCACGATTCGCTTCGCCGGCATCAGTTTATGTCTGTTATTGCGCGGGAAGTCGGCAATATGGTTTATCGCGAATGCATTTCAGCATCGAATGGTTCGCAGATGAACGATTGCCTTGCGCAGCGGGCAAATGACGATGTGCTTGTGCACGTGGGCGGCAGTGCCGGTCTTCTGCCGGGAACAGAAATAATTGTTAAGGTTTACCGGGTAAACTTCTCCGGTACCGCGCCGAGTCAAACTGCACAAGCTCCGGCGCTGGCCGGGCAGTACTCATCCAGTGCCGCCAAAGTTAGTCTCTACGACAATGGCGCTGTACGCGGCTTGCACAGCTATCTTCCGCAAAAAGGTTCAATTGTTACCACAGAGGTTTTTCACACAAAGCAAGGTTATTTCGCTTGGTTTTCACGGGAGCTGTATGAAACCACAATCTTTTAGCTCAGTTTCAGTTTTGCCATTTCCGCAGTCCGACGCGTGTCGCGCACCAGATGAGCGTGGGGTCTATTTAGTGTTTCTGGCGGTTCTTCTCGTTCCGCTGCTTTATGTCATTGGCATGGCGATTGACTCAGCGCAGCTTGAAATTGATTCACTGCGGGTACAGCGCGCCGCCGATGCGGGGGCAGTTGTGGGGGCATCATTGATTGCACGAAAAACTGACCCCGAAGTTGTCGCGGTGGCTCGTGCTGTCGCGCGGGACAATTACGACCGTAATGTCTTATTCTACGATCCGGCGCAACTGGATCAATATATCGCGGTGCCGGCTTTGGTGACTTCCAGCACGCTGCGCGTGACGGCTGTTACTCGTTCACAAACGCATATTATCGGCAAATTTGTGAGCGGAGAAGATGAGTATTCGCCAGCGGGGCGTGCTGTCGCACAACGGCGTCCTGTGGCTATTGCGATTGTTGCGGATGTGACCGGTTCGATGCTGTGTCCGTCCGTCGGTTCATGCGGCTCATACGGTGCTCCTGCGGGCTCCCGTAAAATCGATGCACTTAAGGTGGCGGCCAAGCAGTTTGTCAACGAATTCAGCGAGCAGCGTGATTTTATTGCACTGGTGAGCTACAGCACATATCTCAGCACATCCGCCTCGCAGTATTACAAGCATCGTGTGCACGACTATCCGCTGAATCAGGACTACAGCGATGTAAACTTCATCAATTTTAGTAAGACCAACATCAGAAACAAAATTGATGGGCTTGTTGCCAATGGCGGAACGAACATCCAATCCGGTGTCTTGGGCGGCATTGACGAATTAATGCGCCTGGAGCCGATGCTGCAAGCCCAGACGAGACAGGATGCCAGCGAGTTTCTTAAGGTGCTATTGCTGATTACTGATGGTTCACCAAATGCCTATTTGGGGGATATTAGCAAGTCAGTTTATCCGCAGAGCAACGTTGACCAGATCGGGATTCCGTCCGGCTGCCCCGCGCCGACGGGAAGGGAGAAATACTATTTGTATCCCGTGCGCCTTATTGAATGGGCGCGGCAGCAAGGAATTCTCGTGTTCACGATCGGTGTCGGACAGCCGATCAACAACAGCACAAATTTCTACCAAGGCGGCGACCAAAGCAGTTCAAACGACAACTACCTGAGAACTTACTTTATGCACTATCTCGCAAATTCCCCCATCGCACACGTCGACTCCAACGGCAATCCGCTGCCGGTGCCGGCCGCAGAACAGCCTCATGCAAGCTGCGCGTCGTCTTACGAACAGTTGAGCAATACGGCGCGCGGCGAATACTTAGAATCGCCAAACGCGAATGACTTGCAGTCGATGCTCCAGCGTGTGGCGCTGATGATTCAGATGCGCCTGATCGAATAGAGATGTGTTCAGTCAAGCGGGAGAAAAACAAAGATCGTCAAATCCCAGGCAACGTGGCTGACGGCGTTCAGAAGAATCGAACCGCGGCGCTGGTAGAGAAAACCCCAGAAGACGCCGCAGACAAGCGCTGCCAGAATCAGCATTAGATTGCCGCTGGCAAAATGCACGGCAGCATACAAGACGAAGGCCAGGACAAAGCCGGCTTTCCAACCGAAGCGTTCAGATAGATTGTGCTGCACGTAAGCCCGCCAAAGAAGCTCCTCGCCGGGGCCGATGACTAATGAAATAAGCACGACAATGCGCCGGAACGAAGCGCTAAGTTTAAGATCGTAAATTGCCGAGATGCTGTCAGCGGCGCCGGGGATAATTAGCGGTGCCAGCATATTGCCGAAAAAGAACACAGCGTACAGCGCTGCCGCCGACGCCAATCCGAAAATTACCTTTTCAAAGAAAAAAGAACGGCAGTCGCTGAATATCCGCCGGTGGAGAGAGGGGTCAATCAAAAAGGCAGGGACGATCAGCGCAATGTTAAGCGCAGTCATCGACCACCAAAAGTCAAGCCGGGGGAAGGAACCCCAGTGAAAAAGCAGTGAAAACAAAACGCAGACAAAGAACAGATGCGTTATCGCGGCACCGATGCGCATTTTGCTCAGAGATGCAGAAGCCATCAATTTACCCAACGTGAAATCAGCAGAGCTGCAATCGTCAACAAGCCAAAAACTAAACTTAGCTGGGCAGTTGCTCCGTCAAGCGCAACAAAATCAGCCTCGGCACTGTCATTAGTGTGCCGCCTGGAAGCTTTTCGGGTCAAGCGCAGTGCAAGCGGCAAGGCGAGGAAGGTCAGCACAAACGCGTGCGGCAAAGGCGGGAGCAGACCAACAAATCGAGGACCGGTCATCAGCGCGACAATCAGCGCAAAGGGGGAAAAAAGCAAAAAAGAATAGTACCGCGCCGATCCCTCGTCACCGAGCAGCGAAGCAACCGTGGTAAAACCGCCTGCGCTGTCTCCCGCGATATCGCGCCAATTATTAGCGTGTAAAATGGCAATGATCAGCAGTGACTGCGGAATGGCCCAGACAACAGGGACCCAGGACATCTCGCCCGTCTGCACCACCCACGCGCCAAGTGAACCAAGTATGCCAAAGGCCAAAAACACCGAACAATCGCCGAGTGCCCGGTATTTTAGTCCAAATGGAGCCGTTGAATAAAAAATGCCGGTAGCAATGCCGGCCATGCCGATGATCAGAACTTGCCAGGCAGCGGCAAAACTAAGATACAGACCAATCAAAGAGCCGCAAACGATGAGCAGCAGTGCGCCGCGTTTTGCTTGATCCGGGGTAATCAAATGCCGGACAACGGCACCGCTTACCGGGTATACCTCGCGGTCGATGCCTTTGGAGAAATCGTAAATATCGTTGATAATATTGGCGGCGCCCTGGAGCATCATCATTCCAAAAAGCGCTAAGAGAAAGTGTCCCCAATTTATCTCTGCGCCGCCTGTCGCGGCAGCAGCCGCTGTGCCGAACGCCACAGGGACTGCCGAAGCGGGGAAGGAGAATGGACGAACGGCAATCCACCACGTGCGCAAAAAACCGGGCAAGTCATTGTTTGTGCGGGGAGACAAGACGGAGTTTCTTTCCAGCGCGTTGCTTTCGTTCATTGGTGTGAAAGCGGAGAGCCTTTGTGATTTAACTCAGATGAACAAAGGGCAACCTCAGCATAAATCTGATTTAATGGCAAACTTCATTTAATTTAAAGATTGATCACACTACTAAACATTCTTTAGAATAGCATAACCCGGGTTTCAGCAGTTCCCGGGAGTTTGCGCGAGTTACGCAGGCGCTCATGTGGTGCGACGTCGGAAGGAGGAGCAAATTTGGCGGCAATTCCGAGGCGACTATCTCCCTGGGCCGGGCGCGCATACCCGCTGGGTGCAACGTGGGATGGAGAAGGGGTTAATTTCGCCCTTTATTCCGAACATGCCCGTCATGTGAAGGTATGCATTTTCGATGAGCAGGGCCGGGAGGAAATCGCGCAAGTCCCGCTTCCGGCCCGGACGGACAATGTATGGCACGGATATATCCGCGGCCTTGGACCGGGCATCGTTTATGGCTACCGCGTATTCGGGCCCTACGAGCCTAATCGAGGGCTGCGCTTTAATCCAAACAAGCTGCTGATTGATCCTTACGCCCGGGCGCTTGCGGGAAGCTTCGCCTGGGATGATTCGCATTTCGGCTATTGTATTGGCAACCCGGCAGGGGATCTGTCTTTCGATGAACGTGATAACGCACAGTTTGCTTATAAGTGCCGTGTGGTAGACAGCCAGTTTGACTGGGAAGGCGACAAACATCCACGGACTTCATGGCGCGATACGATTATCTATGAGTTAAACGTCAAGGGCTTTACCAAACTTCATCCTAAGGTTCCGGAAGAACAGCGCGGCACTTATGCCGGTCTTTCTTCGCAGGCTGCGATCCGTCACTTGAAACGCATCGGTATAACTGCGGTCGAACTGATGCCAGTGCATGCTTTTCTCGATGAGCGGAATCTGATTGAAAAAGGGCTGCGCAACTATTGGGGCTACAACACCATTGCCTTTTTTGCGCCGGAACCGCGTTACGGCGCAACGGTAGACCCGGTCAATGAGTTTAAGACGATGGTCAAACGGCTTCATGCCGCAGGCATCGAAGTTATTCTCGATGTTGTTTATAATCACACTGCCGAGGGCAATCACAACGGTCCGAGCTTGTCTTTGCGCGGAGTGGATAATTCAACCTATTACCGCCTGGTCTATGAAAACCCGCGCTACTACATGGACTACACCGGCTGCGGCAATACACTCAATGTTATGAATCCCCGGGCATTGCAGCTAATCATGGACAGCCTGCGCTATTGGGTGTTGGAAATGCACGTTGATGGTTTTCGATTCGACTTAGCGGCGGCGCTGGCCCGTGAAAGCCATGGAGTCGACCAGCTTGCCGGCTTTTTCGATATTATTCATCAAGACCCGGTTTTATCGCAGGTCAAGCTGATCGCTGAACCATGGGATTTGGGAGAAGGCGGCTATCAGCTTGGCAATTTTCCCGCAGGATGGAGCGAATGGAACGGGCAGTATCGCGACAACGTGCGCGGTTTCTGGCGAAGCGACGAGGGGCTGTGTCAGCCGTTCTCGCGGCGGCTTACCGGTTCAAGCGATCTTTATCAGCATAAAGGGCGTGGGCCGTGCGCCAGCATCAATATGATTACCAGCCATGACGGTTTCACTCTTCGCGATCTGGTCAGCTACAACCATAAGCATAACGAAGCCAACCAGGACGGAAACCGTGATGGCGATAACAACAATATTTCATGGAACTGCGGCATCGAAGGGCCGGCCGGGGAGCACCTGGTCTGCCGCCTGCGCAGTCAGCAGCAGCGCAATATGCTTGCTTCACTGCTTCTCTCTCACGGAGT
>JAKPSH010000199.1 GCA_029555385.1 Pseudomonadota bacterium
GAAGCATCATCGCGCGGCAAGCGGAGAGCGGATTAACGGTGAAGCATTACTGCGAACGGGAATCGGTCTGTGAGCAGAATTTTTACCGATGGCGGAAGAGGTTTGGATATGAAGTGCCGGTGTTGGCCGCGAAATTTGTCCAGCTGACTCCGCCACCTCAAGTAGACGCAGCTATTCGTGTCGAGCTGCAGCTTCCGAGCGGCGCCGTGCTGAGGATCGCCTAACATGTGGCTTCGAAATCCGCGGCGCATTTTGGCATACACGGCAGCCATCGACATGCGGAAATCATTTGACGGGCTTCTCGGAGTGATTGGCAGCCAGCTTTCGGAGGATCCGCTTTCAGAGACAGTTTTCCTGTTTGTGAACCGGCGGGGAAATTACTTCAAAGGGATTTACTGGGATCGGACGGGATACTTTCTCTTTGCGAAGCGGCTGGAGCGCGGCAAGTTTAAATTTCCAAGTGGCGAGATCAAGCAGGAACTGACGGCGCAAATGTTTCGGTTGATCCTTGACGGAATAGAGCTTGGAAGAAGAGTGAGAATGCGATAACAAGAATGCATGACGTGCAGTGAGCAAGCAGCCGAAATGAAAGTTGTTGAGCTGCTTGCTACCGTGCAATGCCTGCGCGACGAAAACCAAGCCCGCCAGCAGCGCATTTTTGATCTGGAACGAGAGAAATCAGAACTCCAACAGCAGACATCGGAACTGCAACGCCAGACATCGGAGTTACAGCAGCGGACGGCGGAGCTTGCCCATCAGCTTGAGTGGTTCAAGCGGCAGCTGTTCGGCGAAAAATCTGAACGACGACTGCCGGTGGCATCAGGTGAGCAATTGCATCTTGGAGAGATGCTCGAGGACGAAAAGCCGCCTCCACCGCAAGAAACGGTAAAGCAGTACCAAAGGCGGCGGCGCCCGAAGGAGGCGCTTGCGGGTAGTCCGGCGGATTCGGGATTGCGATTTGACGAATCAGTGCCGGTGCAAGTTGTGCCGCTGCCTAATCCTGCTATTGAGGGGCGCAAGGAAGACGAGTACGAGGTCATCTCCGAGGACGTGACGTATCGCCTGGCCCAGCGTCCGGGGTCGTATGTTGTGCTGAAGTACGTGCGGCAGACCGTCAAGCTCAGAGAGGCGAAGGCTCCTGTTACACCGCCGGCGCCGACTGGGGTGCTGGGGAAATCGTTCGCCGACGTGAGCTTTCTTGCCGGGCTGCTGATCGACAAGTTTATGTACCATCTCCCGCTGTACCGGCAGCACCAGCGGTTGGCAGACTGCGGGATTAAGGTGAGCCGCGGAACCCTGACCAACCTGACGCAGGGCGCTATTGCGCTTTTGGAGCCGATCTATTTTGCCGTGTTGTCATCGATCCTACAGAGCAAAGTGTTGCTGATGGATGAAACGCCGATTAAGGCGGGGCACGCGTCGCCGGGCAAGATGAAGAAGGCTTACTTCTGGCCGATTTACGGAGACCAGGACGAGATTGCATTTCCCTTTGCGACGTCGCGTGCTGAACGTGTGGTGCGCGAAGTGCTTGGCACGTTCTGCGGGGTGTTGCTTACCGACGGCTACAAGGTCTACGAGAAATACTGTGAGAAGATGCCTGGCATAGTGCACGCTCAGTGCTGGGCGCACACCCGCAGGAAGTTCGACGAAGCGAAGCGGGCGGAACCGCATCTTGCCGAAACGGCGCTGGACAAGATCGGCGAGCTCTACCACGTCGAAGCGCAAATTCGGGGACTGGGTCTTGGAGCTGAAGAGAAGCTCTGTTATCGCCGGGACCGGGCGGCGCCTTTAGTCGCCGAGTTTTTCAAGTGGCTGGACGAAGCATTC
>JAKPSH010000296.1 GCA_029555385.1 Pseudomonadota bacterium
ATTTTTCAAATGATTGACGGAGATCGCCAGTTGACTGCGACAAACGTCGCTGCGCATTCAACGAGGCAATATTGGTGTTAATAGTAAGGGCCATAGTTTTCCTCCTTGAAACTATGCCACTTCCGAGTACCCTCCAGAAAAGCGGAGTTTCCTTGTCCGCTTCTTACCACATCCAAACCACCGCCAGTTGTACTACTAAGCGGCTTAGTAAATTATTCCGTTAGTTAACCGACCATACCCATACTGCGGGCAGGTAGGATGGGTATCGTCTGTAATAACAGCAATCTTTAGCAGTTTTTTAACCTTTATTTTATTGGAAAAAGTGTGTGCTGAGCCTGGCAGCGAGAAGATAGGCCGCGTTTGCCAGTAAAGACAAAATGGCGGGTGCTTCAATCCTTGAAGCACCCGCCGGACTAGTGGAGCACTTCCACTGATTATCCGAGCAACGCCAGAGCCAGAGCGGGCTGCTGGTTCGCCTGCGCCAATACGGCAGCGCCGGCTTGCTGCAGAATGTTCAACCGGGTAAGGTTAGCAGCTTCCTGCGCCACATCCACGTCGCGAATCTGGCTTTCTGCGGAAGCGAAGTTTTCCCGGGCCACTTGCAGGTTGTTAACGGCAACGGTAAGACGGCTCTCTACTGAACCGAGCGAACCGCGTGTGGTAGTCAACGAACTAATCGCTGCCTTAACTGCATCCAATGAACTCAGAGCTGCGCCCTGAGAGTCGCTGGATGCTTGCAGTGAATAGGTCAACGCAGCCGAACCCGAACTGGCCAGGCCAAGAGCTTCCAGCGTTCCCTGCACGCCAGTGAAGCTGATCTGCGCAGTCGCCGCAGAATCAAACCCAACCTGGAGCTGAACAGTGGAGCCGCCCGACAAGAGCTGAATGCCATTGAAGCTCGTTGTGGAGGCAATACGCTGAATTTCCGAACCAAGCGACACGAACTCTTGCTGCAGAGCAGAACGCTGGGACACGCCCAAAGTTCCGTTTGCCGATTGCTCAGCAAGCTCCGCCATACGCGTCAGCACGTTGCCAATCTCATTCAATGCACCGTCAGAAATGCTGATCATCGAAATACCGTCGTTTGCGTTACGAATCGCAACACCGGCAATCCGCTGGTCGGCGCGCAGAGCATCGGCAATCGCCAAGCCCGCTGCGTCGTCGCGGGCACGGACGATACGCAACCCAGATGACAATTTTTCAAATGATTGACGGAGATCGCCAGTTGACTGCGACAAACGTCGCTGCGCATTCAACGAGGCAATATTGGTGTTAATAGTAAGGGCCATAGTTTTCCTCCTTGAAACTATGCCACTTTGTGTAACTGCCTATGGGGAAGCAATTTCCAGCATCCCCATCCCTGCCCTCCAAGCCAACCCAATAAACTACACTTAGCGGCTTAGTTAATTATCCATATTATTGCATACAAAACGCATGCACTATTATTATCGTCCCAAGGAATTCGGACCTTTAGCACTTTCTCGATCTAATTACTCATTTAGTGCATGCCCTTGATTTCCTATTATTTTGGATGTGTTAGGCTTATTTTTCTCAGTGCAACTTTGCCTTTTTTCATCCTGGTCAAAAAGCTAATCTGGGAAATTATCAAGCGTTAAACACGATGGAACCTGCGATGGGGCTTTTTGGAAAAAAGAAACAGTCGTCTTCCTTCAGCGCGGCTTTAGCCAAAACTTCAATCGCTGTTGAGATGCGGATGAAGGAAACATTGGGGATTCAGAAGCTGGAAAGCATGCCGGTACAAGCCGCTCGTGCATTTCAATTGGCAAGCGATCCAAAAGCAACGTTAGCTGATTTTGTCAAAATCATCGAGTCGGATGAAGCGCTCAGCGCCCGGATAATCCGGATTGCCAATTCCGTCTACTTTCGCCGCGGAGAGGAGGTTAACGATATTGCCAAAGCTGTCGCAAGCATCGGCTTAAATGAGCTGCGCTGCCTTATGTCGGCAACAATGCTGCGCAGTCTCCTGCAAGGCAAACATAGCGCCCGCGAACAAATATGGGCCAATTCAGTCGGCACTGCCATCTGCTGCCGCACGCTCAGCCGGCAAACCAATCTTGCCGAAGGTGAAGCTTTTCTGGCCGGCCTGCTCCATGATGTAGGCAAGCTGATTATGATCCGCAAAAGTGCGAAGCAATACGATAAGGTGCTAAGCATTGTCAGCAGCGGCGCAAAAACTTTTGTGCAGGCCGAAGAGGAAGTCTTTGATTTCAGCCATGTCGATGTCGGCAAATGGGTGGCTGAAAAATGGAATTTCCCAGCACCAGCCGTAGCCGCTATTGCTTTTCACCATGGCGCCTGGCCCCAGCAGCCAGAACAAAAAGGGAAAGGCACCAGTCATGCCATACTAGTTAAGGCGTGCGATGTCATCTCCCATGCCTGCGGCATCGGACATCCGCCGGTGTTTCGTCCGTTTCGCGTGCGAGCTGAAGAAGAAATACACCTTGCCTTTGAGCAGCTCGGACTTGCCGGCCAAGACCACTCAGGAATGCTTGAACAGTTTCGTAAACAGTTCAACGACGAGTTTGCACTGTACCATGTCGAGAATGTATAGCGGATGGACAAAACATTGATGATCGTCGGGCTTTGCCTTGTTGCCGCAGCCGCCTTCGCGTGTGGTTTATTCATTCAAAGCCGTTTGATTCGCCGTGCGATTGAACGGATCTTCGCGCCGGTAAACGGCGCACAGCCTAAGGGCAAGGAAACGATGCCTCACTTCTGCCCGTTTGCTCAAGACGTTCTCGACGCTGTTCGCCACGAACTGAACAGAAAGTCAGAACTCGAACATGAGACCGCCGCCCTGCGCGAACGCTATGAGCTTGTCAGCACCAATATCGCCGCCTCCCTGCTTATTTATGATCGCTCTGGAAAAGTCGTATTCTGCAGCCCCTACACGCAGGTGCTTACCGGATATTCACCAGAAGAGATCGCCGCATACAGTGCGGACGGAGCTGATTTTTTGGAAAGCCTCGTTGTCGAGCAGGATGCCGAACGCTACAAACGGGCGCGGCAAGTGAGCCAGCTCGGCGAAGATATCTTGGTGCGCTGCCGCATCCGTCACCGGAGCGGCCTGCGGCTGTGGCTTGAAACAAGACTAGTTCCTGTATGCAACGACGATGGCGAAGTTGTCTCGGTTCTTGCGGTCACGGTGGATGTCACCGACACTCTCAATTACCAGGAGCAGATTGAAGCACAAAATCGCGATCTTAGTGACTTTGCTTACATGGTCTCCCACGATCTCAAGGCGCCCATCTTTACGATTAAGGGCATGGCTCACGCCCTGCTCGAGGATCATCAGCAGCAGCTAGGCCGCGACGGATGCGAGTTGGTAAATTACATAGTCGATGGTGCAGCGCGCCTGGAACGGCTGGTGGCCAGCGTGATTGAGTACTCATCAATCAACACCAAAGAATGGCAGAATACGGATGTGGATCTGAACACAGTAATGCAGCAAGTACGGGCCGATCTCGCAGAGCAAGTCCGGGACAAGAACGCCGCAGTAATAGTTGACGATAATCTGCCAAGCATCAGCGGAGATCAGATTCGCATTTATCAAATCTTCTCGAATCTGTTAGGCAATGCCCTGAAGTATTCCTCGCCAGATCGCACTCCTCAAATTGCAGTACGCGGCAAAAGAACCGCGTCCGATATGGTTGTCGTCGATGTCCAGGACAACGGCTTGGGGATCCCCTCAGCCAAGCTTGATGATATCTTTCGTCCCTACCGGCGCGCCCATGGCAATGAAATTGAAGGAAGCGGCATCGGGCTCGCCTGTGTGAAAAAAATTGTCGACCGTCTGGGCGGAACTGTCACAGTGTCCAGCGTCGAGGGGCAAGGCAGCACTTTTAGTGTTTCCATACCGGCAGCCCAGCCGAACCCTCGCGAAGTACCTGCAGATTTGGCCCGGATTTTCTGAGCAGTAGAATGGATTCAAGTTTCACAGCAGCACCCCTTGCGGCAATTTTACTGCTCGATGACAGCCCCGCTCATCGAACATTAATAAAGCGCAGCATCCGCAAAGCTGGAGTGGACAACCCGCTTGTCGAATCGGCGACACTAGAGGAAGCCCGCCATGCGCTCTTCGGCCGCAACTGCCTGCCCATCGCTCTAGCGCTCCTCGATCTGAATCTTGGCCAAGAGCGCAGCAGCTCCTTAATCCCGGAAATTCGCCGCTCGGACATTTATTGTGACCTGCCGGTAGTCGTCTTATCGACTTCTGCGCTGGAGACCGATATCCGGGAAAGCTACGCCGCTGGTGCTGACTGTTATATGATAAAGAACGAGGACAACGCTGCGTTCTCCCAAGAAATCGCGAAAGCACTTGCCTTCTATCTTCAGCCTAGACGTTAAACCGGAAATGCATAATATCGCCGTCATGCACGATATAGGTCTTTCCTTCCAGACGCAGGCGGCCTGCTGCCTTGACGGCCTTCTCCCCGCCAAGAGATTTCAGTTCTTCGTAGGCCATTGTTTCCGCACGGATGAAGCCCCGTTTTATATCGGTGTGAATCTTACCGGCGGCATCAAGCGCCGAGCTACCCCGCCGCACGGGCCAGGCGCGGACTTCGTCAGGGCCAACGGTCAGAAAACTGATTAATCCCAGCGCATCATAGCAACTATTCACAAACTTAATATAACCCGGCTCGGAAAGAGCAAGATCCGCCATGAATTCAGCGCGGCTCGCCGTGTCAAGCTGCGCCAGCTCGCGTTCCAGCTTCGCGCACATGGCAAACACCGGAATAGAAGGATCCAGTATGCCGCTGACGTCAAACTGCCGGTCCAGTTCATCTTCGCCAGTATTAATCAACACCGAAATAGGCTTGATCGTAAGCAGCCCGAGCGGCTTAATCAGCTCCAGCTCTTTTTCATCAAGCGCGATTGTTCGCGCCGGCTTGCCGTCTTCGAGCGGCTCCTGCAAGCGGAGCTGCAGCGCAAGTTCCGCTTTGTCATGTTCCGCATTTTTGGAGCCTTTCTTCAGCGCCTCCTGCAACCGTTCAATGCGTGTGGTGACCAGCTCCAAGTCAGCAAGCAGAAACTCCGCCTGCAGCTCTGCAAGATCCCGCCGTACATCAACACTGCCGCGATACGCCGGCACGCTCTCCTCGGCAAAAGACCGGATGACAAGCACGAACATATCCGCCGCTTTGGCTTCAGCGATGGTTTTTCGCGCGGCAGCGCGTCCGGCGTCATCGACGAAACTTACACCCGGCAGGTCTAAGCAGTCGATCGTCGCAAACACCGTTTTTTTCGGCTGATAGAGCTGCGTCAAAAAATCAATGCGCTCGTCCGGAACAGGGACAACAGCTTCATTAATATGTCCCGCGGAGCCCTCCTTGCCGCTGATTGCCGCAAGTATCGTGCTTTTGCCTGACTGCGGCATACCAACGAGTGCAACTTTCATAACCCCTCTCCCATACTGAAAAAACGATCGTGGCTATCTTAAAGGCCTCACGCAAAAAAGCAAGATATGTCAGGGAAAATATAAACCGCGGGATTATACGATTTGCTGCTCTTGGACTTGATGCTTCTTATAAGTTGCAGAACTCGGCATAACTACGGCATCAAGAATAGCCACCGGCAAAGCTTCAACTACCTTTTTAACAATATCAGTAAAATTCTGTGCCGGCTGCGCTGTCCGGCCTATTGTCTTTGCTGCGCCGGAAAGCGACAGGCTGGCCATGGCATCGAGGAACCTCTTGTCGATGCCCGGGCTATTTTCCCGGGACAACGTCTCAGCGGTGCCGCCGTTGGTTACTTCAGCCAAGGCATCTTTTTTTTCGGAACTCAACCCCGCGGACTTTGTCTGCCCGGCGAAAATCCCGGCAAGCCGCGACTCTGTCTTCTGATGCACATACATCGGACTATTGAACTCCGGTAGTAAGCCCAAGGAGTATAAAACTTGCTCTCAAATATAGTTGTAGAGCACTGACGAAAAAACGTGACGGATATTTATTTCACTCCGCAGGCTGCGGCCCGGTCAAATTGAGAAAGGCACGCATCTCGTCGATAAACACCCGGTATTGTTCGGGATCGGCCAGGTTGAGCCGGTACTCGTTAATCACCCGCACCATCATCTGGTCCGTCCAGAGACTCCAAGCTTCCTGGGAAATATTCTCGAATATTTCTTTGCCAAGTTCATCATCTGTCGGCGGGTGCGTAAGCCCTGGCGCTTCTTTCCCCAACTTCCTGCAAGCAACCATCCGCTCTGTCATTTGCTAAACCCTTTAATCAATCGACAAAAAATAAGAAACGTGAGTCTAGCCGAGAACTTAAATCACAGCAACGGCAGCGAATAACCGTTCTTCGGGCCCGTTCCAGAAGTAAAGGCTGCGCGCCGGATTATTAAGTATTTCAGCAGCCTAGACGATGCCATGAGCAAGGACTTTACGCGCTAAGGAAAAGGCGAAAAAGGATTGCTTGCTCAGGAGGAACGTGCCATGGCCTTTTCCATCAACACAAACATCTCCGCCCTGCAGAATCAAAAAGAACTCGCCAAATCAGAAAAGAGCGTCGGTCAAGCTTTTGAACGGCTGACCAGCGGTAAACGCATCAATCGCGCATCAGACGACGCCTCCGGTCTGCAAATGGTTGAAGCGCAGCGCGCGGACATCCAGGCTTACACTGCAGCAATGCGCAACATCAATGACGGCGCATCCATGCTCAACATCGCGGATTCCACGATGGAGACTGGCAGCGGAATCCTGACGCGGATGAGCGAACTGGCCACTCAAGCGGCAAACGGCACGCTGAGCGACTCTCAGCGCCAGGCGCTTAACGAAGAATATCAAGCTCTCAAGGCCGAGCTTGACAGGACGCAAGAGACCGCACAGTTCAACGGCCAGTCCGTAACCGGCGAAACTGTTATTCAGTCCGGGATTGACAGCAGCGCGAATTCGCAGACCACGCTCAACGTCACCGCCATCGACAGCACAAGCCTCGGTGTTTCCGGAACGAATCTGCTCTCTCAGGAAGGTGCAAAAAATGCGCTGACCCAGACTGCGGCAGCTCTCGACACGGTAAGTTCAAGCCGCGCGGAAATCGGTGCGGCGCAAAGCAGTTTGGAGACTTCCTTCTCCAACATCAGCAGCCAGCGCCTGCTGACGACACAGGCGATGAGCACCAAAGCCGATGCCGATATTGCTGCGGAGTCGGCAAATTTGTCTGCCGCAAGCATTAAGCAGCAGATGAACGTCTCGCTTGCAGCGCATGCGAATTTGAGTCAGGAGCAGGTGCTGCGGCTGCTGAGCTGAAGTTGGCGCCCTAGGAACGTTCGTGATTATTACTGGCTCGATGCTGCTGTTAGTGGAATATCACCGGGCAGGCCCCATTGCTGAGCGGTGATTTCGTTTCGTCGCGAGCTCTTGACATAAAAAATCCCCGTGCTGGGACGCCAAACTGCAAGGTCGAGCGTTCCGTCGCGGTCCGTATCTACGCGAACTGGACGGTCTCCAGGAAGACCGAACTGAGTAATTGTCGCAAAGGTGCAATCGAATAGAGTATTTGATGGACAGATGTACCAGCTGCCGTTTGCCGGACGCCATACCACAAGATCTGCAATGCCGTCTCCAGTATAGTCACCTGCCATCGGATAATCTCCGCGAAGCCCCCACTGCTTCCAGATGAACTGCCCGGACGCTGAAGAAGACATACGCACTGCCCAGATGCCGTACCGTGCGCGGTATATCGCCCAATCACCCACACCGTCGCCGTCGTAATCAAGCTGTCCGGAATAAACACAGGCACCGGAGCTTCCGTCTTGATTAACCGACGCTATCGAGGAAACCGAAGCATACTGTGTAAACGGACTCAGCGTCAGACGAATAGCCGACTCCGCTGAACCGTTCGCCCATTGAATCGCAATTGTTTCATCTGGATCTCCCGCGTTATTGCGCGTACCATTACTTAAGAACATCAGAGCGATATCGGAGGAGATCGCATAGGGATCTGTAGTATCAAACCCCGGTGGGGGAGTCATCGTTGGCGGACCTCCGGCCATAACATCGCCTGCCGGCACAACGGCGCGTACAACCCATTCGTTAAGCGCGGTATGAAAGAAATAAAGTGTCACTGCATGTTGGGTGCCCAGTGAATCAAATACATCAATTGATGTTGAAAACTCGGCGGTTGAAGCAAGATCAAGAAAATCTGTTGTCCCGTCGCAAGCAGGGATAGTCGCCGCACCACCGATCAGGATATCGGAGTTCGCATCCAAGTTTCCGGCAGCCGTCAGCGTCCGTGTCTCGCAGGCCCATAACGATCCGGTCAATCCAAATAGAACAAAAAGTGCTCCAAGGAAACAGCGATAGGTCTTCATTTTATCCGCCCGCCAGCCGCTTGCGCAGCGTAATTTTATTTCCCTTCTCGTTGAATTCGACAGAATCAAAAGCATGGCGAATCAGCGCCAGGCCCCGTCCGCCGAGCGCGGGCATTAGCTCCCCGTTTTCACCGGCGGGCAGCGCGGATTGACGCCAGTCAAAACCATCGCCTTCGTCTTCGATGACGCAGCTCACCTCATCCTTGGAGCACGCGAACTGGACACGAATCTGCTTGGCGCGCAGGGCCGGGGTCTGCTCTTTCTCCTGCAAGTATGACTCAAGAGTCTCCTCTTCGCAAAGCGAAAGTTTTTGTTCGGAAGTAAGACCAAGGTTGCCGTGTTCGTAGGCATTTCTTACGCTTTCATCGATCGCTAAAAAAAGTTTGGCCAACTGCGCACCGTCGACTACTCCGGCAAGCATACCGGAGATGATTCGAAGCAGCTCATTCACCGCGTGGCCTTCGGTGCGGATGACCAGATCCACGGCCCCGTTGCTCACGCTGCCGGCGGGAAATAGCACATGCCTTCTCAGTTCTGCGCCAGACAAAAGACGCGCGGATAAGGCGCGGAGATCGTTCAGCGTTGCCGGCTTCCTCAAGAATCCAGTGACTCCTGCATTAACCGAGCCAATGAGCTTGGCCGCAGGGACGCGCGCTTCAATCAGCGCCACAATCACGGCTGCCGGCTCTTGTCCACAAATACGCCCGATAAACTCCAATACTGCCGGGTACTCTTTGATAGCTGTGATGACCATATCTGGCCGGTGTTTACTAAACAAACACAGCGCGGATTCATAATCCTCAGCTTCATAAACCTGTGCAAAAACCCCGCGCAAGATGGCAACCATATGGCGGCGAGCCTGCGCGTTTTCATCGACCAGCAACACTGAATGCCGAACGCTCATGACGCCTGCAAAGCCCCCCGAAAATAGCTGAAAACAATTCTCTAGTTTCTTAGATGCATGAAACTGACCATCTTTGCACAGGAAATGTCCGCCGAAGATGCCGACCCAAAATCCGATTAAATTGATTATTAATCAATTCCCGGCGATTAATATTAATAACATTTCGGAATCAGAAAGATAACCGTCCCGGCAAGGCGTCATTGATGGAAAAGTTCGAGGCCATACTTCGTTTTACCTGACAGGAAGATATTTTTGTGCAAACTAACTCGATATGAAGATTCGACCGCGAAAGACAGTTCTTGTTCTATTCGTTATTAGCGCGTTGCTTGCAGCAGCATTAGTCCTGTGGTTGTCGCTGGACGGGAAAACCAAGCCCGCAGAACAAACGAGCGGCCTTTGGAATAACGTCACCGGAGGCGATGTAATTACAGTTGGTGTTTTTGCTTCAAAGCAGGGCGATTTTGCCGCCTACGGCCGCAGTATCGAACAAGGCGCGATGGCTGCCCTTGAAGTGATCAATGCCCGGGACGGCATTTTGGGGCGTCCAGTGCGGATTGAAGTTGTCGATCCTCGCTCTCAGCCCGCGCTTATTCGTCCCTTGGCCGAAGAACTGGTGCAGAAGAATAAGGCGGCGCTGCTGGTCGGAACAGCCGGCGAAGAAGAAACTCTGGCCGCGGCGGATGCGGCCGCAGACTTGGGCGTCCCTTTTATTTATGTCGCGAATGGCCCGTTAAAAACCTGCAGCCGCCGGGACAGAAATAAAAAGTCGCCGTTTGTTTGGGGCGCCGGCCTGACTTGGGAGATGTATCTGGAACCTTTCTTGATCTACCTCGGTCAGACAGTCACCGAATCGGAAAGAGAGCCGAAGTTCTTTTTTTTCGCCTCGGACACTGCGCTAACAGCAGCACAAGCGCAGTCTGCGCGCGAAACGTCCGAGGAACTTGGATTTAAGACCGTGGGCTTTGAAATCGTCGATGAGCGCATTCGGGATTATTATCAAGATATCAACCAGATATTTCCAGCTCAGCCCGATATTCTTTTTGTTCTCACCTCGCAACGCGCCACACCAGTATTCTTTCAACAAATGGCTAAAATGACCGTGCAGCGTGATATGACTGTTGCTGCCTTAGAAACTCTTGAAGAAGAACGGCTGCGACAGTTTGGCGCAAGTGGAATAGATAATTATCTGACAGCCAATCGCTATACTCATTTGATTAAAACGCCAGAGAATGAAGAATTCCTCGCCGCCTGGCGGAAACTTTTCCCTGGCACGCCGGACCAGCCCACGGCAACCGCTGCGGCAGCATACGGCAGCCTGCTTATCGCCAAGGCTGCCTTTGAAAAAGCAAAATCAACCGCGGCGGAACCATTTGCCAAAGCCATGAACACCACTCAGGTTGTACTTCCCCAGGGACGCGTCGCGGTCGATCCTCACAATAATCTTTTTATCCAACCGCTCTATCTGTTGAAATTAAGCAACGGGCAATACGAGGTCGTCGAATATCTCGGTGACGTATCACATCCGGGACTTAATAATTGCGCTGTCGAACGAGCGAAGGAATAGATTCCTAAAATATTTCAGCCGTGCGGATTTTGGTATATACTGGAGTTGCTGCAATTCAGGAGTATGGCTTTGACTAAGATGCTTATTGTGAGCGGCGACGAATCGATCCGGCAGGAAGTTGTTCAGGCTGCCGATGGGCTTGGGTATTCATGGTTTGCGGTATCTACTGGCACAACGGCCAGTCAAGTCATCCTGGACAATCCGGAGCTTGATTTGGTCATCGTCGATCGTGAGCTGAAAGACGTTGATGGCCGAGGACTTGTTCGCCGGCAAGAAACAGCAGCCTGGCCAAAGATACCGGCCATCATCATTTCCGATCGAGTGCCGATGCGGGACATCTCTCATTTTGCCGGTTTGGGCGCATGTTACTTTTTTGCCAAGCCGGTTGCTGCCGCGGAGTTCATGCGCTACATGGAGCGCGTAATTAACAACGATGTCACGCCAGAAACTATAGGCAGTGAATAACCAGGCAGAGACTGACATCGTGTCTAGCCCTGAAATAAGCGAATAAAATTTGCCTTGGTATGCCGCCCAGCGCGATGCTGCCGGGTGCGGAAGGCGCGTGTTTTTTTACCCTGCACAACCCCTTGCCTCCCTTCGCTGTCGCCCGCCTGCTGGTCCAGACCAATGGCGACGAATCAATGCGGGCGACGCGCTGCGGTTGGCAAAGGGTTGTGCAGGGTTCTTGATCTGTTCTGAAAGACGTGCTGCGGCAAAAGGGCGGCTTGGACGCGTTTGCACTTTTTCCCGCACTTGAAGCAGTGCAGAACATCCAGGTATCCAGAAAAGTGGAATAAAACCAGGAGAGACAGCAGCGTACCTGCTCCGGTTTGACGCCGGTGGAGAGTTTGACGCTGCCGGGTGCTGAAGGCTTAACCTTATGCGCCGGGGCGGGGGTGGAACGGGCCTGCCGCAGGAAATCGGATTGCCGTGCGGTCTTGTGCAGTGAAGCATCTCCGGTTCCTGCAAGCCGAGTTCTGTAGGCGGGCGGCGGCGCGCATCTAGCGCCCGGCAGCGTCAAACGCTCCACCGCCCATGCGCGACTTCAGCTTTCACCCGCGTGATGCCACAAATCTGCGCGATTCAACGATTTTCAGGAGGAATTCCGCCTGCGGCAGACTAATTCGCTTATTTGAGGCTAGTTCGCGTGCCACTCTTGATGCCTCTCAGCTTTCGCCATACAATTGCATAACAATGGCGCACGAAACTGCAAATATAGCTGTGCTGCGCCTAGTGCAGCCCAGTATCGAGTATGAAGCGAGTTACCGGAGTTTCCTCGCTGAGTTTCAACAGCGGCAGGAGAAGCTGATTCCTTTTCCTCTTTTATTTCCGGCGGATGATTTCCGGGCTTTGATTAAACGGCTGCGCGATGCTCAAACAGGACTGGGCGTCCCTCAAGGATTCGTCGCTCACAGTACGTTTTGGCTGATTAACGAGAATTGCAGCATGCTGGGCATGTCAAACCTCCGCCATGAGCTTACTCCGCAGCTTGCGCGGGAGGGGGGACACATCGGCTACAGCATCCGTCCATCGCAAAGAAAAAGAGGGTACGGAAAAGAACTGCTGCGCCTTACATTGGAGCAGGCCCTGCTCCGTGGAATTAAACGCATTCTGATCACTTGCGCAAAGACTAATACAGGTTCGGTGGGAGTCATTCTAGCTAACGGTGGATGTTTCGACTCCGAAGAATATATTTCCAAACGCGGTGAGATTGTCCAGCGCTACTGGATTGTGCTTGGTGCATAATCAGTTTATCGCCCGTCCATGACTCTTTGGGGTAATTTGGCAATAGTCTGACTCCAAGCACAGAAAAGCCGGGGCCACGACAAGTCCGGGGAAGTTTAGGTGCTGGCCGGGTTCCTGCTGGCCGGGTTCCTGGTTGCTACGCAATTCTTTGCAGCTTACGGCGTGGGTAGTTACAGCGCCGCGCGTCCAAGCCGTCTGAAACCGTTCTTATTAGTTGAAATCAAACTGTTATATTCGGCCAATATTTTGGCATGATTTTAGCAGACTATCTAAGGCCATCTGTGGGAGTTGGCGGAGGTTCCGCTCTGCCTGCCGCGGACGAATGAATGCTCGGTCTGACTAAAAGGAGGCAAGACAGGTTTTGAGCAAGCGATTTTTATCCGAGCGGGGTTTCACGCTTATTGAAATGCTGCTCCTTTTTGTTGTGCTTGCCATCATGGGTATGCTTGCTGTGCTTGAGTTCCGGCCAGCGGAAGCATCCTTTCAACGAATGAATGCGCGGTCATTTCTTATCCAAGACCTGAAGCGGGCGCAAGCGGAAGCCATTACTTGGGGCTGCCGCGGTATCTTTATGATTGCCGCAGACAGCAACGGCTATTCATTCGGCTGTGATTTTCTTGCTTACGATGAGTCGGAAACTCCGGCTGCCGATCGCGTATTCTTCTCGCGTGAAATGCCAATGGGAATAATAATTTCTGCGTCACAGCCTGTTATTTTTAACTCACGCGGGCAGGCGGTGGATTTGAGCGGAGTAATGACTAACACCAATATTGCTCTGCAAGAGGTCGAGGGTGAGTCGCGTGCATCGTTTGCTCAAGGGGCCTTGTTGGGGACGGGTGTGTTCACATTTCAAAATTGAATGGAATGCAACTGATGGATAAGCAGTATCTGATATACGGGGAAGAGCAGCAAAATAACGAAGGCGGTTTTTGTCTTGTAGAGCTGCTGGTGAGCGTGATCATTATCGCCATCATCACGATGGGTGTTGCCGGCAGCACGATTGCGGCGATGAAATATGCTAAATTCACGGAAGCAAACCATATTGCCAGCAGTCTGGCAATCAGCAAGATGGAAGAGCTTGCTTCGCGTACCGCGAGTGAGCTGGATTCCAGCGACAGTGAAACCGAAGATGCGGTAACCTGGCCGGGAACTGATTTTACCTTCAAACGTGTTACGACCGTTGCGGTCAATGCCGACAATTCACGGCGTGTGGAGATCGTTGTGTCAACCAACAACGCGCCCATTCCGACATCGGCTAAGTTTGGGACAACATTTGCTGTATGGGAGTAATACCGGCAATGCAGGAGGACAGATTTTTGCTGAGCAGAGCAGTTAGGGATGGCGGGTTCACATTTCTTGAACTCCTAGTATCGCTCCTTCTCTCGGGCGTGGTTGTTTCGGGGCTGTATATGCAGCTTCGTACCAGTATCGAGCGCGCCAGAGATCACCAAATCCGCCTGGAGACATTTGTTCAAGCTCAGGCGGTTGCTCAGACTATTGCCGCCGAAATAAGAATGGCTGGAAATGGGGTGCCTTTTGACCAAAAGAACTTTTTTATCGGGGCGCCGAATCTTTCCGATAATACCGTTACCGAACCGATTGTCGTCAGTGATACCAGCGCAAGCAAGATTGCACTTCGCGTAAATGAAGCAGGCGAGGTATTTTTGCTTGCCGCAAGCTTCGATCCCGCGTCAAGTGCAACCATTTCTCTGAATGATGTCAGTCTGCTTGAAGAGAATGACCCGATTTACATTTCGAACAGTGTCGTCTCCGGAGATGATGGTCTTTACGCGCAAGTCGCGTCGGTTAATTCAGCTTCAAATACAATAACCATCGACTCGGACTACGTGGCTTCGCCGGGAGCAGTTTTTGCCGCGGGAAGCACGCTGGAGGAAGTGCCGGTTGTAACTTATGAATCAGTTAATGGCACCATTACGAGAGACTCCGGATTTGGGCCGGTTTTTCTTGCCGAGAATGGCACGCTAACGCTGGAGTACCTTGATATTGATGGTAATGCCCTTAACTTGCCTCTTCAGCAAACTGACCTAGTTAACGCGCTGCGCTCAGCGCGGATTACGATTACGCTGAGCAGCCCGCGAAAAATGAGCACCGGCGAAACATATGCGGCAAGCGTCAGTCAAGTTATTGGGATAAGAAATCTGGACTATCTGTTTTGATTTTTGGAGTGAAAAAATAATGAAAAATCAACGCGGCTACCTCATTCTCGGCGTAATATTTATGAGTTTCATTGCGCTCGTCGTTTCTGCCGGGATCTTACAGATCTCCGCGACAAACACCAAAACTCGGGCCCTGGTAAAGACGCAGGCTGAGTACTATTATGAAGCTGAAGAGACATTAAACAAGACGGTCGCATGGCTTCAGGCTAATTCAAAGAATTTGGTCACGGCCTTCGTCGGTGCGAACTTTAACAACAATTTTGATGTCGATTCTTCTCCTTCACTCGGGGCGAACGAAGGAGAGTTCTTCCAGGTTCCGACGATGGTCAAAATAAACGGTTCAAGCAATGCCGCGATGCTGAGCAATAACGAGTTCTTTGGTGAAGCGAATTTCCCGGCAACTCAGAATATCGATACCGGCGCCAGCTTCGATGCTGTTTCTGCCTTTCGCAGCGCTGATTTGGGTTCGGCGAATTCCCGGGCCATTCTCGTTTGGGCGAGAGCGACAGACGGCAACTTCGAGCCGGTGTTTCGTGTTGACGCGGTGACGGGCAACAATCCGGATCGCGGAGCGCATACCTTCACTTATGTGTACTCAAAACTAGAGGCGGTTCCCGGTGCTGGCGGCGGTGATGGTATCGGATTCTTTACGCAAAATCAGCCGCTTACGACGAAAACCGGAAACAACCGCTGCGATTCTTATCAATGGACATATGCGGGAGGGCAGTGGACTAAAGGTGCACCGCGAGCAAACTGTATTGTTGCCTCGAACAGCACTATCTTTCTTGAGGGAAGAATCAGCGGCAATGCGCTGAGCAAGGTTAATAACGGTGTCACTGTCGACCGGCCAAAGGGTGAAGTTTCCGGTTCGGTCTGCGGCGGTGCATCATGCCATAATCATTCAATAGCACCGCTGCCTTCGTGGCAAACCACGTGCGGTGACAGCGGTTCAAGCCAGGGCAGCTTGACAATTACCGGCACGCCGCCCGCGCTAGCTTCGGGAGCAGCCTTGAGTCAGCAGTGTTGGGAAAATGTGGTTGTTGCCCCGAACTCGACGCTGGTGCTCACGGATACGGGATATCCGTACCGCTTTAAGAAGCTAACTTTTCAGAACAACGGCAACGCTGTACTTGCAACGCCGATCCTGCCGCCAGGACACAAGATTGAGATTTATGTAGATAATTTCGACGGCGGTTCGATAAACGGGCAGCAAATGTTCAATTTGAATAACGCCCCGCATACGCTTGTAGTTAATATCACGAGCAATCAGTCGTTTACGCTTAACGGAACCGCGGATATGAACATGCGATTGTTCGCCCCGGCTTCGTATGTTGAAATGCTGGGTACATTCAACTTCCATGGGGCAATCGAGGCCTCCCGCTTCGCTGTTACCGGAAATGGAACCTTCAACTATGACGAGGGATGCTCTGCGCCAAGTGCGCCGGTTGTAACCGATATGGCTTTTAGTCTGAAGAAGGCAAGCCAGCGCTACAGGTAGCGGATAGGACGCGCAGTTCGAATACCCGCTGCGCGTCCTAAAAACATACTATATATCGAGTTCGAGTCCTTCTGCATTCTCGCAGATAAGCTGATACCTCGTCGACGGGTCGCTGCCCATCAACGTACCGAACGCATCGCTTACCGCGGCTTCATCGTCCATGCTCACGCGCAGCAGCGTGCGGCGTTTGGGGTCCAGCGTGGTCTCCCAGAGGGTTTCGGGGTTCATTTCGCCAAGTCCTTTGTAGCGGACAACCCGGGACGGATTTGCCCCATGTTCGCGAATCAGCTTAGCCAGTTCGGCATCGGAATATGCCCAAAGAGCCGAGGGGGCATCATCCTTCTTTGCCGGTTCTTTTGCTTTCCTGCGCTGCGCATTGTTTGTTTTTTCGGTTTTGGCTTCTCGTGCAGCCGATTTCTGCTTCTTTGTGCGATTCGTGCCAAAAACCCCGTAAAGCGGCGGCTTGCCTAAATACAGACAACCGTTTTCAATAAGAGGCCGCATGGAAGTAAAGAAGAACGCAAGGAGCAGCGTTGCGATATGCATGCCGTCTGCATCAGCGTCAGTAAGGATAATTACTTTTTCGTAGCGCAGCTTGTTTAAGTTGAACGAATCGCCTGTCCCGCAGCCGAGCGCGGATAAAATATTGGACAATTCTTTGTTTTCGACGATCTTCTTCGAGGAACTTACAATTGTGTTAAGAACTTTTCCGCGAAGAGGCAGCACGGCTTGAAAATAGCGGTTTCGTCCTTGTTTGGTGCTGCCCCCTGCGCTGTCGCCTTCGACGATAAACAGCTCCGATTCTTCCGGGCGCGTACTGGTGCAGTCTGCCAGTTTGCCGGGCAGTGTAAGCCGGTGGCTGATGCCAATTTTGCGCCGTACGGTATCCACGGCGGCGCGTGACGCCGCGCGGGCTTTAGCAGCCAGCATAATGCGGTTGACGACAGCCTGTGCGGCGCTCGGCTTTTCGTTCATTAACTGTTCGAGAGAGCGCGCAGCATTCTCCACGATCGGCGCGACTTCCGGATTGTTCAGCTTGCTTTTTGTCTGCCCCTGAAACTGCAGTTTATATGTTTCGCCGGGCAAGCGGACCGCCGCAAGGCAGATTAGACCTTCGCGAATATCTTCAGCTCCGACACGTACCCCCTTTTGCGCGATGTCATGAACATTCAAATAATTGCGCACGGCTTTGACTATCCCAAGTTTTGCGCCGTTTTCGTGGGAACCGCCATCGGAGGTATGAATGCCATTTACGTAAGAATAGAATTCTTCACGTGTTGATTCAGTCCAAACAAGCGCGATAGTCACCTGAACGCTGTTCTTTTTCTCAATAAAGAAGACCTCGTCTCCAACAACTTTCGCCTTGCGTTCAGCAATTATTTGCGTGAGATATGCGCGTAAACCGTCCTCATAATAGAATTCCTCTTCGCTCTGTGCGTCTTCGTCGCTGAAAGTAATGCGCAAACCGGGCGTAAGATAGGCTTTGACTTGCAACATTTGCCGGATCGTCTCGGCAGAAAACTCGGTGCTCGGAAAAATTTCGGGGTCCGGACGGAAAAAGATGCTCGTGCCGGTGCCGCGCGCGGCGGAGTTGATGGTGCGAACTGCTGATTTCGCCGCACCGCGGCTGTAGTGCTGTTCGTATTCTTTTCCTTCACGCTTCACGCGGACAATCATTTCTTCGCTGAGCGCGTTGACGACAGAACTGCCTACCCCGTGCAATCCGCCCGCAGTCTTATAGTTCTTGTCCGAGAACTTGCCCCCGGCGTGCAGTGTGGTCAGAATCAACTCCAGCGCCGACTTCTTGAATTTTGGGTGTTTATCGACCGGTATGCCGCGTCCGTTGTCTGCAATTGTCGTGCTTGAATGTCCGCGATGCAGGATGACGGTGATCTGATCGGCATAACCGTTCATCGCTTCGTCGACGCTATTGTCGAGAATCTCAAAAACAAGTTGGTGCAGTCCGGCGGGAGTATCCGTGCCGGCGATGAACATTCCCGGGCGCTTGCGCACCGGCTCGAGACCTTCGAGGACTTCAATATCTGATGCGTTGTAACTAACGGCCACAGTTATCTTCCCACTATCTGCACAGGAGCAAGACCTATTACTTTGCCGCCGCGTTTAACCACCTTAAGCCCGCGTTTTGCCCGGCTGCCAATGGTCATCGCGGCAACATCCACCTGCCGCGCCTTACCGTCAGCGGTGATTACCGCGACGGAGCTCTTCTTGCCTGCGCTGCGCGCCAGGCAGAGCGCATCGCCATCCGGCACACGCTGCAGAATCACGCCTTTGCTTCCTGCATTAAGTGCGGGCACTTCGCTCAATAGAAAACACGTGCCGTAACCTTGTTCGGTGACCAAGAGCAGCAGTTCTCCATCTGCCGGGCAGATTCCCTGCAAGGCGTCGTTGCTCCCAAGGCGCATTACACGTTTACCAACTTTTTTTGTCAGTCCAAGCGCAGATTGCTCCAGACGAAAACCGTAGCCGTGCTTGGTGAAAAGGAGCAGTTCGGCGGCCTTGGCCTTTGCCGCGTGAGAGTTAGAGGCCGGGGAGGCCTTCCGCGGCTTGCCTCCTGCAGCAAAAGTGAAGGCGGCCTGCTCCGGAGCATGCATCTCTGGTTCGCTCAGTGTGGCAGCATCACCGTTTTCTTTTTTCAGAATCAGCGCCCCAACGATCTGTTCGCCGTCGCCGAAACGAAACATTTTCTGTACTGGTTCGCCGAAACCGGTGGTGTGGGATAGATCAAATACCTGGGTGCCAAAGGTATTGCCAAAGCTGGTAAATAACACGAGAGTATCGCGGGTAGAAGCCGCTTCAACAAAGAACAGCGCATCGCCCTCCCGGATGCGTGTCGCTTGCGGATCGCTGGTCGTGCGGATTCGTTTCAGCCAGCCGTCGCGCGAAACAATGACATAAGCGTCTTCATGCTGAACATATTCTTCTTTATCGAATTCGGGTTCCTCGAATTCGCTGACTACGGGAGAGCGCCGGGAATCACCGTACTGCGCAAGAATCCGCTGCAAGTCCGCGGCTATTTCTCCCTTGATCGCCCGTTCACTCTTAAGAATGCGATCGATCTCGGCAACGCGTTTGCGTTTCTCTTCAAGTTCGCCGGTTACCTCTTCGATCGAAGTTTTCGACAACTGATAGACGCGCAAATCCACGATAAAATACGCTTGAGCTTCGGAAAGTTTGAATCGCTTTTGCAGTTTTTGTGCGGCATCGCTCCGGCCTGAACTGGAGCGCACAATTTTTATGACCTGCTCAATCAAATCAATTACTGAGGCCAGCCCTTCCAGCAGGTGGATGCGTTCGGATAATTTCGCTCTTTCAAACTGCAGTTTTGCCTGCGTTACCTTAATGCGGAAATCAATGAAGTGCAGAAGCATTGCGCGAAGCGACAACTGCTCCGGGCGGCTGACCAGGGCATTGGCTGTCGGCACAAGCGCCGTTAAATTAACATAGAAATTCTGCTGCAGCGCCGTGTGCTTAAAAAGGTAGGCCATTGCTTTTTCGGGATCCGCTCCGGCGGAAACTTCAAGCACGATTCGCACGATGTCAGTCGATTCGTCGCGGATATCACTGAGCTGAGGAACTTTGCGGGTGATAATTAAGTCGGCAATCTTCGCAATCAAATCGGACTTGTCGATGCCGTAGGGTACGGATGAGATAACGATTCGCTCGCGCACGCGTGAGCCGCTTCCCGTTTTTTCCAGTTCGTAAGCGGCACGCATACGGATCGCGCCGCGGCCGGTACTATAAATTGTTTTCAGCTCGCTTCGCGAATTGAGAATCAAGCAGCCTGTCGGAAAATCTGGTCCTTTAATGACATTAAGCAGTTTGCTGTCAGTAATCTCCGGATCTTCGATGGCGAGCAGCAGACCCTTTACCAGTTCTGTCAAGTTGTGCGGGGGAATTGCGGTTGCCATGCCCACGGCAATTCCGGCGCTGCCATTCATTAACAAGTTTGGCAGGCGGGATGGGAGAACCACCGGCTCCTTGGCAGTTTGATCGAAATTATCGCGCTCGGCCACGGTTTCCTGGCCGATATCACCAAGCACCTCCAGGGCGATATCGGTCAACTTGGCCTCAGTATAGCGATAGGCTGCTGCTGAATCGCCGTCGAGGGAGCCGAAATTCCCTTGTCCGTCAACAAGAGGGTAGCGAAGCGAGAAATCCTGCGCCATGCGAACCATGGCTTCATAACAAGCAGTGTCGCCATGCGGATGATACCGGGCCAGTACTTCGCCCACGACCGCCGCGGATTTTCGATGTGCATGTTCCGGAGTCAGCCGTAGATTTTGCAGCATTGCGTAAAGAATGCGGCGCTGTACGGGTTTTAAGCCATCCCGGACATCGGGCAGAGCGCGGCTGCTTACCACGCTGAGTGCGTAAGTCAGGTAGCGGGTTCTCGATTCTTCGGCTATGTCAACATTAACGACGGTCACGACAAACTAAGCACCGGAAATGGAAAGCCTCCTTGTGTTTCCCTTGTAAGCAAAGGCAGGCAGGAGGTGATTACAATTTTTTCTTACGCCATGCACTAAGTTTTCGCAACCGGAGTTATGAGCGGCGGCGATATTTTTTTTTAGAACAGGTTTCAAGGGTTACTTGCGCTGCGCCGCTCTGTGCCCGGCAAAACTTGTTCTTGGCTGAGGTTCGGTCTAAACTGTTGCGCAATAACTACCCTGGGTGACGTCGTATGATGGTCGAGCAAGTCGCGCTGCGCGGCAAGCAGAAGCAGAAGTTTTTCGAAGAAGCGATGAAAGGCGATCACCTGCTGGTGCATCTTGATGCGCGGCGGGAAGGGGTGCAAGTGCCGCCGCAATTCGCGGGCAATCCGGCTTTGACTTTGAAGCTGAGTTATCTTTTTCAGGGGAAGACGACTTGCGATGAGCATGCTGTCTCAGCCTACCTGAAATTCAGCGGGGAATACCACCATTGCGTTGTGCCGTGGAGTGCGGTTTGGGGGATGACGGCCAGCGACCAGAAGAATCATATTTGGTCTGAAGACGTTCCGCGCGAAGTTGTTGTGCAGCTAGCCCGGGCGAAAATTGCGGAAGTCGGCAAGAAGCTTCTCCGGCGCGGAAAGAAAGAAAACTCCCCGGTAGAAGCCGCGGGTAAAGAGCCGCAAAGCGGCGAGGGTCAAAAAGACGAAGAACAAAAGAAGCCGCGCGCTGCTCATCTCAAGCGGGTTAAATAACGGCTAACATTACTCCGTTAGGCCTGCGTCTTTGGCCGATTTTCGCTAAACGGGATATCGCTGCGCTGCTCATCCCCCACTTTTTGCTGAAAGCTGACGAAAGGGCCGAAGTAAGCTTGCCGCAAAAAATGGGGGGCTCCGCTGCTCACGATTCCCGTTTAGCGAAAATCGCCTCAAATCCACACTCCTCACGGAGTAATGCTATCAGGTTGCTGAAAAAATCCCTCCGTGGACTTTTTCAGCAACCTGATAGCCGCGATATCGCCGAGTGAGATATCGCAGCTAGTCGAAGTTGAACAATTCCTAAATAGAGAATACGCCGAATGCGCTCATAATTTCGAGGCGGCGGCTGAGGCGAAGAATAAGGCGGAGACGAAGGCAAAGGCCAAGGCGGAAAGATTGTTGCTGCTGCGAAAAAAGCCTTTGCCCATATCTTCGCCTTGGCCTTATTTTCCGCCTCCGCCTCCGCCTCCGCCTCCGAAAGGAACAATCCCGAAATAGAGTTTACACCATTTAGCTGTAATGTCTCACAGCCCAAGGCTGTGAGACATTACAGCTAAAGGCAGGGTTTATTGCGCGAGGGATCTCACGCTTGCACGAAGCAATGTGTGCCTCCGCTGGGGACGAACACGAAGGCAGAGCCAGGCAAAATTAATAATTAAGTGATTTTTATCGCTGCTGTTCCAGTAATTGCATCTCCACCCGGGATTGCATCTCCACCCGGGATTGACCCTGCACCGGGGAACTTTGAGATCCCTCGCGCGGTGACTGCTGCCCTTAGGAACAACCGGTGGGCTCGGGATGACGGTTAAAATACAGACGGTGCAATTGCGCTAACCCTATGGGCTCGGGATGATGAGAAAAGAGAACGGCAGCGCGCCAGTAAGCATTGGTTCGCTGCAATTGGTCTGGACCACTGGGCGGGGCGACAGCGAAGGGAGGCAAAGGGTTGTGCCAGGCAAAAAAGATCACACCTTCAGCACCCGGCAGCATCGCGCTGGGCGAAGTCTCTGGACCGCACACCAAGGCAAATTTTATTCGCTTATTTGAGGGCTAGAGCGCCCGGAGGACGCCGCTTTCGGTGGTGAAGCGGTAGCGCTTTTCGCCTTTCGGGTGGTATGCAACTCCTTCGAATCCGTCGCCTTCCTCGGTCGGAGTCATGGTAAGCCGGATGCCGTCACTTAACTCAAGATTGCCGAGAAGTTCCTCGCAAGTAGTGTCGGCGCACTCTATGTATTCTTCGTTTTCGGAGAAGAATGCTTCTTCGGCGGCTACCGCAACGCGCAAGTCATGTTCGGCCCGGGCGTCAAATGCGCGTGCCTGGTAAATCGTAAGCTCGCGAAAGACTATTCCAACGAGGACGCCGATAACGGTGATGACTACAAGCAGTTCGATGAGCGTAAAGCCTTTTTCTTGATCTTTGCGAGCCATCTGTCTTGTTCCTTTAAGGGATTACTGCGCTTCTCCGTTATTAAAGAGAAACCAAGTTTTATGCCAAGAGTCGCCTGTTTTGCGTAGTGCGAAATGTTTAAGAGTTTCAGCGGCTTGCTGGGAAGATGTCTTCTGTTATTCAATATGATGCACACTCTTTGTGACAGATAACGACAGCCGCAGCGCGAAGTGACAAAAAAGGGCGCCAGGCGTCTGCGTTTGCCGGCTTAAAAACTTGAGTCAGCCGCAAATTGAGAGGGGGGTGCTTACGTTTGCGCTGGCGGGGGGTTAAGCCAAAGATAACCGTCCGAGTCTAAAGCCGCTGTTACACCTGCCGCGCGCCATTCGCCCGCCGGGCCACAGACAGCGCTTCCGCGCACATACAGCTCCCCTGTGGGGGCGGTGTATGCCTCTATGCCCTCAAAAAGCCGGCCCAATGAGCCGCGCTTTTTCCAGCGGGAAGTATTAGAGCAAACAGCTCCGCTTGCCTCGTGGCGCCAGAGCCCCTGTAATACAGGAGTATGAAGGGCTTCGAAAAACTCCGAAGTTTCGCCGGCAACAATTGGCGGTCCACTAGCCAGGATATGCTGGATGCGCAAACCAAGCCATGATGAGCGAAGTTTACTGAGCACGGCCTGAGCGAGCTCGTGCCGCAGCCGTTCAAGTGCGCTTTGGTTTGCCGGGGCCTTGGGAAAACACGGCCTATTTCGCTCGGCAAGCGACCATTGAAGCAGCCGTTTCGGCTGATTCGTCACTGTCCGGCGGAGTTCTTCAAGAAGCGTGGTGCCGGTGAGTACAACAGCCGGATGCGAATCGCGCATATCGCGGCGGAACTGGCGCAGCAGCACTGCCGCAGGATGTGTGCCGGGTGCGCCGTCTAACGCTGTGGGAAAAATCAAACTTCCGCCAAGAGCGATGGCCGCATAAGCACAAGCCCGGATAAAAGCGCATGAAAGAGGGTGGTCAAGGTAAATGTTATCTCCTGGGCCGAGCAGGGCGGAGAGCAGCAGAGAGTCGAGCATCGCCAGGCAATTCGCATGCGTCTGCATCATCGCCGCTTTGTCGATGGGAGAGGTTTGCCCGGCATCTTGTGTCAGTGCGGGAAAGTATATCGCGGCTGCCGCTGTGGAAGGGATTCTGCTGGCAGTATTCTTCGCCTGGATTATGGCTTCCGCGCTGAGCTTCTCCGCAGGCATCAGAATACCGGAGATGAGCATTGACGCCGCGTGCGTGAAGCCGGATGGGGTGTTTGTTAAAGCATCAAAGTAGATGATCCCTTTTATTTCTTTTGCCCACTGCGCTGCGTCTGTTTGCAGCCGGGCTTCGTTAAGACTTGCGGCTTGTGCGGAACCCTCAAGGCAGATGACGGTTGGTGCAGCCTGCTGCATGAGGTCAGAAACTTGCGCCGGGGTTATACCCGGTGGGGCATGCACCACGGCTGCGCCGCTGCAGACTGCCGCGATATCGCACAGCAGCGCTTCCCACCGGTTTGATGAGATAATCACCGTTCGTTCACCAGGTCTTGTGTGAAAAGTCAAACTTAGGGTTCGCAGCAGCTTGAGCACGTGGCACGTTGCCTCTTCCCAGCTTATCGTGGACCACTGATCGTCGGCTTGATCACGAAATGCCGCAAAACACTTGTGCTTAATTTCTTCAGCCTGTTCGAGAAAGAGCATGCCGAGATTTGTGCTCTTTAACCGGTCGGGGGGCGGAAACGGTGAGTCCTCGACGGTGGTTTCCAGCCAATAAGAATTGGAGAACGGTTTTTCCTCTTTCATTCTCACAGGGTGTAATCAAATGAGCCGTATGGACACTCGATAGTCACCTTATTTGAAGCGGCAGCTTCGTTGTTGCGTTCCACTCTGCCGATGATACGTGCGTCGATCCCGAATGACGAGGAGATTTCAAAAACCGTAGCGGCGAATTCCTCAGGCAGATAGAACTCCATGCGGTGTCCCATGTTGAAGACTTGGTACATTTCGCGCCAGGCAACATGTCCAAATCGCTGAATCAGCGAGAAAACCGGCGGTGGTGCAAAAAGATTGTCCTTGATGTAAATATTGCCGCGGCCGAAACGCAATACTTTTGTCTGACCGCCGCCCGTTACGTGAATAATTCCGTGTACGCTGCTTCCCAGAGTATCCAGCACACGGGCGATCACGGGAGCGTACGTTCGTGTCGGTGAAGCAAGCGCTTCGCCGACAGACATTTCCAGCCCTTCCGGACGATCTGTCGTGAAAAACGGTCCCCGGTAAACGTCGTCCGGTGAAAGATTAGGATCAACAACTTCCGGGTAGTCTTTGGCGTATTCCCGGCTAAGCATGGCATGGCGGGCCAAGGTCAGGCCGTTGGAACCGATACCCGAGTTGGGCATATTCTCATAGATTGCCTGCCCCGTGGACGAGAGTCCGACGATGACATCGCCAGGCACAATATTGCCCGCATCAACAATGCTGCTCTTCTTGATTCGTCCGCAAAGGACAGCATCGACAACGAGTGTGCGCACGACATCACCGCAATCAGCGGTCTCGCCACCAGCAAGTTCAATAAGAATTCCTTGCGCGGCGAGTGTAGAAGCGAGGGCGCGATAACTGTCGAACAAAACCGCCAAGGTTTCGTCATCGATCAAACGCGCATTGCGTGCAACGGTGTTCGCTAAGAGCAGCTTTTCCGGAGAGCCGATGCAGTAAATGTCGTCGAGGTTCATAACCAGCGCATCCTGCGCCAAACCGGAAAAAAGAGAACGGGATTTTGTTTCACGAAAGTGCAGGTATGGGACGATAGTCTTGGTCCCGGCTCCGTCACAATGAACAAACGAATAGTATTCACTGTTGCCGGCTAAATCCGCCGATACTTGTGCAAATAATGCTCCCGACGGAGTTAAGCCCGACTGGTCCAGGGCACGGTGCAGTCCAGACTTAGATGCCGAAACCCCTAATGCCCCATACTTGCTTTCTTCCACTTCACGACCTCTCTGCAATTATATGACGCAGCGTTGCGTCTATATTTTTTTGTCCATTCATGTATATATACCTACAGCTTTTAAGGAAAGAAGGAGAGAGCAGGCATAAGATATCCGATAATTTTTGAGGAGAATTGTATGCGGCGCAAGGAACTTGAAACTAAGCTCATTAACGTAAAACGGGAGTTTGAAGACAGGATCAGATCTGCGCCGGTTCCGGCATTCTTTGCCGGAGTCATCGCTGGTGTACTTATTGTACTGTTTCGTACCTATGTGGGGTGGCTGATTTTTCTCGGGCTTGCGGCTTTGGGCGTGATGTGGCTGATGGCCGAAGCCGATGCGCCTTTTTCCCAGAGCAGTGTAATCGATGTTCCGCCGGAGTCAAGAACAGACGAAAACAGCAATAAAGATGCCGATTGAGTGTTGTGGTTGAACAGAGGGGGTTCGATGAGTGATTTTATCGTACTAGTCAAACAAGTTCCGGACATTTCGCAGATTACCGACAACGCGTTCAATCCAGAGACGGGAACGCTGGTGCGGAGCCGCCTGCAGAACGTAATCAACGATCTTGATACTCAGGCACTCGCGCTGGCGAACAGGATGAAACAGCTCAGCGGCAATGATTCCACGCGTGTCGTTTGTTTGACCATGGGACCGCCCATGGCGGATGATGTGCTGCGCTATTGTCTGGGCCGGTGTGCTGATACTGCTGTTTTGCTTACGGATCGAGCGCTGGGCGGCGCAGATACCGTCGCCACGGCAAATCCCCTTGCCTTTGCGATCCGCCGGATCGAACAAGAAATCTTCGGCGGAAATAGAGACTACTTTATTGTCGCAGGTATGCAGTCCGTAGATGGAGACACTGCGCAAGTTCCGGCGCAAATTGCAGAAGAATTGGGTATCGGCTGCGTCCCGTATCTGACCGGTGCCGACTTTGTTAATGGCCGTTATGAATTTACGCGGATAGTGAGCGGCGGCAGTCAGCGTGTCGCTGCGCACAAATTGCCGGTGGTGCTGACGGTCGCAAAATATGAGTATCCGTTGTTTGCTTCTTTTGCCGCTACGCGGCGCGCGCAAGAAGTGCAGGTGCTGCAATGGGGCGCAAGCGATGTGCAGGCTACGCAGATTGGCGTCAAGGGTTCAAAAACCCAGGTGACCCGCGTTTTTCCGCCGGGAAAAACAACGCGCAAGTGCATGCAGGTGCGGGACGCAAAAGAACTGGCGCAGGTAATAATGGAGAACTGCCGTAAATCGGCATCATCCGGTGCCAAGTCCGGCGGCGTGCGCAGTTACATGCTTCCGGGCAAACGCGAGCATAACTTTGATCGGACTTTTGAAGGACTGGAAAAAGACAACCAGAACTTCAAGCTGCTTGCCGATAAAATGGCAGCCGCCGGGATTTCAGATTTTTATGAGATGAACGACGAAGTGCGCGCGCAGCTCGTTTCTGAACTTAGCGCCCAACTTGGTGCCAAGCCGCTTGACGATATGTTTGAGGGGATGAAGCATTTTGACAAGGCTTTTTCGGGGGACGTGTGGGTCGTTGCCGAGCAGAGTGAAAACGAGATTCATCCGGCGACGTTTGAGCTTGTCGGCAAAGCGCGGGAGCTTGCCGATTCTTTGGAAGTTCAGGTCGGGGTGGCTCTCGCCGGCTATGGTGTGGAAAGCATGGCGCAAGAGCTTATCGCCGGGGGCGCGGACAAAGTCTATCTGGTCGAGCACGAGCTTCTCCGGGAATTTGATCCGTTGACCTACCGCAAAGCCGTGGCGCAGCTCATTGCCGAGTTCTGGCCGCAGATTGTGCTTTTTGCCGCAACTCCGGTAGGACGGGTGCTTGCGCCGATGGTTTCCTACCGTTTGGGATGCGGGTTGACGGCGGATTGCACATCACTGGACATTCGGGACAATACAAAGAAAGGATTAGTCGGCATTCTGCTGCAAACCCGTCCGGCGCTTGGCGGGAATGTTATGGCAACAATCACTACGGTCAGTTCGCGTTCGCAGATGGCTACAGCGCGTCCGGGGGTGATGAAGAAGCTGCCGAGGAATGATTCCCGTAAAGGCGAAGTCATACGTCGCGAGGTGCAGCTCAGTGATGACGAGCGGTGTTTCGAGATTCTGCAAACGGAAGTTTCGCATGGCGGCGTTAATTTTGAGGCTGAGGTTATTGTCAGCGGCGGAAAAGGGCTGCAAAACCGTGACAACTATCACGGTATGCTTGATGCCCTCTGTGCCGTGCTGAAGCAAAAACTGGGCTGTGAAGTGGAACAGGGTGCTTCGCGAAGCGCTGTGGAGCAGGGTTTTACCGAGCGCGCGCATCAGGTAGGCCAGACGGGTACGGCGGTAGGTCCGAAGCTTTATTTGGCGATGGGAATAAGCGGCGCTATTCAACATATGATTGGCGTGGCTAATACCGAGACTATTGTCGCGATTAATAACGATCCGAACGCGCCAATCCTCAAAATGTGTGATTACTATATTGTCGGCAATGTGG